>DASRHP010000012.1:600000-900000 GCA_035650475.1 Candidatus Binataceae bacterium
AGACCGCCCGCAACTGCGAGGCCGGCATTACCAGGTTCCCCCGCATTGCCACACAGGGCGCGTCGGCCGGCAGCTCCTCGAGCACTTGGGCGAAGGAGCCGACGAAGCGTACTGCGGGGCTGTCGCGAAATGAGCCTAACGAGTCGCGGAGCGAGGGACGCTCGGCTTCGGGGGCGCCGATGAAGAATCGCTTCACACCGGCGCGTTGACACATAAGTAGCAGCCGTTCGAGCAGGGGTCGCCCGAAGATCAGATTCCCGCTCCGGCTGGGGACGTCGATTAGTGCGGTCTCAATCAAAGAAAACCTTTATTGAACAAAGGTTTTTAGAACAATCGCGGCCTCGAGTCAACGCGCTGACCGTGCGGTTTGTCACATCCGACATTCCTGCGCCGGTAACCTGTGCGCAACCGAAGCGTCTGCTTATTCTTCAAGCGAAAATTTGTAGAGGCGCGATGGATGGGCTGCTAAGCTTGCTGGGTGACCAGTCCGACCCGGGGTTTGCTGTTCGACTTCGGCGGCACGCTCGACCATCCGCATCACTGGCTGGACCGATTCCTGCGCCACTATCGTCAGGCGGGGATCGAGCTGAGTCGGGCCGACCTCGACGCGGCCTATGCGCACGCCACTCGCACGGCCTACGCCGCCGACGCCCCTCTGCACCGGCGTGGCCTGCACGAGCTACTGCGTTTTCTGGTCGCCCATCAGTTTGACCATCTCCGCAGCCAAGGTCCGGCCGAGGTGCGCGAGCGCTTGCTCAGCCTCAACCAGCGGAGCGATCGCGTCGCCGAGCGCATTGCGGCCGACTTCGCCGAAGAGTCGGCGCACGGGCTGGCGCGCAGCCGCGACCTGATGCGTGAGCTATCGCGCGAATTCAAGCTGGGGGTTGTATCGAACTTCTACGGCAACCTCGAGGTGATCCTGGTCGAAGCCGGCATCCGCGAGCTTATCCAGGTGGCGATCGATTCCAAGCATCTGGGGATTTTCAAACCCGACGAGCGGATTTTTGTCGCCGCGCTCAAGGCACTTGATCTGCCGCACAACCGCGTCGCGGTGGTAGGAGATTCGCTGCACAAGGATTGTGCGCCGGCCCGCAAGCTGGGCATGCACGCGATCTGGCTGCGAGCCGGCCGCACTGCGCATGCGGGCGCCACCCACGAGCGCGAGGCCGCGGCGATCGCGCATCAGACGATCGATTCGCTCGAAGACTTGAAGGATCTCAAATGGGAGACGGCGGAGTCAGCGGCGCAATAATTGCCGCCGGCCGCGGCGAACGCCTGCGCGCGGCGGTGGGAGACATTCCCAAGCCGCTGGTCGAGCTGGGTGGCGAGGCGATGCTCGTGCGGCAGGCACGGATGTTGCGCCATGCGGGCGCAGCGAGCGTAGTGGCGCTGGTCAATTCCGAGACCGCGCGCCTGCTCGAGGCGCGTCGGCTCCAATTGCCGGATTGGCTGCGGCTGCGCGTGCGCGACACGGCGAGTTCGATGGAATCGTTGTTTGCGCTCAGCGACGACCTGCAAGCCGCCTCGCACTTCGTGCTCGCCACGGTTGACTCGGTTGCGGCGCCGGGCGAACTTAGATCTTTCACAAACCGGGCCGCCGAGCTCAGTGCCCCGCGCGGGGGACGGTTCGACGGAGCGCTGGCGGTCGTGCGATGGCGCGGCGACCGGCGTCCGCTATTTGCTGCGGTCGGCTCGGACGGCGCGATCACTGCGCTCGGCGAGTTCCAGAGCGCGATGGTTACGGCGGGGTTTTACTGGCTGCCGGGTACGATTTTCGACCTCGCGCCGCGAGCGCGCGCGGCGGGCCTGGATGCGATGCGGCGGCTTTTGGGAATGGCGGTGGAGAGCGGGATGCGATTGGCGGCGATCGAGCTTTCAGGCGCGATCGACGTTGATGAATCGGCCGACCTCGCGGCGGCCCGCGCGCTGGTTGGTGCGGCGCCGGGTGCGGAGCGTGAATGACGATGCGTGCGCTGGGAATCTATCGTGAGGCGGAATTTTCCCCGGGCAAGGTCGAGGCCGACGCGGCGATCCTCGACAGCGCGCTCGGCGCGCTGCGCGAGAACGGCTTCGAGGTCGGCGCGATCAGCGCCGCGCAGTTTGTGGAACGGACCCCGCCAGCCGCCGACGTCGTGCTTGCGATGTGCCAGGGTGAACGTGCGCTGGCCCGCCTGGCCGCCCTTGAACGCCAGGGCGCGCTTGCGATCAATTCCGCGCTCGCCATCCGCAACTGCTACCGCGACCTGCTCTATGCCGGATTGAGCCATGCCGGCGTGCCGGCGCCCTCGGGTGCTCTGGTGCGCACCGACGCGCGCCCGCCCGACCTGATGCCGCTCGGCGTGCTTGATGTTGATGCTCCGATGTACGTCAAGCGCGGCGACCTCCATGCGCTTGCCTCCGACGACGTGCAACGGGTAGAAAGCCGGAGCGCGCTGCGCACGGCGCTGGCCGGGTTTGCGCGCCGCGGCGTGGGGCTGGCCTACGTGCAGCAGGCGGTCGAGGGCAGGGTGGTCAAGTTTTACGGCGTAAGCGGCGGCGAGTATTTCGCGGCCCTACCCGAAACCGGCGAGCTGTCGGATCGGACAAGCCTCGCGCTGGCGCAGAGCGCGGCCGCGGGCGCCGCCGCGCTCGGCCTGGAGGCGTGGGGTGGCGACGCGATAATCGACGGCGAGCGCATCATGATTGTGGATTTCAACGACTGGCCCAGCTTCAGCAGGGTGCGCCAGGCCGCCGCGCGCGCGATCGCGCGCCGATGTGTGGCGCTTTTGCGCCGGGCGCGTCAGCCGCGCCAGGACGTCTGAACGGGCGGCGCGCAGATTGGCGCCGCATTGCCCGAGGGGAGCTCAAGCAGAACAGCGGATGAGCACATCGCATACGCCGAGGCCCATTACCACCGCATCCCAGAGCCCGGCCGCATCTGATGCAGTCCCGGCCGCCAATGGCCGGCGGACCGACGGACGTCAGGCTGCAGAAGCGTCCAACGGACGCACGCTGGCCGCGGCGCTGCCGAAGATCGTCACCGAAATTCCGGGCGCGCGCTCGCGGGCATTATTCGAGACCGAGCAGCGCCATATCGCGCCCGGCCGCCAGCGTATCTCCCAGCTCGCGGGTGTCGCTTTCGACCACGGCGCAGGCGCCACGCTGACCGACGTCGATGGCAATGTTTACCTCGACTTCTTCGCAGGTGTGGCGGTCGCCAGCCTCGGCCATGCGCATCCCGCGCTCGCCGACGCGCTCGCGCGTCAAGCCTCGCGCCTGATCGTCGGAACGTTCGCCACGCCCGAGCGCGCCGAGGCGTTCCGGGCGCTGGGCGAAGCCGCGCCCGGCAAACTCAAGCGCGCGCATCTCTATAGCGGCGGCGCGGAGGCGGTTGAAGCGGCGCTGCGTCTTGCGCGCTCGGCCACCAAGCGGCACGAGGTGCTCGGCTTCTGGGGTGGTTTTCACGGCAAGACCGCGGGCGTGATGGGGCTTATCGGCGACGAGTCCAAGCAGGGTTACGGTCCGCTCGCCGGGGGCCAATACCTGGTCCCGTACGCCGACTGCTATCGATGCCCGTTCAAGATGGAATACCCGGGCTGCGGGCTGTACTGCGTCGATTTCGCGCGCGAGCAGCTCAAGCGCAGTTCGGCGGGCGCGCTCGCCGCGGTGGTAGCCGAGCCGATGCAAGGAACGGCGGGCAACGTGATACCCCCCGACGACTACTTGCCCGCGCTCAAGGAGCTCGCGCGCGAGCATCGAGCGCTGCTGATCGCTGATGAAATGATCACCGGCTTCGGCCGCACCGGGAAGATGTGGGGCGTCGAGCACAGCGGGGTCCAGCCCGACGTCATGACGATCGGCAAGGGGATGGGCTCGGGCTTTCCGGTTGCGGGCGTGCTGCTGAGCGACGAACTCGGCAAAAGCGAGCCGTTCGGCAAACCGAGCGCGTCGTCGTCAAGCTACGGTGGCAATCCGCTGGCGGCGGTGGCGGTGGCCCAGACGCTGCGCACGATTCAAAACGAGCGGCTGGTCGAAAACTCCGCCACGGTCGGGGCCTTCCTGCTCGAACGTTTGATGCGGCTCAAGGAGAAGTACGAATTCGTCGGTGACGTGCGCGGCAAGGGCCTGATGATCGGCATCGATCTGGTCCGCGACCGCAAGACCAGAGAAATGCTCGGGCGCTCGGTCACCGAGATGATCTTCAAGGAAGCGCTCAGGCGCGGGCTTCTGGTGATGGGCTACTTCCCGCGCATGCGGATCAATCCGCCGCTGGTGATCACGCGCGAGCAGGCCGAAGCCGGCGCCGAAATCCTTGACGAAGTCTTCGCCCACGTCCGCGACCATGTGGACTGGCGCTCTGCTCCGTAACGGGTTTCCACGATGGCGCAGGATGCCGGAAACCGTGCGCTGTTTTGCGACCTCGCGGGGACGCTCGTCGCGATGGACGAGACGCGCCAGCTCCCGCTCGGCCGCGACGGCAGGATCGTAGTCGAGCTCCTGCCCGGGGTGGCCGAGAAGCTCGCGCCAATTCGCGATCATCTGATCTTCGTCGTCACCAATCAGGCCGGGATTGCGCGCGGCCGGCTCTCTGCGGAGCAGGTCGAGGCCGCGCTCGCCGAGCTTGACGACAAGCTGGGCGGGATACTGAGCGGCTGGCAGATCTGCCCGCACGACGATTCGGCTGGATGCGCCTGCCGCAAGCCCAAGGGCGGAATGCTGACCGAGCTGGGTGCGACCTTCGGCGTCGATATGGCGGCTTCGACGATGGTTGGCGACCAGGAGATCGATGCGCAGGCGGGGCGTGCAGCGGGCGTCGGCCACTTCGTATGGGCGCGCGAATTCTTCGGCTGGAAGTAGGCTCTCGTTTTTCCTCACCGTTTCGAAGGCCGGGATGGCGTGGGGGTGTTATCGCCTTTCGCGCGGCTGGAAATCATCGGCGCTTTTTGCGACAACTCGCCTTGGGCGAGTGAGCATCCGCACAGCCCATCCCGGAGGTGGACCGCATGAAGATCGGGTTACTGATGCCGTTTACCGAGGACACCGCCAACCCGGCGGACTTCTGCCGCGCCGCCGAGGATCTGGGTTACGAATCGATGTGGGTGCCGGAGCATCCGGTGCTCCCTTCCAACCCCAAGACGCCATTTCCGCAGGGCGGGCCGATTCCGCCGGTCTATTCGCACATGGGCGATCAGTTCGTCGCGCTCGGGATGGCGGCGGCGGCGACCCGAAAGCTCAAGCTCGCAACCGGCATCTGCCTGGTGCCGGAGCACAACCCGCTGATCCTGGCCAAGCAGATCGGCAGCCTCGATCATTTCTCCGGCGGGCGCTTCATCTTCGGCATCGGCGCCGGATGGCTGCGCGAGGAGGCCGAGCTGCTCGGCGCCGATTTTCCGCGCCGATGGACACAGAGCGCCGAGTACGTCGGCGCGATGCGCGCGCTGTGGAGTAAGGGCGAGGCGTCGTTCGAGGGCAAATACATCAAGTTTCCGCCGGTGCGCTGCTATCCGCAGCCGGCGCAGCCCGGCGGTCCGCCGGTCCTGCTAGGCAGCCGCGACAAGAACGCGCTCAAGCGGGTCGCCCGATGGGGCGACGGATGGTGCCCGATCCGGGTCACGGTTGACGATCTGAAAAAGGCGCTCCCCGAGCTGCGCGAGGAATGCGAGAAAGTCGGGCGCGACTACTCCAGGCTCGACATCACGGTGATGGGCGCACTGGGAAACGAACGCGCCAAGGTTCAGGACGAGCTGGGCAGGTACGCCGCGCTCGGCGTGGGCCGCTTTGTGATCGCGCTGGTTGCCGGCGCGCTCGGCCCCTCGCAGTACCAATCCGAGCTCGAACGGCTGGCGAAGATTTACGTCTGAGCGGTTTCCGGCCCTCGGAGGGAAAAGACTACGGGGGAGTCGCTCGGCCCCTGGCTTGACCTCGGCCCAGGAACAAAAGCACCACGGCACTGCGTCAGGCAGGCTTGGATTGCTTCAGCGGGCGGCCGAGGATGTTGCTGCGTCAGCCTTCATAGGTGAACGGGGAGAACTGGCCGGTCCTGCCCGCGAGGTCGAGTTCGAAGCCGTGGTCGCGGAACTTCAGCCGTTTCGAGCGGGAGACGACGCTCGGATGGCCGGGTGCGATAGCGAGCGGATGGTTGCTGATCGTCACCTCGGCGCCGCCGGCGCCTTCGAGAGCCTCGATTTCCGATTCGCCGATATCGCGGATGGTCATGCGGCGCGTCCGGCCGTTTGCGTGGTAGGCGATTTCGGCGTTTTTCACTCCGAGCACTTTGCTGATCAGCGGATGGAGCGCTGCGGGTACGCCGCCGGCCTGTCCGGTAAAAATCTTGAGCAGCGCGTCGCTCTGTTGACTTGAAGCGCGCGAATCGAGGTACAAGCCCGCGCTCCAGTTTCCCTGATGCATCGGGCCGGGCGAATGGAACAACGCCGCCACATTCAGGCCGTCCAGCGATACCTCGCCGAATTTCCCCGCTTCGATATGCCATCCCACCAGCACGGTGCAATTTCCCTCGGTCGGCGGGCTCAGGAAAATGCACGGGCAAAGCGTCTGGCAGTTGCAGGTCTCAAAGTAATCGCCCTTCGCGCTCCATGTCGTCGCCATCTGCGCGCCTCCTCGACGGCCGCGCCGGCAAGAGCCGGGCCGACCTTGCGCCGTGCCGCCAATTGTTTTCCTTGAGCCGTCTGACCGAATAATCTTCGGCCTGTATTCTCGATTCCTTTCGCATCTTCCTCTCACGACGCAAACGAGACAATGACCGCGACGCCGAAAGCCTTGCCCGAGACGCCGGAACGCCGGCCGCAATCGCTGGGTCGCGCCGATGTGCTGTCCGATGTGTTGCGGGTGATTCATCTGTCGGGTGCGATTTTCTTTCGCGCGGATCTCGCCGCGCCATGGGCGGTCCGGACCGCGTCTGCGGCGGAACTCGCGCGCCTGATGCTGCCCGGGGCGAAACAGCTCCTTCTGTTCCATATCATTGCGCACGGCCGCTGCTGGATCGCTCTTGACGGCGCGCCGCCGTTCGAGCTGGCCGGCGGAGACATCGTGCTGATGCCCTATGGCGGCGAGCACACGCTCGCCAGCGATCTTTCGCTTGCGGCCGTTCCGATGAGGCAGGTTCTGAAGCCGACTGCGGGCCTGAACAGCCTGGTCGTGGGCCGGGGGCCGCATCGGACGCGCGTCATCTGCGGGTTTCTGCAGTGCGAGGAGCTGCTGTGTACGGCCTCGCCGCGGTTGCCGCACATGTGGGTTACGACTCGGAAGCGGCCTTCAAGCGGGCCTTCAAACGGCAGGTCGGAGAACCGCCCGCCGCCTGGCGAGCCCGTGTGCTCTCGCCGCGGAGCTCACAGTTATGATCGGCGGCGACCGCCGCGGATCGCTCATGCGCCTTGATCCCAGCGGCGTGTGCCCTAGTCTATTGGGACGAATCGGCCTTGCGAGCCTTATATAGGGGGTGCGCGATGAAGATAGGAATCCTGGCCTGGTGCGCGGAGCATACCGCCGACTTCGCCACCGTCGCCGCGCGCTGCGAACAACTTGGCTTCGAATCGTTCTTTGTCGCCGAGCATCCGATCTTCCCGGCCGAGGTTCACACGCGTCTGCCGCGTGGCGACGGCAAGATTCCCGAGGTTTACGCGCACATGCCCGACCCGTTCATCGGGCTTGCGCTCGCGGCTGGCGCTACGCGCCGGATCAAACTCGGCACCGGCATCTGTCTGGTGCCGGAGCGCGACCCGAAAATCCTGGCCAAGGAGGTCGCCACGCTCGACCGCTATTGCGGCGGCCGCTTCATCTTCGGCATCGGCGCCGGGTGGCTGCGCGAAGAGAGCGAGATCATGGGCGTCGATTTCCGCCGGCGATGGGCCCATACGCGCGAATGCATCCGCGCGATGAAGGAACTGTGGACAAAGCCCGAGGCCGGCTTCGACGGCGAGTTCGTCAGCTTCAAGCCTATTCGCGTTAATCCCAAGCCGCTCCAGAAGCCGCATCCGCCGATCCACGTCGGCGCGGGCGGCGAGCGCGCGCTTAAGAACACGGTCGCGATCGGCGACGGATGGTGTCCGATCGCGGTCAGCCCGGATCAACTCGCAAGCGCGCTGGTGCGGTTGCGCAGGCTGTGCGAGGAGGCCGGGCGCGACTTCGGCTCGCTCGAAATCACGATCTACAACCCGGTCGCGGGCGGCGATCCGCGCAAGGCGCTCAAGCGCTACGAGGAAGCCGGAGCTCATCGCCTGGTCCTGATGAACGCAACGCTGCATGCGGATCGCTACCAGCATGAACTGGAAGGCTTCGCCCGCGACTGGATCGTCTGAGATGGCGGCGGCGATGACGGACGCGTTCCGCGCGCACCTGGCGCAATGGCGCCGGACGGGGCGATGAGCCTGCGCGGCGCAATCTCTGGCTTCGGCGAGGTCGCCGCCCAAGCCCATCTGGCCGGATGGCGCACGCGGCTCGACGTCAACATCGTAGCGATCCACGATCCGATTGCCGAGCGGCGCCATCACGCGATTCGCCTCATCCCCAACGTCCGCGCGTACGATGATCTGGAGCTGATGCTCGACGGCGAACGGCTCGACTTCATCGACGTCGCAAGCCCGCCCGCTTTCCACGCGGCCACAGCGCGGATGGCGCTGGAAGCCGGGGTGCACGTGCTGGTCGAGAAGCCGCTTTGCCTGGACGTCGTCGAGTTCGACGCACTGCGCGCCGCCGCCGTAAACCGCGGGCGGGTACTGATGTGCGTCCACAACTGGAAGCATGCAGCGGCATATCGTCTGGCGCAGCGGATGATCAGCGACGGGCGTCTGGGCGAGATTCGCTACGTCGCGCTCGACCGCCTGCGGACCGCTCCGGCGGGTGTGAGCGCGGGCACGGGCGGGCGATGGCGGACAGGGGCGGCATCAGGCGGCGGCATCCTCATCGACCACGGATGGCACGTTTTCTACCTGATGCGCTGGCTGATGGGCGGGGTCGACCCGGTATCCGTTTCGGCCTGGCTCGACGCGGCTCCCAATAGCGGCGTTGAAGGCGTCGCCGACCTGCGCGTGTCTTTCCCTGACGGGCGCCTGGGGTCGGCGCATCTGAGCTGGCAGTCACCGGTCCGTCGCACGCGCGCGCTTGTCTACGGGAGCGAGCGCGCGCTCGAGATCGAGGACAATCGTATCGTGCTGACCGCGCGGTCCGGTGCGTCTGAGAATCTGTCGATCGCCGACGAAATCGACGATTCCTACCATTCGGCGTGGTTTGCAGGGGTGGCGTCAGATTTTGAACGCGCTATCGTCGGGGGTGCTGGCTCGGCGCTGCTGGCAGAAAATCTTGCCGAGGCACGAGCCGCGCTCGCCATGACGTTGGCCGCGCGCGAATCCCATCGCCGAGGCGTAATTGCCAAAGTCGTGTGAATTCGCGTCGATTCCGACGGCGGCGCTCCTATTGACTTTGAACATTAGGGCGTTAGAGTGCTCATTGACCGGTAGGTTAGCGAGGCGTCTCGGGCGAGATCTTGAGGCTCGGACAAGGCTTTTCCTTCGGGTCATGCGCGGCGAGTCGCGCGTGCGTTTGGAGGCTTTGCCGGCATGCGGCCACCGGAATGTATGGCGTCTGAGTCACGTTCGCCGGCGCAGGAAAAACCCCAGGATTCGCGGGATGAGATCCTTCAGGCGGCTATCCGCCTGTTCGCACGCCGCGGCTTCCACGAGACCTCGATGTCCGAGGTGGCGCGCGAGGCGCAAGTGAGCAAGGCGCTGATTTTCTGGCACTTCAAGACCAAGGAAGAGCTTTTTCTGGCCGTCCTCAACCGGCTGCTCGAGCCTTACTTTATTGATTTTGCCGAGGAAGTGGGTGCGCTGGATGAGCGGTCGCAGCTGCGCAGGCTGGTGCAGTCTTATCTGCTCTTCGTGCGCGATAACGCTGCCTCGGTGCGCTTTTTCCTCGGCCAGCTGTTGCACGGCGAGAAAGTGCCCGAGGAGCTGAGCATGCAGGTGATGAAGCTCTACGAGGGCTATCGCGAGTTGATGGTCGATATAATCCGCCGCGCGCAGGAAAAAGGCTTGTGCGCGCGCGACATCGCGCCCGAGGCGGCCGCCCGCTTCATGCTCTCCGCGCTCAACGGCTCGCTCATCGGCTTCCTGTTCAGCCCAGGCTCGTCGGCTGAAATCGATGGAACGGTGGCGATGATTGGCAACTGGCTGTTTGGCGAAGCGCAAACGCGGCCTGCCGAAGGCGGCAAGGCCGTTGCCTGAACCGGAACCGGTTCTTCACGTTCCTCGGAAGGTAACATCGCAATGCGGATGCCGCTCAGATTGATGCTTGACCTTAACCGCTACATGCGCCAGAAGCGCCGCGCGGGTGACAAGTATTTTCCGCTGGTGCTGATGCTGGAGCCGTTGCACGCCTGCAATCTCGCCTGCATCGGCTGCGGGCGAATCGTCGAGTACAAGGACACCATCCGCGACATGATGCCGCTCGACGAGGCGCTGGGCGCCGCCGAGGAGGCCGGCGCGCCGATCGTTTCGATCTGTGGCGGCGAGCCGCTGATGTACAAGCATATCGTGCCGCTGACCAAGGGGCTTATCGAGCAGCGCCGTCACGTCCAGATCTGCACCAACGCGATCCTGCTCGAGCGCTTTATCCGCCAGGTCGAGCCCAGCTCTTACCTAAGCTTCAACATCCATATCGACGGCATGCGCGAGACCCACGATCGAGTGGTGGACCGCGATGGCGTCTTCGACACCTGTGTCCGGATGATCAAGCTGCTCAAGGAAAAGGGCTATCGGGTGCAGACCAACTCGACCATCTTCCGCGAGACCAGCGCCGAGGAAATCGAGGAGTTGATAAAGATGCTCGCAAGCCTGCGCGTGGACGGGATGCTGCTGACGCCCGGCTACCATTACCAGGTGCTCACTAATGACGAGATCTATCTCCGCAAGGAGGAGATGCCATACAAGTTCAAGCGGGTGCGCAAGCTGGCCGACGATTACAAGATCATCAACACGCCCATCTATCTCGACTACCTGACCGGCGAGCGCGACCTGCTGTGCAGCCCATGGACCACCGTTACCCGCAATCCGCAGGGCTGGAAGGGCCCCTGCTACCTGATCACCAACGGGCACTACAAGAGCTTCCGGCAGCTCCACGAAGCGACTGACTGGGAGTTTTACCGCACCAAGCAGGACATCCGCTGCCGTGACTGCAAGCTGCATTCGGGTTTCGAAGGCACGGTAGCGCTGCAATTTGGCCAGAATCTGAAGGACTCGTGGCGGATGGTGCGCCACTATATGTCCTGATGGGCCGGCAGCACCGCGCAGGTGCGCCAGCCGCGCGCCATCGCGCCACGGGCCAACTCCTCGGCCAGCCTCGGTTTTGCGCCGGCCGGGAGCGCGGCGCAGACCAGAATCACATGCGAAGCGCTCGGCGCGCGCGCCGCGCCACGACGGGGGGCGGAGCCGGGTCCACAGCAAGGGCCCGCGTGGTGAGACGACGATAAACCGATGGCAGACGCAAAATCCGAAGAGCGACATCGGCGCCGCGACCCTGAACGGGTTTCGGTGAATCACGCCGCTGTTCGCGCCCGCAACGGACATCTCGCCGCGCGCGCGCCCATCGTCGGGCCGTTCGATATCGAGCGTTATCTGAGCGAGCGGGCGGCGATGGTTGAGCGGGAGCTGGCGCGCGCGGTCGCCGAAGACTGCGGCCCGGCGGCGCGGCTGCGCGAGGCGATGCGCTACAGCCTGCTGGCCGGCGGCAAGCGCCTGCGCCCGATCCTCGCGCTCGCGGCGTGCGAAGCGGTAGGTGGGGCGGTCGAGGTCGCGATGGCCTTCGCCTGCGCAGTCGAGATGATTCATACCTACTCGCTCATCCATGACGACTTGCCATGCATGGACGACGATGATCTGCGCCGCGGCCGCCCGACCAATCACAAGGTTTACGGCGAGGCGCTCGCGATCCTGGCCGGCGACGCGCTGCTGACCGACGCCTTTGCGGTCCTTGCCCGCTCCTCCGCGCCGCAGGCCGCGCTGATCGCCACTGTCGGTGAACTGGCGCAGGCTGCGGGCTCGGCCGGGATGGTGGCCGGGCAGACAATCGACCTTCTCGGCGAAGGGCGCGCGATGAGTATCGAAGAGCTGGAGCATCTCCACAGCCGCAAGACCGGCGCGTTGTTTGTCGCCGCGGTACGCGGCGGTGCGCGATTGGGCGGAGCCGGCCATGCCCAGTTGCTCGCGCTGGAAGGTTACGCACGCGCGCTGGGTCTCGCCTTCCAGGTGATCGACGACATCCTCGACGTCGAGGCCTCGGCCGAGCAGCTCGGCAAACGCACCGGCAAGGACGCCGCGCACGGCAAAAACACCTATCCCGGATTGCTGGGACTCGAGCGCTCGCGCTCGCTTGCCCGCGAGCTCGAAGGCCGCGCCCATCAGACGCTCGCAGGCTTCGACCATCGTGCCGACCCGCTGCGCCATCTCGCGAGCTTTGCCGTGGAGCGCAAGTTGTGAAGCCCGCCGTCGCACGTTCCGGTTCGGACGCCGCCTCCGCCGGGCGCCTCCCAGCGCATGCGCGCCGGGCCGTACTCTTTGCGCCGGGCGATCTGCGGTTGTGCGAGTTTACCCCGCCTCATCCGGGGCCGGGCGAGCTGCTGCTCAAAATTGAATGCGCGCTGAGCTGTGGCACCGATCTGAAGACTTACCGCAGGGGCCATCCGATGTGGCGGCTGCCGACGCCGTTTGGGCACGAGTTCGCGGGCGTGGTCGTCGAGGCGGGCGACGGCGTGGCGCAATTCAAGCCCGGCGATGCGGTGATGGCGGCGCCGACCGCGCCCTGCGGAACTTGCTTTTACTGCCGTCGCGAACAGGAAAATCTCTGCCCGCAGGCGATGGAAAAAATGGTGATGGGCGCGTACGCGGACTTTCTGCTGCTGCCCGCGCACGTGGTCGCGCGCAACACGTTCATCAAGCCGCCCGCGCTCAGTTTCGAGGAAGCCGCGCTGCTCGAGCCGCTCTCCTGCGTGGTTCATGCGCATGCGCTGGCGAGGCCCGCGCCGCACGAGACCGCGCTGGTCATCGGTGCCGGCGCCTTCGGCCTGCTGCACATGGTGGCGCTGCGCGCGGCTGGCGTGCGCGAGATCGCGGTCGCCGGGCGCGGCCGCGAGCGCTTGCAATGGGCGGGCGAGCTGGGCGCCGATTGCGTCATCGACGCGGGCACGCAGGATTCCGCCGCCGAAGTGGCGCGGCTCAACGACGGATACGGTCCCGACCTGGTGATCGAATGCACGGGGCAGGTCGGCGGATGGAGCGACGCGCTCGCGCGGGCGCGCCGCGGCGGCCGCGTGGTGTTTTTCGGCGGATGCCCTGCCGGGACCAAAATCGAGCTCGATACGCGCCGAATGCATTACGACAATCTGACGCTGATCGCGCCCTTTCATTTCCGCCCGCGCGACGTGCGCCGCGCATGCGAGATGCTCGCCGAGGGCATCCCCGGTCTGCGGCGCATCATCAATGCGCGCCGCCCGCTGGCCGAACTGGCCGGGGTGTTCGGCATGCTCGAACGCGGCGAGGTGTTGAAGTGCGCCATCGTTCCCTGAGGGAGCGCGGGTCTGGCGCGCGTGGCGGGATCTGGCGCATCGAAAACACGCAGGAACCTGTGACTTATGAGTGAAGCTCTCGACATCGCTATCGGCGGGGCCGCGGCGTCGGCCGTTATTGCGCCTTCGCCGCACGACGAGTTCGCCGCGAAGATTCATTCCGCGATCGACCGTGCGCAGCGCGCCCTGCTCAAACTCCAGCATCCCGAGGGCTACTGGCAGGCGGCACTCGAAGCCAACGCGGAGATGAACGCCGAGTTCATCATCTTCAACCGCTTCATGGGCGTCAGCGATCCGGCGATGGAGGCCAGGCTCCAGCGCTACCTGCTCGACACTCAGATGGCCGACGGCAGCTGGAGCCTGTTCCCGGGCGGCGAGGGCGACCTCTCGACCACCATCGAGGCCTACTTCGCGCTCAAGCTGAGCGGTATGCGTGCGGGCGACGAGCAGATGATGCAGGCGCGGCGCTGGATCCTCGCGCGCGGCGGCATCGCGCGCGCGGGCACGCTTGCCCGCTTCTACCTCGCCGCGATGAATCAGGTGCCGTGGGACTGCACCACCGCGTTGCCGGTGGAGTGGATACTCACGCCGCTATGGTTGCCGGTCAATCTCTACGAGCTGTCGTCGTGGGCGCGCGCGACGGTGGTCGCGCTGATGCTGTTGCGCGCGGGCAAGCCGGTGGTGGAGGTGGACTGGCGCCAGGGGGTGCTGGAGCTTTACATCCAGCCGCCGCACTTCACCAAATTCGAGCTGCCGCGCGCCGCCTGGTGGTCGCCGCGCAAGTTCTTCAACCTTGCCGACCGCCTGCTGGGTGCCTACGACCGCCATCATCTGAAGCGGCTGCGCGCGAGGGCGATCTCGCGCGCCGAACAGTGGCTGCTCGAGCATCAGGACGCCAACGGTTCGTGGGGCGGCATTCAGCCGTGTTATCTGCTCAGCACGATGGCGCTCAAGGGGCTCGGCTACCGCAACGATCATCCGGTTATCAAAAAGGCGCTCGAGGCAACCCACGAGCTGATCTGGGACTACGGCGACTCGATCCTCTACCAGCCTTGCGTGTCGCCCAACTGGGACACCGCGCTCGCCGCCAAGGCGTTGATCGATTCCGGGCTGGCGCCCGACCATCCCGCGCTGCGCGACGCCGGCAAATGGCTCCTCGATCATCAGATCTTCAAGAAGGGCGACTGGTCGGTGAAGCGGCCAAATCTCGAGCCCGGCGGATGGGCCTTCGAGTTCTACAATGATTGGTACCCCGACGTTGACGACTCCGCGGTCATCCTGATGGTGCTTGCAGGAAGCGCGGCCAACGACGCCGCGGCGCGCGAGCGCGCGATCAACCTGGGCGCGAACTGGGTGATGGGGATGCAGTCGAAGGACGGCGGCTTTGCCGCCTTCGACGTCGACAACGACGCCACCTGGCTGAACTATGCGACCTTCGCCGCCGACACCGAAGCGGCGACCGATCCGACCTGTCCCGACCTGACCGGGCGCGTGCTCGAGATGATGGCCGCGGTGGGATACCGCGCCGACCACCCGGTGGCGCGCCGCGCGATCGCGTGGCTCAAACGCGAGCAGGAAGCAGATGGCTCGTGGTGGGGCCGCTGGGGTGTCAATTACATCTACGGAACCTTCTCGGCGCTCTCGGGCCTGCGCGCGATCGACGTTGACGTGAACGAACCGTGGATCAAACGCGCGGTTGCCTGGTTGAAATCGGTGCAGAACGCCGACGGCGGATGGGGTGAGAACTGCCTGAGCGACAAGGACCCCGCGTGGCGCGGACGAGGCAACAGCACCGCGTCGCAGACCGCGTGGGCGATCATCGGGCTGCTCGCCGGCGAGGACGAAGTGAGCCCGGCAGTGATGCGGGGCGTGCAATGGCTGGTCGAGCGTCAGCGCGAGTCGGGCGACTGGGAAGACACGGAGTTCACCGGCACCGGCTTTCCGAACCATTTTTATCTGCGCTACCACATGTATGCGCATTATTTTCCACTGATGGCGCTGGGACGGTTGCGCAAGCGGCTCGGCGAGCTTGCCGCGCGCTGAACCGCTTTGGGGCGACGCATCGGGGTTAAAACGCAGACTGATTCGACACACGTGAAGACGATCGCGATTCTCGGCTCTACCGGTTCGGTCGGAGTCACCACGCTCGACGTGGTGGCGCGCTTTCGCGATCGCTTCCGGGTCGCCGCGCTCGCCGCCGGCCGCAATCTCGACCTGCTGGTCGAGCAGGTCGAGCGCTTCCGCCCCGAGCTGGTCTCGGTCGCCACGGCCGAGCTGGCCGCCGAGCTGCGCCGGCGCCTCGGTTGCGACTGCAAGGCCGAGATAGCCCACGGCACCGACGGCGCGGTAGCCGTTGCCACCCATCCCGAAGTGCATATCGTGGTCTCGGCGCTGGTCGGGGCATTGGGCCTGGGCCCGACGCTGGCCGCGATCGCGGCCGGCAAGGATATCGCCTTCGCCAACAAGGAGGTGCTGGTCGTCGCGGGCGAGCTGATGACGCGCGCGGTGGGTGAGCGCGGCGTGCGTCTGCTGCCGGTGGACAGCGAGCACAACGCGATTTTCCAGTGCCTCGAAGGCCGCGCGCGCGATTCCGTCAAGCGCATCATCCTGACCGCCTCGGGCGGCCCGTTTCTGCGGCTTGCTCCGGAGCGCTTCGCCTCGGTGACCATCGCCGAGGCGCTCAACCATCCGACGTGGCGGATGGGCAGCAAGATCACCATCGACTCGGCGACGCTGATGAACAAGGGGCTCGAGGTGATCGAAGCGCACTGGCTGTTCGACCTGCCGCCCGAGCGTATCGCCGTCGTCATCCATCCGCAGAGCGTCGTGCATTCGATGGTAGAGTTCATCGACGGCTCGGTGATCGCCGAGATGGCGGTGCCGGATATGGCGATTCCGGTCGCTTACGCGCTCGCATTTCCCGAGCGCCTGCCGCTCGATCATCTCAAGCCGCTTTCGCTCGCCGAGGTTGGCCACCTGACCTTCGAGGCGCCCGACCCGGCGCGCTTCCCGTGCCTGCGCCTGGCCTATGAGGCGTTGCGGGAGGGCGGCACGATGGCGGCGTGCCTCAATGCGGCCAACGAGGAGCTGGTCGCCGGCTTCCTCGCCGGGGGGGTGCGCTTCGTCGATATTCCGCGCCATGTCGAAACCGTAATGGCGCGTCATCACAACCGTTCCGCGCGCACGCTGGAAGACCTCTACGAGGTTGACGGATGGGCGCGGGCGCAGGCGCGCGAGCTTATCGGGGCGCCGCGAGCGGCGCCGCTCTGACGTGAAGGCGGAAGACGCAAACCTGGCCGGCGGTCATTCAGTCGGCGCGCACGGTGGACCGGCCGCCGACGCTTCATCAGAGCGGACGACGCAGCGCGCGCTCGCCGAGGCGTACGAATTTTGCGGACGCCTGGCCCGCTCGCATTACGAAAATTTCACGATCGCGTCGTGGCTGATGCCGCGCGCGATGCGCCCGCACATGCACGCGATCTACGCCTACGCGCGCATTGCCGACGACTTCGCCGACGAGGAGAAGAGCCTCGCCCGCCTCGACGAGTGGGAGCGCGAGCTGGACCTTGCCTACGCCGGCGCCCCGCGCCATCCGGTGTTCGTCGCGCTGGCCGATACCGCGCGCCGTTTCGCGATCCCGCGCCAGCCGTTCGCCGACCTGCTCCGCGCCTTCCGCTCCGACGTCAACTTTCAAGGCTTCGAGACCATCGACGACTTGATGGAGTACGCACGCTATTCGGCGAACCCGGTCGGCCACCTTGTGCTCTATCTGTTCGGCTACCGCGACGCTGAACGCCAGGCGCTTTCCGACATGGTGTGCAGCGGGCTCCAACTCGCGAACTTCTGGCAGGACGTCGCGCTCGACCTCGACAAGGGGCGCGTGTATCTTCCGCGGCGCGACCTCGCACGCTTCGGCGTAAGCGTGGACGACCTCCGTGCGCATCGGGCGGGCGAGGGCTTCATCGCCCTGATGCGCCATGAGGCCGACTACGCGCGCCGGTTGCTGGTCAAGGGAGCCGCGCTGGCCGAGACGGTCGATGGGCGGCTCAGGCGCGACATCCTGATGTTCGCCGGCGGCGGACTTGCGATCCTGCGCGCGCTCGCGCGCGTGGGCTACGACGTTTTCCACCGCCGTCCCAGGCTCGGCAAACTCGACTATCTGCGCCTTGGGTGGGGGGCGATGCGAGGGCGGCTTGAAGCCTGAGGCGGGCGCCGCGGCGGCGGCCTTGCCGCTGGAGGCGGACTACGCGCGCTGCGCGACGATCACGCGCCGCGCGTCATCGAACTTCTACTACGCATTCATGCTGCTGCCGGGCGAGCGCCGCCGCGCGCTCTACGCGGTCTATGCCTTCTGCCGCTTCATCGACGATATCGCCGACGACGTCGCGGTCGGCGACCCCGGCGCCCTGCTCGGACGCTGGCGCGCCGAACTGGGCCGCGTGTACGACGGCTCGCCGACCCATCCGATCTCCCGGGCGCTCGCGCACAACGTGCGCCGCTACTCGATTCCGCGCCGTTACTTCGAGGAAATCATCGACGGCGTCGAGATGGATCTCGCGCGCACGCGCTACGAGCGCTTCGAGGAGCTGCGCCTGTACTGCTACCGGGTGGCCTCGGCGGTCGGCCTCATCTGCATCGAGATCTTCGGCTACCGCAATCCGCGCACTCGCGATTACGCCGAGAACCTGGGTGTCGCGTTCCAGCTCACCAACATCATCCGCGACGTGAGCGAGGACGCCGCGCGCGGCCGCATTTATCTGCCCCTGGAGGACCTCAGGCGCTTCGGCGTCTCGGAAGACGACATCCTGCGCGGCGTGGACAGCTACAAGTTCCGCCGCCTGATGGAGTTCGAGACTGCGCGCGCTCGTGGCTTTTACGCCGAGTCGCAGCGCGCGCTGGCGGCCGAGGACCGCGCCGCGATGCTGTGCGCGGAGGCGATGCGTTCGATCTACAGTGCGCTGCTTGAGCGGATCGCGCGCAAAAACTACGGCGTGCTCGGCCGGCGCCATCGCCTGTCTACTCCGCGCAAACTTTACCTGGTGGGCCGCGCGTGGGCCGGCGCCCGCCTGCGCGCAAGGAGCTGAACGCGATGGTCGAGCCGCGCGACGTGGTGATCATCGGCGGCGGTTTCGCCGGGCTGAGCGCGGCGGCGGCGCTGGCTGAACGCGGCTTTCGCGTCGCCGTGCTGGAAGGCAAACCCGCGCTCGGCGGACGCGCCTACTCCTTCGCCGATCCCGACAGCGGCGACGCGGTGGACAATGGCCAGCACGTGATGATGGGATGCTACGCCGAAACGCTCAAGTTCCTCGACCGTATCGGCTCGCGCGGCCATCTCGTGTTCCATCCCGACCTCGAGATCGAAATGATTGAGCGCGACGGGCGCCGCGGCGTGCTGCGCACGGCACGGTTGCCCGGCCCGCTGCACATGAGCGCCGCGCTCATGCGCTACGAGTTGCTCACGCGCGGCGAACGGATGAGCGCGATGGTGGCCGGGCTGAGGCTGCTCAGGATGCTTCGCTACGATCGCGCGCAGTTGGGCGCGGCCACCGTCGGCGCCGCGATGGACGTGCTGAAGCAGAGCGAGCAGGCCCGGCGATGTTTCTGGTACCCTCTGGCTATCGCGACGCTCAATGACGAGCCCGAACGGGCCTCCGCCGCGTTGCTCGCCGAGGTGCTCAAGCGCGCCTTCTTCGGGCGCCGGAGCGATTCGGCCTTCGTCTATGCGCGCGTCGGGCTAAGCGAGCTCTACTGTGCCGCGGCCGCCAGGCTCGTCGAGTACGGCGGGGGAGTGATCGCCACACGCGCGATCGTCGAAGGATTGGAATTCGACGCCGACGGCGCGGTGGCAGGAGTCCGCCTGCGTGATGGGCAGCGGCTGAACGCGGCCAATTTCATCGCCGCCGTGCCGCCCGGGCAACTGGTGCGGCTGCTGCCCGAGGGCGCCGGCGCCGATCCGTTCTTCGCTCATCTGGGCGAGATCGGTTCCTCGCCGATAATCTGCGTCCACGCATGGTTCGATCGCGAAATCACCGGCGCCGCCTTCGCCGGCTTCGTCGGCACCGCTACGCAGTGGATGTTCAACAAGCGGCGCATCTTCGCCGGCCGCGGCGAGCGCGCGCCGGGCTACCTGAGCTTCGTCATCAGCGGCGCGCGGCGGCTGGTTGAGCAGAGCAACGAAGAGCTGCTCGACGTGATAATCGGCGACCTGCACGCGATGATCCCGGCGGCGCGCCAGGCGCGCGTGGTCAAAGCCCTGGTGCTCAAGGAGAAACAGGCCACGATGGCGCCGTCGCCGGCATACGATCGGCTGCGTCCGGGGGTGAGCACGCCCGTTCGTAATCTCTTTCTGGCGGGCGACTGGATTCAGACCCGGCTTCCGGCGACGATCGAAAGCGCGGTTGCTTCCGGACATGCGGCGGC
Organism: Candidatus Binataceae bacterium; assembly: GCA_035650475.1. NCBI lineage: Bacteria > Candidatus Binatota > Binatia (SeqCode) > Binatales (SeqCode) > Binataceae (SeqCode) > Binataceae bacterium (SeqCode). The sequence continues at coordinate 619,973 of DASRHP010000012.1, forward strand.
GGCCGCGGTCGCCGCGCGCGTCGCCGGCGCGGCGTCGGATTGAGGCCGGCGATGGCGATGAAGAGCGCGCTGGTTACCGGCGCCAACGGCTTTGTCGGATGTCACGTCGTGCGCGCGCTGCGCGCGCGCGGCGACGCGGTCCGCGCGCTGGTGCGCAAGGGCTCCGACCTGCGCGCGCTGGAGGGTGTGGATTGCGAACTGCGATGGGGCGATCTGCGCGACGCCGCTGCAATCGAGGATGCGGTGCGCGGATGCGACGAGGTCTATCACGTCGCCGCCGATTACCGCCTGTGGCTGCTCGATCCCGCACCGATGTACGCGGCCAACGTCGAGGGTACCAAGAACGTGCTTGAGGCCGCGCGCCGCGCCGGGGTGCGACGAATCGTCCATACCAGCACCGTCGGCGCGCTCGGCATCCCGGCCGACGGGCCTGGGCGCGAAGACACGCCGGTTACCCTTGCCGATATGGTCGGCCACTACAAGCGCTCGAAGTTTCTCGCCGAGCAGGAGGCTCTGCGCGCAGCGCGCGAAGGCCTGCCGGTGGTGATTGTAAATCCTTCGACGCCGGTCGGCGCGTTGGATTTCAAGCCCACGCCCACGGGCCGGATCATCGTCGATTTCCTCAACCGCCGGATGCCGGCCTTCATGGACACCGGGCTGAACCTGGTTGACGTCGAGGACGTAGCGGCGGGCCATCTGCTTGCCGCCGAGCGCGGCGTGGTCGGCGAGAGATATATACTGGGCGGCGAGAATCTCACGCTACAGGAGTTGCTTGGGCGGTTGGCCGCGCGGTCGGGACTGCGGGCGCCCAAGGTTCGCGTGCCCTATGCGGTGGCGTGGACGTTCGCGCTCGGGGCCGAGGCGATCGCGCGCACGGTGACCGGCCGGCCGCCGCGCGCGAGCCTGACCGAGGTGCGGATGGCGCGCAAGCGGATGTTCTTCGATTCGTCCAAGGCGCGCGCAGCGCTGGGTTATACTGCGCGGCCGATCGACGCCGCGCTGGCGCGCGCGATCGAATTCTTCCGCGCAAGCGGCGTTGCGCCTTGGGCGTCGGCGGACGCCGAAGCGCACCGCCGTTCAGCGTAAGCGAGCGGGTCCGGCGATGCATCTGCTGCTCTCGACCATTGCGCTTCGGCCCTACGTATTCGTGTTCCTGGGCTTTTATCTCGCGATCGCGATCGTCAACTTCGGCCTGCGCACCACGGTCCTGTTTACGGCGCTGACTTACGCCGTCGCCTGGGCGTGCGAGTTCAGCTCGGTGCACAACGGCTTCCCGTTTGGACTCTACCACTACATTGAGGCGACGCGCGGTCGCGAGATTTGGATCGCTGGCGTGCCATTCATGGATTCGCTTTCGTTCACCTTCCTCGCGTTCACCAGCTACACCGTGGCGTTGCTGCTGAGCGCGCCGCTGTACCGGCGCGGATGGGACCTGCGGGTGCTCGACACCTGGGAGCTCCGGCGGGCGCCGCGGGTGTGGCTGATGGCGGCGCTGTTCATGGTGATGGTGGACATGGTGATCGATCCACTGAGCGTGCTGGGCGAGCGCTGGTTCTTGGGCAGGATCTTCTGGTACGACCCGCCCGGCCCGCATTTCGGAGTGCCGATCAGTAACTACCTGGGATGGTATTTCGTCGGCGCGGTGACAATCGCGATCTTCCAGTGGCTTGACCGCGCCCTCAATCGCGGCCGGCGCAAGCCCTTCGGGGCCGCGCCCGCGGCACCCGCGCGCGCGCTGTGGGGGCCGGCGCTGTACGCGGGAATCGTCTGTTTCGGGCTCGTTATGCTCTTTAGGATCGGTGCGGCCCAAATCGGATGGGCGAGCGTGTTCATTTTTCTGCCGATGGTTGCGCTGGGCGTGCACGTGGTGACCCGGGTGGAGAGCTGGGGCGACGCCGCCGCGCTCGAACGCCACCTTGCGGACTTCCCTTACGAGCGCGGGCTCGGCGTTTGGAAAGGCGGGGTCGAAGTTGGATCAGCGCCTCCCGCGCGCCGCGGCGCCGCCTGAGGTTCGGCCGGCGCTCCGCTCACCAGGCGCTCGCCAGTGCCTCCAGCGCCGGTGCGAGCGCCGCCGCCGCGCGGTTCATGCTCCGCAACATCGCCGGCAACTGCAGGATGGCCGCCGGATGACGCAGAATGAAGCCGGCCGCGGCAAGGGGCTTCACTTCCCCGTCGGGCCCCGCCAATCCCGCGCCGACGACCTCCTCGTCCAGGGTGTCGAAGACCGCACGCACGCAGGCAAAGCGCAGGCCGCGGCGATGGGCGGCCGCGGCGACCGCCGCGCTTTCCATGTCCACCGCGAGCGCGCCGCTCGCAGCGGCAGCGCTGCGCTTGGCCGCGGAGGTTTCGAGCACCTGGGGCACGGTGAGAATCGGCCCCGTCGCGAACTTTACGTCCTGGCGCGCGAGCACCGCGGCGAAACGTGCGAGGTCGGCGCTGGGCAGTGCGATGATGGCGGCGTCGTGCGGCGGGTCGACGATCAGCTTGTCGGCGAGGACGATGTCGCCGACCCGCAGAGTTTCACGGAGCGCGCCGGCGACTCCCACGGCGATAATCAGCGCCGGCGCCGGGATCGTATCAAGCGCGCGCCCGGCAACTTCCGCCGCGCGGCGCATCCCGATCCCCGTGGCGACGCCGATGACCTGGGTCGAGCCGAGCCATGCGCGAAAACCATTGAGCCCGGCAATGCCGAGTGCGGAGCGCCCCTTGAGGCGGCGCTTGAACGGGCGCACCTCGCGCGCGAATGCGTAGAAAATCAGGATCACGCGGATGCCGGCTTGAGCGGCGCCGGAGTAGCTAGCAAAATTGCGCCGGTGAGCGAAGCCGTCAAGATCCACGCCGTGCGTTGCGGCCGGCGGGCCGCGCGCCGGTGAGCACGCCGCGCGCGCCGGGCGCGCCGGAGAAATCGGTGATTTTCACCGCCGACGACTTCGGCGCGTCGCCCGAGGCCAACGCCGGGGTAATCCGCGCCCATCGCGAGGGCGTGCTCGGCGGCGCGAGCCTGATGGTCGCCGCGCCCGCGCGCGATGCGGCGGTCGCGGCCGCGCGCGAGCTTGCAGGGCTTGACGTCGGCCTCCATCTGGTGGTGTGCAAGGGACTGAGCGTCCTGCCGGCGGCGCGTCTGGACGGGCTGGTCGATGCCGCGGGGCGCTTTGCTGAGAACCCGGTGCTGGCCGGGATGCGCTACTTCTTCAACCGGCGCCTGCGCAAGCTGCTCGCCGACGAATGCCGCGCCCAGGTCGAGACGCATCTTCGGCTTGTCGGCTACCTCAATCATATCGACGGCCATCTCAACTTTCACGTCCACCCCGTGCTCGCCGATATCCTGCTCGACCTCGCGTCCGAATTTCGCGTGCCCTGCCTGCGGCTTCCCCGCGAGCCGGTGCTGAGCACGCTCGGCCTCGCGCGCGACCACGCCGCGCGCAAGCTGGTCGAGGCGGTGATTTTCCGCGCGCTTGCGGCGCGTGCGCGGCGGCGGATGACGGCGCGCGGAATCAAATCCACGGATCGTCTTTTCGGTCTTCATCAGAGCGGCAACCTGAGCGAGCGCTACGTGCTCGGCATAATCGCCCGCCTGCGCGCGGGCTCGACCGAGATTTATTTTCATCCGGCAGCCGACATCGGCGGCACGCCGCCGCCAGCCGAGGCGCAGCGCGAGGTCGAGATTCTCACCAGCAGCTCGCTGAGGGCGGCGCTGAAGACGGCAGGGGCGCGGGTGACGAATTTCGCCGAGATGGCGCGCGCGTAGCGCGCGGATTGGCCGTTTGCACCGCCGCGCGGTACTCTAAGCGGGGGCGGCCATGCCGGCGCGGCGATCCGCGCGCGCGGGTGGGCCGCTAATCACAGGAAGGATACTGCGATGCGAGACCAGGAAGGCGCACCGCTGGCCGACAGGGCTTCCGAATACCGCCTGCCGACCAACGTGGTGCCGGAGCGCTACGAGATAAGCCTGACTCCCGATCTGAAAGCATTCACCTTCGCCGGTGAGGAGAGCGTCGCCGTGCGCGTGCTTTCGCCCACGGCGGAGATCGTGTTGAACGCGTTGGAGCTCGAGATTGACCGAGTCAGCGCCGAGCGCGGCGGTGCGACCGTCGGCGGCAAGGCCGAGCTGGAGCCGGCGCGCGAGCGCGCGCGGCTTGCCTTCGAACGCACACTGGAGCCCGGCGAATGGACGCTGCGCATCGTCTTTCGCGGCATCCTGAACGACAAGCTTCACGGCTTCTATCGCAGCACCTACAAGGATGCTCGGGGCAATACCCATCTGGTCGCGAGCACTCAGTTCGAGGCGACCGACGCGCGTCGCGCCTTCCCCTGCTGGGACGAGCCGGCGCTTAAGGCGAGCTTCAAGGTGCGCCTCGTGATCGACGAGGAGCTCGCGGCGTTCTCCAATGCGGGGGTGGAGAGCGAGCGGCGGCTGGGCGGCGGCAAGAAGGAGGTCGTTTTCAAAGAGACGATCAAGATGTCCACCTACCTGGTCGCCTTTATCGTGGGCGAGTTCGAGGTGACCGAGCCGGTGGACGCCGGCACGCCGTTGCGTGTGGCGTACGTGCCGGGCAAGCGCGCGCTGACCGCGTGGGCGCGCGAGATCGGCGCCTACTCGCTCAGGTTCTTCGCTGACTACTACGGGCTGCCTTACCCGGGCGACAAGCTGGATCTGATCGCGATTCCCGACTTTGCCGCGGGCGCGATGGAAAACCTCGGCGCGATCACGTTTCGCGAAACCGCGCTGCTGGTTGACGAAAAGAGCGCCTCACGCGCCGAGCTGGAGCGGGTTGCCGACGTGGTGTCGCACGAGAACGCGCACATGTGGTTCGGCGACCTCGTCACGATGAAGTGGTGGAACGGGATCTGGCTCAATGAGGCCTTTGCCACCTTCATGGAGATGCTCGCGGTCGATGCCTGGAAGCCGCAGTGGAAGCGCTGGGAGAGTTTTTCGGTCTCCCGTTCGGCCGCGATGGGAATCGACGCGCTCGCCAACACGCGCTCGATCGAATACACGGTGCTGAGCCCCGAGGACGCGCGCTCGATGTTCGACGTCCTGACCTACGAGAAGGGCGCCTCGGTGCTTCGGATGCTCGAACAGTACCTCGGCGCCGAGCGCTTCCGCAAAGGCATCACCGCCTACCTCCGCAAGCATCAGTACGCCAACGCCGAGACCGGCGATTTGTGGGACGCGCTGGAGGAGGCCTCGGGCGAGCCGGTGCGCCGGCTGATGGATTCGTGGATTTTTCAGCCCGGCTTTCCAATTGTCGAAGCGGCGCGGGATGGCGACGGGCGCTCGCTCATCGTGCGCCAGCGGCGCTTCTTCTACCTGCCAGAGGGTGCGAACAACGAGGCTCACAAGCAGCTCTGGCAGGTGCCGATGATGATCCGCGCCCGCACCGAGCAGGGGATGGTGACGCGCAAGCTGCTGCTCGACGGGCCCGAAGCACGGATCGAGCTCGGCGGCCGGATCGAATGGGCGCTGCTCAACGAGGGCGCGCACGGGTTCTACCGCGTGCGCTACGCGCCCGAGCTGATGGCTGCGCTGACGCGCAATCTTGGCGAGCTCAGCGCGGTTGAGCGCTACGCGCTGGTCAGCGACTCGTGGGCGGCGACGGTGGCCGGGATGACGCGGCTGGTGGACTTCCTGCCGACGCTCAAGCTGATGCGCGAGGAGACCGACCTCAACGTGTGGCGCGCGATCCTTGCGCCTTTCAACTATCTCGACCTGATCGTGAGCGAGGCCGAGCGCCCCGCGCTCGCCGCCCTGGTCCGCGCAACCGTGGGGCCCGCGGCCCGGCGCCTTGGATGGGAACCGCGGGCGGGCGAGGACGAATTGCAGCGCCAGTTGCGCGGCGTGCTGTTGGGGGCGCTCGGCACGCTGGGCGAGGACACAGAAGTCCAGCGCCGCGCTGCCGAAGCCTACGAGCGCTATCTTCAGGACCCGGCCGCGCTCGATCGCGATTTGGTGCCGCCGGTGATCAATATCCTCGCGTGCACAGGCGACGAGGCGCGCTTCGAGACTTTCAAGCGAAACTTTAAATCTGCGAAGACGCCGCAGGAGGAGCAGCGCTATCTGTTCTCGCTTGCGAGCTTCCGCCGCCCGGGGCTTTTGCGCGACACGATGGAGATGACGCTGAGCGGCGAGGTGCGCACGCAGAACGCGCCGTACCTGATGCATTCGCTGATGCTCAACACGGTCTGCCGCTACGAGGCGTGGGATTTCGTCCGCGCGCACTGGGATGAGATGCTGCGCAAGTATCCCGACGCCGCGCTGCCGCGGATGTGCGAGGCGATCGTGGCGCTGCTCGACCGCGAGGCTGAAGTGCACGCGTTCTTCCAGGCGCACAAGGTGCGGATCGGCGCCAAAATAATCGAGCAACACCTCGAACGGCTGCGGGTGGCGGTCGCCTTTCGTCGGCGCGAGGGCGCAAGCCTCGCCGCGACACTGAGGAGCTAAAACGACGCCGCGCCGAATCGTGCCCGGATGGCGCCGGCGCGCAAGCCGCTAATGCGTCATCCGTTCGGGTGTCGGTGGCTCGAAGCCGAGCACGGGATGAGGCTGGTAGGGTGCTTCGAGCGCCGCGGTTTCCTCTTTCGTCAACTTGATATCGACCGCGGCAATCAGCTCCTTGACGTGGTTGAGTTTGGTCGCGCCGACGATCGGGGCGGTTACGCCGGGCGCCCGGAGAATCCAGGCGCAGGCGACCTGCGCGGGCGTGACGCCGCGTTCGCGCGCGATGCGGACGGCGGCGTCGGCGACCGCGAAGTCCGAGTCGCGGAAGTACATGCTGCGCGCCATCGGATCGCTCTGCGCGCGCACGGTGTCGCCGGTGCCGCCGGGTTTGCGGTTGCCGGCAAGGAAGCCGCGAGCCAGCGGGCTCCACGGGATCACGCCCACGCCCTGGTCGATGCACAGCGGGATCATCTCACGCTCTTCCTCACGATAGACCAGGTTGTAGTGGTTTTGCATCGCTACGAAGCGATGCCATCCGTGCTCGCGCGCTGTATAGAGCGCCTTACTGAACTGCCACGCCGCCATGCTGCTCGCGCCGAGGTAGCGGACCTTGCCCGCGCGTACCAGCGAATCGAGCGCCTCGAGCGTCTCCTCTATCGGTGTCCGCCAGTCCCATCGATGGATCTGGTAGAGGTCGATGAAATCGGTGCGCAGGCGGCGCAGCGAGGCGTCGCAGGCTTCAAGGATGTGCTTGCGGCTTAGCCCGCGCCGGTTCGGCCCCGGCCCCATCGGGCCGTGGACCTTGGTCGCGATGACGACGTCGTCGCGCGCGGCCATCTCGCCCAGCCATCGCCCAGTTATCTCCTCGCTCACCCCGCCAGAGTAAACGTCGGCGGTGTCAAAGAAGTTGACCCCGGCCTCGAGCGCGGCGGCGAAATGCTCGCGTGCTTCGTCGCCCGTGATCACCCATTCGCGCCAGCGCTTGTCGCCGTAACTCATGCATCCAAGGCAGATGCGCGAGACGCTGAGGCCCGTCTTGCCAAGCTTGACGTATTCCATAGCGCAATCTCTCCGGTAGCAGCGGTCGGAAGCATCGCGCCCGCGAGGCGGGCACGGCGGGTCCTGCGAACCCCATCAATGCAAACTTGGGATGCCGGGGTCAAATTCAGTGGTCGCGGGGCTCCACGCTTGCTTCGCTTAGCGCACGCCAGTAGCTTGCGCGCAATTTTGAGCGCTTTGGAAGGAGGAAATCACGTTTTGCCAACCTGAAGCGAGCACACCGATAGAAATTGAGCCGCTAAGAACGTCAATTTGCTTGTTTTTGCGTGAATAAGAAGGCGCTCCACGGAGCGCGGGGGAGGGAAACTCTGATGTCTGTCAAAAGCAGCGAGCTGCGACGCGGCCTTACCCTGGCTGCGACGCTGGCGGGGATGGCGCTGTTTCTCGGCGCATGCGGGGGCGACAGCAGTAGCTCGGGCAGGCCGCCTTTGACCGTGGCACCGCCCAATCCGGTAGCCGTGGCCGCCGCCTGTGTCGCATCGGGCGCGATGGCGGTCAACGTCAACAGCACGACCGGCGATGTCAGCATCTATTTTCCAAAGGGCAACTGGGACAGCTCGACCACCGGCATCTACCTGACGCCGATAGAAGGCGGCGGGGTCGGGCGCGCAACGATCGCCACGCCCAAGGCCGTCAATTCGTGTTCCGCCAATAGCGCGACCGGCACCATCGTATGCAGTGCCAACAACCACGACGTTTACTTCATCAAAGGCACCAGCCTGACGGGGGCAGTCACCAGCGCTGCGAGCGGATCGGTTGGCTTCACCGGCGGCTCCTGCACCAATTGCAACGCGATGGCCGATCCGGTGCTGAACATCGGCATCATCGGAATGTCGCTGAGCAGCGGCAGCAGGGCGGGCTTTCAGTCGTTCGACCTTGGCTCAGGAGCTGGCGGACCAATCGTGCAAGCGCCGGGGAATGCCAGCAGTGTCGGCACCATCTCGGAGTCGCCTGCAATCGAGCCGAACAGGCACTGGCTGCTTTCCGCCACCGAACTCAACGATTACCAGATAATTGACTACAGCAGCGGCTCGCCTGTGGTCTACCGCTACGCCGACAGGAGCAAGATCTTCACCAATGACGAGCTCGATGGCTCCGCGATCGATTGCACGACGGATATCGCGCTTGCCAGCGACGAATTCACCGGCAACCTGTTCATCGCGGACCTCAAGCAGGCGGTCTTCACTCCCGGCAGCCCCGGCTCATGGACCGCGCCCGCGCAGCTTCAGAACATGCCCGAGCTCAATTTCCCCTCGGCCGGGACGACCGGGCTGGCGATCGCGCCGAGCGGACATGTTGGTATTCTCGAAGACGAGTTTGGGGGTGCGGACTTTGGTGCAATCCGGCTGCCGGCAACCTCGGGATCGGGCACGCCGGCGGTCAAAGACTGGGTGTCGGCGCAGATGCCCAACGACCCGGCTGGCAACCCCTGGGAGATGACCCTGGATCCGCACGGGCTGACCGCATATACCAGCCCCGCGACAGGCAAGCCGATGGGCATAATCGGCGAATTCTCGCGCGCCTACGTGGCGGTGATCGACATCAACAAGCTGCTCGCCGCGCCGCGCAGCCCGGCGCACGTCGTTGATCCGACTTACGATCTGGTTGCGAACCACGTAGTCCGCTTCGTCAAAGTCCACTGAAATCAGTCGAGCCCGGCCAAGACACAGCGACTGATCAGAAAGGCGGGCCTCGGACGTCAACAACGTCCGAGGCCCGCGCACGTTTCAAGTTCCGCGCGGCGCGCCGATCATTAGCCGCGGAACTTCGGCGCGCGCTTCTCCAGAAACGCCGCGATTCCCTCGGGGCCGTCGGCACTGCGCCCCATCTCGGCGATCCATTCCGTCTCCAGTTCCATCTGATCTTCGAGGGTATGAACGGCGCTCTCGGTCAGGAGCCGCTTGACCCCGAGGTAGGCGCGGGTGGGGCCCTTGGCCAGCTCGCGCGCCACTCCCTGGGCGGTCGCCGCGAGCTCGGCGTCCGGCACCACACGTGTCACGATTCCGAGATCGCACGCCTGGCGCGCCGAGAGTACCGGGTTGAGCAGGATTAGCTCCATCGCTCGCCGCAGCCCGACGATCCGCGGCAGATAGTAGGTCGAGGAGCCGTCGGGCGTAAGCCCGGCCCGCGTGTACGCCATCGTGAAGCGGGCCGACTCCGCCGCGATCACGATATCACCCGCGCACGCCAGGCTCATCCCGGCGCCGCCCGCCGCGCCCTGGATCGCCATCACCAGCGGCGCCTTCATCCGAGCCAGCCGCGAGATCGCCTTGTGCAGATAGAAGGTAACCTTCTTTAGGTAGGTCGGGAGCATCTCTCTGGGCTGCGCGGCAAAGCTCTTCAAGTCGCCGCCGGCGCAGAAGATCTTGCCCGTCGCGTCGAGCAGCATCGCGCGCACGCTTGGGTCCTCCTCGCAGCGCAATGCGACGTCCATCAGGTCATGCGCCATTTCGGAGTTGAGCGCGTTGGCCGCGTCGGGGCGGTTGAGCGTGACGTGGGCGACGTTGTCGCGCACGTCGAACAGCAGCGTCGAGTATTCGCTGTCGGGCATGGCTTCCTCCTCGGTTAGGGGCGATTGATGCGCGCGGCGCGCGCGTCATTATCTACAGGGTGCGGTACCACTCGGCGAGCGCGCGGCCGATCTCATGCGGCGAGTCCTCCTGGATGAAGTGGACCCCCTTCACAGTAACCTCGCGCTGGTTCGGCCAGCACCGGCAGAACTCACGCTGCGCGCCGACCAGGATGGAGCCGGGATCGGCATTGATGAACAGTTTGGGCACGGCGCTTTGACCGAGCCACGCTGCGTACTGTTCGACCAGCGCGACGACGTCGGCAGGTTCGCCGTCGAGCGGGATCTGGCGCGGCCAGGTCAGGGTAGGGCGGCGCGCCTCGCCCGGCTCGCGAAACGGGCGTCGATAATTTTCCATCTCGGCCTCGCTCAGCTTGCGGATCACGCTGGCGGGCAGGATGCGCTCGACGAAGAGGTTGCGCTCGAGGATCAATTGTTCGCCGGCGGGCGAGCGCAGGGCCTGGAAGAGCGGGCGCGCGGGTTCGGGCCATTCGCTCCAGGCAAGCGGGCGCACGATAGTCTCCATGTAGGCGAGCCCCTTGACCGCGCCGGGGTGGCGCCGCGCCCAGTGAAAGCCGAGCGCGGAGCCCCAGTCGTGCACCACCAGCGTCACCCGTTGCTCTGCGAGGTCGAGGGCCGCGAACCAGGCGTCGAGGTAACGGACATGGTCGGCCAGCCGGTACAAGCCGTCCGGCGCTTTGCCCGAAGCCCCCATTCCGGCAAGGTCGGGCGCAAGGCATCGTGCGATCGGCGCCAAATGCGGAACAATATTGCGCCAGAGATACGACGAAGTCGGATTGCCGTGCAGGAAGACGATCGGATCGCCTGCGCCGCTATCGACGTAGACCATCTCGACGCCGGCGGCATTGAGCCGCTTGCGCGGATGCGGGTCGGAGGCGGAAATCCCCTGTATCCCCTGTTCGATCATCGCGGTCGCTCACGACTCGGCCGGTGAACAGTCGGCGTCTTCGAGAGATACGACCGCGCGCCGCGCCGCGCAAGCGGGCGCGCCGATTCGGTTTGCCCTGCGCGGGCGCGCGATCACACAATTGGGCCGTCACGAACCGCGGAGGAAACGCTTTCACATGGCTGAGCAGCGCAGGCGCAAGTTTTGGGGATGGGGTTACGAGGATCAGCAACCGACCCCGGAGCAGCAGCGGCAGATAGCCGAGCGGATCTCGCAGCGTTTCGGCCTGGGGCCGCTCGAGATCACTCCCCCGCCGCGCGAGGCCGAACTCCACCTGCGCGCGCCGCGCATCAAGCCGCCCGATGCGCTCGCTGCGATCTGTTCGACCAGCACCTACGACCGTGCTAGCCACAGCTACGGGCGCGGCTATCGCGACGTCGTGCGCGCCTTCCGCCGGCACTATCCCAATCCCTTCGACGTCGTGGCCTTCCCGCACGACGAGCAGGAAGTCGTCCGCGTCCTCGAGTGGTGCGACCGCGAGCGTATCGCGGCAACCCCGTATGGCGGCGGCTCAAGTGTCGTCGGCGGCGTCGAGCCGCCGTCGGGCGGCGACTGGCGCGGCGCGGTGTCGATCGACCTTGGGCGGCTGGATCGCGTGCTCGAAGTCGATCGCCTCTCGCGCGCCGCGCGGATCCAGGCCGGCGTGTACGGCCCCGCGCTCGAAGACCGGCTGCGCCCGCACGGCTACACGCTGCGCCATTTTCCCCAGTCGTTCGAGTTCTCCTCGCTTGGCGGATGGATCGCGACGCGCTCGGGCGGCCACTTCGCGACGCTCTACACCCATATCGACGACTTCGTGGAATCGGTGCGCGTGATCACTCCGACTGGCGCGCTCGAGTCGCGCCGCTTGCCCGGCTCGGGCGCCGGGCCCAGCCCCGACCGAATGTTCATCGGGTCGGAGGGAATCCTCGGGATAATCACCGAGGCTTGGATGCGCCTGCAGGACCGGCCGAAGTTTCGCGCAGGCGCATCGGTGTCGTTTCCCGATTTCGTCTCGGGAGCCAAGGCGGTGCGCGCGATAACGCAGGCCGGACTGTATCCTGCCAACTGCCGCCTGCTCGATCCGGGCGAGGCGGCCAACGCCGGCGCCAACCAGGGCGAGGCGGCGGTGCTGGTGCTGGCCTTCGAGTCGGCCGACCATGGGTTAGAGCCTTGGATGGCGCGCGCGCTGGAGATCTGTGCCGACCTCGGCGGGCGGGTGCCCGAGGGCGCGGGCAGGACCAGCACCGACGCCGCGGCGACGCATGCGGGGGCAGCCGGCGCGTGGCGCGAGGCGTTTCTCAAGGCGCCGTATCTGCGCGACTCGATGGTCGCGATGGGAATGGTGAGCGATACCTTCGAAACCGCGATCACCTGGGACCGCTTCGAGAACTACCACGCGCGCCTGATGGAGACCGGCAACGACGCGATCCGCCGCATCTGCGGCAAGGGAACGCTGACCTGCCGCTTTACCCACGCCTATCCCGACGGTCCCGCGCCCTACTACACCGTGCTTGCGCCCGGACGGCGCGGCTCGGAGCTCGAACAATGGGACGAGATCAAGGCCGCAGTCTCCGAGGTCATCGTCAACCTCGGCGGCACGATCACGCACCATCATGCGGTCGGCCGCGACCATCGCCCATGGTACGACCGCCAGCGGCCCGAAGGCTTCGCGCGCGCGCTCAGAGCGGCCAAGCGCGCCCTCGACCCGCACGCGATTCTCAACCCCGGCGTGCTGATCGATCCCGAATCCGCGCGCTGAGAGCGGCCCGCGCGCGAACCCGCCGCAGGGAGGATCCGACGATGGCCAAGGTGTTGTTCGACAAGAAGGGGCCGGTCGCCTATGTCACGATCAACCGGCCCGAGGTGCTCAACGCCTGCGATTTTGAGAGCTACGGGATGTTGTCGCGGATCTGGCGCGAGTTTCGCGAGGATCCGGCGCTGCGCGTCGCGATCATGACTGGCGCCGGCGAGCGTGCCTTCTGCGCCGGCAGCGACGTGAAGGCCAACTATGTCGAGCGGCCGAACGAGGACCTGCTCGACTCGCCCTACCAGGTGATGTTCGAGCTGACCAAGCCGGTCATCGCGGCGATCAACGGCCACGCCAACGGCGGCGGGCTCGAGCAGGCGCTGTGCTGCGACATCCGGGTGGCCGCCGAGCACGCGCAGTTCGGTCTGGGTGAGGTGCGCCTTGGATGGCTGCCCGGAGGGGGCGGGACTCAGCGGCTGCCGCGGCTGATCCCGCTCGGCCGCGCGCTCGAGATGCTCTACACCGGCAACCGCATCGACGCGCAGGAGGCGCTGCGGCTGGGACTCGTCGATCACGTCGTGCCGATGGGGCAACTGATGGCGAAGTGCGAGGAAATCGCGGCTGAGATCTGCAAGAGCGCGCCGCTCGCGGTGCAGCGGATCAAGCAGGTCGTGATGCGCGGGCTGGACCTGCCGCTGGGTGACGCGCTCAGGCTCGAGCGCGAGGGCTACAAATGGCTGCAGACCACCGACGACGCGCGCGAGGGCGCGCGCGCCTTCGCCGAGAAGCGTCCGCCGCAATGGCAGTGCCGGTGAGGCACAGGCTTCAGCCTGTGAACGCGATGAGCGTGAGAGCTAGGCCGCGTCCCGTTTCCCGCCGGGGAACGCAGCGGCTACTTGGCGCCGCCGGCGGCCGCTGCGGCGCTCTCCGCCGGATAGTCGGTGAGCTCGTCGAGCGCCGGCTTGATTTCCTTCATGAACAGGTTTAGCTGGCGCAGCACCTCCTCCTTGGGCATCTGCGCGTAGTGATAAATGAGCGTCAGATACTCGGCGGGGAACTGCTTGTATTCCTCGACCAGCGTTTTGCGCACGTGATCGACGGTGCCAGCGACCCACAGCCCGTACTTGGTGACCGCCTTGGGGACGTCCTCGCGTGCGACCTTGTGGCGGCCCATCGCCGCGTAAAAGTTACGGAAGATGTCGGAGTCGTACTTGATGATCGACTGCTCCGCCGCTTCCATCGTGTCGCCGAGATGCGGCATCCGCACCAGCGCCTGGTTCTGGCCCAGTGAGGTCGGGCGTCCCGCCGCGTGGGCCGCCTTGACGTAAGCGCTGCCCAGCGTCAGCGCGGTGTTGAGCGAGGTGAAGTACAGCGGGATAAAGCCGCGGCGCGCCGCGTACTCGGCGCTCTCGGGCGAGCCGCTGGTGGCGACGAAGACCGGCGGATGCGGCCGCGTGTAGGGCGAGGGCACCACACTGACCCGCCGCACGTTGCCGTCGGCGTCAACCTCGCCGGGGGCGCCCAGCCGCGCCGTGACGCCCATCTTGGCCAGCGGCCAGTCGTTGACGCCGTCGGCGTAGGGGTACGGAATCTGCCAGGCATGGCCCTTGTACTCGATGCTCTCCTGGGTCCATGCCTTGACGACGATATCGACTTCTTCCTCGAAGATGCGGCGGTTGACTTCGTCGTCGTCGAAATGCTGTTTCTGCGGGTTCTTGCCGAACAGCGCCGCCGGATCGACCTTGGCCGCCGACGGCGAGGTCGTGGCGCGGGTGCCGAGATGTTGCCCGACGACGTTGGTCCATCGCGACTGATAGCCGCGAGCGAAGCCCACGAAGAAGCGGCCTTGCGACAGATGGTCGAGGATCGCGGTCTCCTCGGCGACCCGGATAGGGTTCTGCGTGCTCATCACGTAGCCGAGCTGGCCCACGCGTACGCGCTTGGTGATCGCCGCCCAGTAGGCGTTGAGCACGCCCGGGTTGGGGCCGACCTCGTAACCCTCGGACCAGAAGTGATGCTCGATGGTGGCGACGCCCCATACGCCGAGGTCGTCGGCGGCGCGGATGATGTCGTGCCAGCCGAGCAGGGTTTCTTGGTAGCGCTCGCGATGGCGGCCGATGGGGCGCAGGGCCGCGCGCTCCTCTTCGCTCGCGGCGGGAATCACTGGATAGAGCTGAAGTATTACTTTAACCATCGGCGCCTTCCTTGTTGCGCATCGGCGGGCAGCCGACGTGCGGCCCTCCTCGCCGTGGACTCTTATCGACCGTCGTTAGCACGCACCGCCGTGCAGCGGCAAGGGGCGAACGTACTGCGCGGCAGACGTCGTCAAGCGTGTCAGCGCGTGGCGCGAAAGATTCCCTGCGCGCCCTTGAGCGGGCGGGCCAGCGCGTGATCGATGAACGTATAGTCGCCCGGCTCGTGGACGCGGAACTCGAACACCGCTCCGTCGCCGGGCCCAACCTCGAAGCTCGCGAGCCCATGAAGCGGGTCGGCGGGATTGCCGCCGCGATAGACGGTGCTGAAGATCGCGCCGGCCACGTGGAAGGTCGAGCTCAGGTTGGGGCCGGCGTTGACGAAAAAGACGCGCACCAATTCGCCGACCTTGATCGGAATCGGATGCTGGACGAAGCGATCAACCATCCCGTCGAAGACCACGAAGTCCGGCCGCTCTTCCATCTGCTTGCGGCTGTCGCCGACGACCTGCCCCTTGTCGTCGGGTGTGCCGTAGAACTCGCCCTGTACGAGCATCACCTCGTGCGCCTTGCCATTGGGCCATCCGTTGCGCGGATCGACGATCATCATTCCGTACATCCCGTTGGCGACGTGCGAGAGCGCAGGGATAGCGCTGCACTGGTAGAGAAAGACGCCGGGGCTCGCGGCGCGGAACGTGTAGCTCAGATTGCGTTGGTTCGGAGGCGCGTCGAAATGGAGTTTGGGGGCGAGCTCGGCGGCGTGGACGTCGAGCCCGTGCGCCATCGAGCTCGGATTGGAGAGCGCGACCGTTACATCGTCGCCCTGGCGTGCGCGCAGTACCGGCCCCGGCACCGTACCGTCGTAGGTCCAGGCGTCATAGGTGAGCCCGGTGCCGATGGTGATGCGCTTGTTCTCGACCGTCAGCGTGAAGTTCTTGTGCGCGCCGGCGGCCGGAGCTGCGCTCGCAATGGCCAGCGCGGCCGCAATCGCGGGCCCCAGCGCCTTTCGCATGCGCGACGAATTTCCGATGGGGTCCAAGGTTCAGGAGGAAGGGGCGCGCCGCCTGGACGCAGCGGCTGGCCGCCTGGACGCAGCGGCGGGACGCGCGGTCAACGGTCCGGCAATCGGGCGAATCGTGAGCACCGG
This sequence comes from Candidatus Binataceae bacterium, assembly GCA_035650475.1. Lineage (NCBI taxonomy): Bacteria > Candidatus Binatota > Binatia (SeqCode) > Binatales (SeqCode) > Binataceae (SeqCode) > Binataceae bacterium (SeqCode). The sequence continues at coordinate 636,075 of DASRHP010000012.1, forward strand.
GCAGGCCGCGTTGCGCATGACCGCCTCTGCCACGCTACCGACGAAGACGTGCCTAAGCCCGCTGCGCCCATGCGTAGCCATCACGATCAGGTCGGCATCGAGATCGCGCGCGACGGCGAGGATACTGCGTGGGACGTCAGAGACGAACGCGACGCGGGTGTGGATCGCATAGGGCGTTCGGCCAAGGCGGCGACGGGCGACGTCCTTGAGCCGGCGCGTCGCTTCGGCTTCCGCCGACGCCTCGTCGGCGGCCAGCGGCAGACTGCCCCTGTCCGTCAGCATCGGCAGGATCGGCAGCGCGTGCAGCAGGTGGATCGTCGCGCCCATGTCGGCGGCGAGGCGGCGCGCGTGAGCGAGCGCGGCGAGCGAGTTCTCGTCGAAATCGATCGGGCAGAGGATAGTCTTGTAGGGGTATCGCATGGTATGCCCGCTTGCGCTCTCAGGCTACGAGACGTCAGCGCCGAGGCGATGGAGGATGTCCTCTTCGAGCACGCCGGTCGAGATGCATTGGGTCTGTTTGACCTCGGCGCCGATGGCGTATGTTCCGTTGAAGTCGGCTTTCACCACCGCCCAGGTTATCCATTTGGTGGTCGGTTCGAGCCTGACGGTGAGCGTGACCGAGCCGTCGCGCAGGACATCGAGAAGGTCCAGCGGCCCCATCCGGCAAAACGCCCATCGCGCCCAGCTAGCCGAATCGATATTGCTCCGCCGCGCCACGATCGTGCGGGTCGGGACGTCGACGCTGATAATAGTGAAGGGGCCGAATTTGCCGCCGCTCAGATCCGCCTCGAGCCGGGAGAAGAGCGCCTCGGGCTGGCCGGTCAACTGCCCGCGATGCGCGACGGCGGCGGGCGCCGCGGCAGCGGACGCGCCCTGGCTTGGCGGCGTTTGTGCCGCAGCCGCAGCAGCGCCAAGCGCGAGGACCGCCGCAGCGAGCAGAGCGAAGGTCTGTTTCATCCCGCATCTCCTCCATGCCGCACCTCCACTGCGCCACGCGGCCCGCAGGGCGCGGGGCGCGCTTACGCACCCACCATCGCGCGCATCGTGTTGCGGAAATCGCGCTCGGCCGTGCGTCCCGGCCCGATCGGAAAAACCACCGGATGGGTTATGCCGACGGCGCGGAAGCTGGCGACGAACTTGCGGCCCGCCTCCGGCGGGCCGAACGCCCCGATACGGCGCATATCGTCATCGCTGAAGGCCTTGTGGGCTTCGTCACGCTTGCCTTCACGCCACAGCCGGCGCACTTCGGCGAACTGCGCGCCGAGCCCCTGATGTTCGAACATCTGGTTGTATGCATCGACGAAGGCGTAACCGGCAAGCTCGCGCTTGAACGCGTCGAGCGCGGCGTCGGGCTCGTCAGTGATGCACATCCGCAGATAGATCGCTATATCAACCTCGTCGGGATTGCGGCCGGCCTTGGTCGCGCCCGCGCGCACCTCGGCGATCTTCTCGGCCATCACCTCCGGCGGCGAGTAGTTGAGCAGCACGCCGTCGGCGACTTCGCCCGCCAGCCGCAGCATCGGGGGGTTGAGCGCGGCGAGATAAATCCGCGGCGGGTGCGCGGCCGTGGTGCGCAGGCTGTGGCGGAAGTCGCACCTGTACACCTTGCCTTCGAACTTGCAGCGGCCGTTTTTGAACAGCTCGCGCATGATATGCACGCACTCGCGCATCGCGGTCACCGGCAGCCGATAGGACGCGCCGTGCCAGCGCTCGACGATCACCGGGCTGGAGACGCCGAGCCCGGCGACCGCGCGCCCGCCCGAGAGCTCGTTCAGCGCGAGCGCCTCCATCGCGAGCACCCCCGGTGTGCGGATCTGGATCGGCACCACGCCGGTGGCAAGGTCCACGCGCTTGGTCGCCAGTGCGCATGGCGCGAGACTGACGAAGGCATTGGGGCCGGCAACTTCGGCGACCCATACTGAGGAGTAACCGCTCTCCTCGGCCTCGCGCGAGAGATCGCCGATCGAGTTGAAGGCGGAGGAGACGATCGAGAGATGGAGTCCGAGCTTGTTGGCTTGCGACGGCATCGTGTACCCGGTTGCAAGGAGATCAGAGTCAGCGCGATTGTGCCGCTATCGCGCGCAGGTGCGCAAGCCGCGCGGTTGCTCAGCCGCCGCCGCGCCGATTAGGATTTGAGCCGAGACGGACCCGGCTCGCGATGCCATTCTTCGATTCCGACGGAATCCGAATTCACTACCTGGACGAGGGACGCGGCGCACCGGTGGTGATGGTCCACGGCTTCGGCCTGAGCGCGCTGGAGAACTGGACGCGCACCGGGATGGTCGAGCGGCTGGCGCGGCGCGCGCGCGTGCTCGCGCTCGACGTGCGCGGCCACGGCGAGAGCGACAAACCGCACGATCCGGCGTTGTACGGCCTGGGAATCGTAAGCGGCGACATCGTGCGCCTGCTCGGCCATCTGGGGATCGAGCGTACACGGATCGTGGGCTACTCGATGGGCAGCCGGATCGCGTTGGAGATGCTGATGCGCCATCAGGGGTGCCTGAGCGCCGCCGTGCTCGGCGGTTTCGGCGTGGGCGGGCAAATCAGGGTCCCCGGTCAGCGCAATCGCATCGCCGCCGCCCTGCTCGAGGAGGACCCCGCGATGATCGAGGACGTGATGGCGCGCCGCTTTCGGCGCGGCGCCGAGCGCAACGGCAAGGATCTGCGCGCGCTCGCCGCCTACATCAGCGCCGAGGAGACGACCGACGCCGAGGCCTCGGTCGATTTCGCCGCGCTCGCGCGCCTGAGGATCCCGGTGATGGTAGCGACGGGCGATCGCGACGCGATCGCCGGCGACCCGCGTCCGCTCGCCGGATGGTTTCCCGACGCGCGCATCGAGCTCATCGAGGGCGGAGATCACGTCTCGGTGCCCGCCGACGTTCGTTTCCAGCAGGCGGTCGAGAGATTTATCGCCGCGCTGCCGAAATGACGCACATGCGCCGGTTCCGCCGTCGCCGCCCTTTCGTCAACTGATTGACGGGCGCAGCAGCGGGCCGGTCAGTACGTAGGGCTGGTGTGGCCCGGGCGGATGGGGCAGGAGGCCGAACAGCACGCCCAGCCGTGTGCGCCCCGCGGGCGAAGGCTCGATCGTGACGCGCAGGTCGACGTCGGTCTGCGCGGCGTCGGGTCCGAGACGGACGGTGCCGCGCCCGGAAACGATGCCGTCGGGGCCGCGGCCGTCGAGCCGGGTCACCTCGAGCGCGCCGCGCGCCAGCCGCAGCGAGCCTTTGACAGCGCCCAAACGAATGGGTGCGAAGCCGCGCGCCACGCGGATCGTCAGATCGGCGGCGTGAAAGTCGATCTGCGCACGTGCCCCCTTCGGGTCGTTGCCCGCAAGCTGCGCCCAGCCGTCGCCAGAGAGCCGGCCCAACACGTTGGCGCCGAGGCTGTGCAGGACGGCTATCCGCGCCAGGCCGACGTCGCTCAGGCTGAAACTGAGGCCGATTCCGGCGCCCTTGCGATAGACCGTCGCATGCAATGCCCCGCCGTACATGTGTGCGCGCACGCGTACTCCGGGCTCGCCCAGCAACAGCGCGCCGAAGGCTGGCGCAAGAGTCACGCTTGAGCTTTCAAGCTCGAACGGCGCCGACGGCTCGGTTGAAACGAGCCGCACGTCGCTGAGCGCGGCGCCGATTGGCGGGCTGAATCCCTGGCCCGCCGAGCTCAGGCTGAGACTGAAAGGTTGGAGCAGCGCCGACAGCGTGGCCGCGTACGGAAAGGTTGCGGCGAGCGAACCCACAAACACGGCGACGCCGAAGCCGGAATAGGCGAGGGCACGCAGGTGGGCACGCGCGAAGGCGACAAGCCGCACGGTGAGCTGCTCACGCATTGCGGCCCAGCGCGACGCAGGTCATGTCGACGTCGAACGTATGCGGATCCTGGGTGCGGCGCGCGATATGCAGGCTGGAGACGGTCACCGGGACGTTCAGGCTTTGCAGGCCATAGAGCGTGTCCACGATCTGCCCGAGACTGAGTGCATTGAGCCGGACCTCGACCGTATGCTGGGTCAGGCCGCCGGGGATCTGCTTGTCGGCCGGCGTGATCGACCCGATCTTGTCCTTACCGGGCGCACTTGTCAGCGCCTGCTCGATTACCGAAAAGAGCGAAAAATCCCCGCCCGCCGGCACCGTCCGCTTGCGCATCGTGGCGAGGTCGGCCTGGAGTTGCCAGTAGGTGCGCACCATGTGCGCGACGTCCACCGCATCATGCTGGCGCTGCTGGATGCGGCTGCCCAACCCGCCAACCGCAGCCGCGATCGGCGCGTAAACGAAGTTGTAGACAAGGAAGAAGGCGAACACCACGCCGAGGACGCGCACCAGAAGACGCTCGCGCGGTTCGAGCTTCTGGTACCTGGCGCGAACTGCCGCCGCGAGCGGGGCGAACGCCTCTCTTCCGTGCGCGCGCAGCGCGTTCCATCCGGACGCTAACGGCGCGGCCAGCGCGCCGCCTACACGTTCGAGCCGCTTGCGTATCGCGTCGAACATCGGCTACTCCGGCGCTCCCTCGCGCACGTTCGCGGTCAGGCGGAACTCGACCTTGCTCGGATCGGAGCCGGCCGTGGCGCGGGTGACCTGGATGTCGCGGAAAAAGCCGCTCAAGTCCAGCGCGCGCTTGACGCGATCCACGGTTGCGAAGGAATCCGCGCTGCCGTCGAGTTTGATCGCGCCCTCTTCGATCGTGAAGTTGGTGACCTGAGCTCCCAGATGAGGCGGCAGAGCACGCGAGACCTTGAGCAGCGTCTCGAGCGGCGAAACGGCGGCTCCCCCGCCGCCCATCACGTGCAGCTCTTTGCGCATCGCGGCCAGCCGCTGCGTAAGTTCAGCCTTGACGTCGGCGCCTGCCGTGTGCGAACCGAGCGCCGGCGCAGCGATGGTCGCGATCTGTCGATTGATCCGGCTGAGCTGGCGGAGATTGGCCGAAATTCCGATACCGAAGTGGAGCAGGAAGGCGGCGAGTACCGCGGCGGCGAGGATGAAGGTTGTGCGGAGGGGGCCGAGATCGCCGGTACGTCCGCGAAACGCGAATTCCCCCTGGCGAAAGTTGAGCAGTTCGACTCCGGCGCCCGGCGCCTCGCCCAGCAGCATCGCGAGGCATCCCGCGTAGCGGGTTGATTTCCCCGCCATCCGGCCCAGCAGCGCCGCGCAGTCGAACTCGTCCAGCGTATGGACCGGAACCGCCAGCGTTTCGGCGACCTGTTGACGCACCTCGGGCGTTGCGGCGCCCGGTCCGGTCAGCACCAGTTCCGGCTGTTCGTGGTCGGTGCTGTGGGCCAGCAACGTCTGGCGCATCGCGCCGAGGATCGCCGACGCACCGGGAGCCGGCGTGCCGTTACCCGCGCCAAACTCGGCGGCGACCGTGCGGATCGCCCGCGGCGTCCCGCCCGCGTCAAGCAGCACCATCGAGGTCGAGCCGTGACCGAGATCGACCAGCAGATGGCTGCCCGCGCGCCCGTTGCGCACTCTTGCCAGCAGGGAGGCGAGGGCGAGCGCGCCCAGGGTCACGGTTTTGGGATCGAGCCCGGCGCGCGCGAGCATCTCAAGATGGCGATGGAGGTCCTCCTTGCGCACCATCGCAGCCATCACCAGCGTCTGCTCGCCCTCGTGTCCGAGGCGCGCGAAAGCGACCACCGCGTCGTCAACGCCGATGGGTAGGTGTTCTTCGAGCGCGAAAGGTACGACTTGGGCGAGCTTGCGCTGGTCGCTAAACGGGAGCGCCAGCATCCGTTTGATCACGAGTTCGCCCGGCAGCGCGGAGAGCACCAGGTCGGGCTTGCCGGCGCCGGCGAGCAGGCGCCTAAGCGCCGGCGCCAGGTCGGGCTCGCCCTCGGCGCGGCGCTCCTCGCCAACGTCGAGGATCTGGAAGGTGTTCCAGCTCCGCTCGGCGAGCGCGCCACGCGCCCAATCACCCGCCGTCTCGATCGCCAGGATTCGCTGCGCCATCGCCGCCCCCCGCTCCGCGTCAGCCCTCGTGCCAGTTCGCCAGCATCGCGGTGCCGTTGGCGTTGCGCCGAAAGGTGGCGACGATACGTGCGCGGGCGCCAGCGTAGGTCCCCATCCCCCTGACCGTGAAGTAGAAGCTGCGGGTTGTGATCAGTCGCATCAGCGGCACACCGAGCTCGCCCATCCCGGCCAGATTGCCGACGTCGGTGATCACGAGAAATGGCTGCACCATGCGCGCTTGGACGATCTGCTTGACCAGCGACGGATTGGCCGACAATTGCGGGAGCAGTGCCGCGATGACTTCGGGCGGCGCGGTGTTGATGTTCACCCGCGGCTCGGGCGCAGCGGTCAGATACCGCTGCAAGACGAAGAACGTGGCGTCATCCACCCCCCGGATCATCCTGAGGTCGCCGATGGTGGGCATCGGACCGTTACGCGGTTCATATGGCGGAGTGAGAGTCAGGTAATACGTCGCCTCAGCGCCTCCCGGTGATTCGACACTATCGGGGTCGAGCCAGTCAATAATGGCCGGGACGAGTTGGGGTGAAACGCCGACGTTGGCCAGCAGGCGTTCGACGATCCCGACGTAAACGGGATTGAGTTGGCCGGTGCGCTGGTTGACCAGCAGGTTGATGTTGATCTTGCGCGCCTCGTCCACGATCGACACCTGGGCGCTGCCACCGCCCAGCGGCACCGGCGGGAAGGGCTGCGACCACGCCTCGTCGAGACCGTCGTGCGGAGTGCGCGCCAGCGCGTCTTGCTGCGAGTCGGTGGCGAGCAGTGAAAGCCCGACGCTGATTGCTGAGCGGGCCAGGTACTCGGCGCGCAGTTGGTTGGCCTGGCCGGCCGCCGAGCGGTAGCCCAGCGCGGCCGCCGTGGTGAAGTCCATCACCAGCAGCGTCATCAGCGCGAGCGCCATCAGCGTGACCAGCAATGCCACGCCATGCTCGCTTCGTCTGAACGCCTTCACCATTGCGCAATCGCCATCGGCAGCGTCACCTGGGTCGCAAGTTCAATCGGCGCGCGGCCGAGACCAGCCAGCACGACGTCTATCGATACCGCCTGGGGCAGCTGTTGGCCTGGCGGCATGCTGTGGGAGTCCCAGCTTTCCAGCCAGATATTTCCGTTGAAGTAGCGCAGATGGAACGCAAGTACATTGGCCGCGAGCACCACCGGCGGTGCCAGCTTGATGCCGGCGGTCGCCCCGAGCAGCGCGCTTTGCTCCTGGCGCATCAGCATGAACCATCCCGGGTGCCGCGGATTGGGCACGCCCGAATAGACGATGGCCTCCTCGGCCCCAAAGCCGCTAACGGCACGACGGTGGCCGACGTTGATGGTTGAGATCGACAGGCTGTCGAGCGGGACGCCGTTGCGCATCGAGGCCTGGCCCACCAGCAGGACGCGGCTTAAGACCAGCGGTGTCTGGATAGCGCCGTGTAACTCGTTCGTGATCTGCCGGAGCAGGGCGCGCGCGGCGCGGCCGCCGAGCAGCCGGTCCTCGGCGTGGGTCTTGCCCGCGACCACTGCGTGGAACGATCCCGCCAGCATCACCATGACGATTCCGAGGATCGCCACCGCGAGCATCATTTCGATGAGCGTGAAGCCGCGGGCAAATCCACGCGCGGCAGCAACCGGCTTGTGAAGGGGGCGCGGGCGCGTCATTGCATCCCCTGCATTCCGAGCGGGCCGCCTTGCACGCCACCCGGACCGCCGAGCGGCCCGGGCGCTCCGAATCCCCCGAGGGGCGCTTGCGGCTCGGCGCCCTGGAGGGCCGGGTTCTGCGGGGCTTGGCCGCGCGGCGTCAGCACGCGCGGACGCGGGTCGTGGAGGAACTCGACTAGGTCAAAGCTGCGGCTGAACCGAGGGCCGTACAAGACACGAATCTCGACCTTGCGCAGGTCAGGGAAGGTTGGCGACGGCTCCACCCTGCGTGTCCAACGGAAATTGCGATATCGCCCAGGATAGAGCTGCTCGAAGTTGCCGCTGGTGGTACCGGGTGGCGGAATGCGTTGCAGCTCGGCCTGCGTCATCAACGTCTGCGCGAGCATCGCGGCCCGCGAGATCTCCTGCGCGCGGATCACGCTCTGGAGGTCTTCGTGATCTAGCGAGAGCAACGCCAACAGTGCGATCCCCAGCACCGCTATTGCGATCAGCACCTCGAGCAGCGTGAAGCCGGAGGGGACGCCGCGTGCACGACGAACCTCTTCCGGGGCGGGGAGCCTGCGCTCGGCGAACGGCCTGACTCCAGAGCCCTGCCCCGAAGTGAAAAGGAGTGCCGATGTCGGTGTTGCTCTGGAGTCCAAGGCAGGCACGCTTTGGTGCTTCGTATTGGCGCGGCCTCACTGCGCCATCGCGAGCGCCGCGGTCGGCGCCACGTCGCCGCTGACGATCGCAACGCCGCCGGTCAGCGGGTTGATGCTCAGGGTGAGGACCTTGCCGGCATCGGTCACCATGTGGATGACGGTCGCGTCGGCGTAGCCGTCGGGATAGAACTGGCAGCTTATCGCGCCGGCGCGTGCGCCGCCGATGCCTTCGACCGAGACGTCGCGCAGCCGCACCCCCGGCGGCATCACCACCTGGCCGTCCCACAGGCCGGCGAACGGCGTGAACTTGGGATGCGGTGCGTACGGATCCAGGCGCGTCACGAAGTAGACGTTATGGTCGATGTCGAAGGTCATTCGGTAGATCACTTCCTGCGCCGACGCTTCGTCATAGAGATAACTGGCGCGACCGGCGAGCTTGCGCGCCTCGCTCTTAAGCTCGGCGCTGTGTAGGCCGCCGAAGTACGGTATCGCCAGGCTCATGATGAGCCCCATGATGAAGATTACGACGGCGATTTCGAGCAGAGTGAACCCGCGAGCCGCCCGGGCACATGCGTTTGCAAGCCGCGGTGCGCCCGCACGCAGGGTATGCGGCGCTCGCGGATCGTGCGCCACGCCACTTCGCCGTGCGAGTTGGCCGCTAGGCGGGCTCACGACGAGCTGCCGTCGATGTCGGCGTCCTTTCCGGTGCCGCCGGGTTTGCCATCGGCGCCGAAGGACTTGAGCACGTAGCTGTTGCCGTCGCTCTGGTAGAAGTAGGCGTTGCCCCAGGGATCGACCGGAAGCTTTTCGATGTAGCCGCCTTCCTCGTAGTTGGCCGGGATGCGTCCGCCGGTTGGCGCCTGGACCAGGGCCTGGAGGCCCTGATCGCTGGTCGGGTAGTAGCCATTGTCGAGGTAGTAGCGGTCGAGCGCGGTCTTGAGTTCGGCAAGATCGGCCTGCGCCTTGGTGCGCTTGGCCTTGTCGGTGGCGCCGCGCAGGCTCTGCACGACGATGGTCGCCAGCAGGCCCAGGATCAGGATCACGACCATTATCTCGATGAGGGTGAAGCCCTCTTTGAGCCGGCGCCGGCGCACTTGTGTGTCCATCACGCTTGGTCTTCCCTGTGTCGCTATCTCATCAACTGATTCAATTGGAATATGGGGAGCAGGATCGCGAGCATCATGAAGAGGATAATCCCCGCCATCGCCAGCGTCATCAGCGGTTCGAGCAGCGAGGTCAGCTGGCTGAGCGAGCGCTCGACCTCGCGCTCGTAGGTGTCGGCCACCCGCTCGAGCATCTGCTCGACCTCGCCCGAGCGCTCGCCAACCTTGATCATCTCGATCAGCAGCGGCGGGAAGAGTCCGCTTGCGGATAGCGGATGGCTCATCCCGTGGCCCTCACGGATCGAGGTGCGGCTCTCCTCGATTGCGTCGGCGAGCAACCCATTGGTCACCACGTGCTTGACCGAGGCGAGCGCGGGCAGGAGCTGGATGCCGCTCTGGAGCATCGTGGCCAGCGTGCGGGCGAAGCGCGCGCAGATGACGCGAGTCACGGTGGGGCCGAGGTAGGGCAGGCGCAGCAGCCAGGTGTCGTAGATCCGCCGCCCGCGCGCGGTTGACAGTCCCCAGCTAATCGCGGCGATCGCGCCCGCGATAAGCGCGACTAGCGCCACCCAGTAGTTGGAGAGGAAGTTCGACAGCGCGATCAGAATTCGGGTCGGCAGCGGCAGCGCCGCGTTGCTTTGCTGGAAGATCGTCGCGACTTGCGGCACGACGTAGCTCATAAGGAAGAACATGATGGCCGAGCCCACGCAAATCATGATGACCGGGTAGGTCAGAGCATGGCGCACCTTGGCTACGAACTCGGCCTGGCTTTCGCTGAAGTCGGCGATGCGATTGAGCACGGTCTCCAGCGCGCCCGCGGTCTCGCCCGCGCGCACCATCCCGACGTAAAGGTCTGAGAAGGTGTCGGGATGCGCCGCCAGCGCGTCGCCCAGCGAGCTGCCCTCCCGCACACGTTCGCGCACCTGTGAGAGCAGGCGTTTGGTCCCGGGCCGGGTTGACTGGTCGGCAAGCGCGCTCAGCGCGTCAACCAGCTGGACGCCCGCCCCGAGCAGCGAGGAGAGCTGGCGGGTGAGCAGGGAGAGCTCGGCGGGCGGGATCCGCCGCCCGAAAGAGACAAAGTAATCGGCCAGCCGCCGCCGCGGTGCGGCCGCCTCTTCGGCGAGCTCGGTGGGGAAGATGCCGCGCTCGCGCAGCTTGCCGCGCGCGCTGCGCACGCTGTCGGCATCGACGACGCCCGCTACCGAGCGGCCGTTGGCAGCCAATCCGCGATAGGCGAAGACAGGCATCGCGCGTGTGTCCGTGCCGCCGCGCGCGCCCTACAGGATGTCTTCCTGGGTGACCCGCAGCAGCTCTTCGATCGTGGTCTGTCCCTGGAGAACCCGCTCGGCGCCGTTGCGGCGCAAGAGTTTCATCCCCCGCGACGTGCAGTGGCGCCGGATGGTTGCCGCGTCCGCCTTCTGCATCACCAGCGTGCGCACCTCGTCGTCCATCACCATCAGCTCGTGAATCGCGGTGCGCCCGCGATAGCCGGTGCCGCGGCACGCGCGGCAGCCGGCCGCCGCCGGCCGGTAGATCGGTCCGTCGAGGGGCACTCCTTCAAGTCCGATGCGGGCGAGCTCCGCGGCACCGGCCGTGTACGGCTCGCGGCAATTCTGGCAGAGCAGGCGAACCAGCCGCTGGGCCAGGACCGCCAGGATCGACGAGGAGACCAGGAAGGGCTCAATCCCCATGTCGACCAGGCGAGTCACCGCGCCGAAAGAATCATTGGTGTGCAGCGTGGAGAACACCAGGTGACCGGTGAGCGCGGCGTGAATCGCAATTTCGGCCGTCTCGCTGTCGCGGATCTCACCGACCATGATCACGTCGGGGTCCTGGCGCAGGATCGAACGCAGGCCGTTGGCGAACGTCAGCTCGATCTTCGGATTGACCTGCATCTGGCCGATCCCGTGGAGCTGGTATTCGATGGGATCTTCGATCGTGATGATGTTCTTCTCGGGCGAATTGATCCGTGCCAGACAGGCATACAGCGTCGTCGTCTTGCCCGAGCCGGTCGGGCCGGTCGCGAGCAGGATACCGTGGCTCTGGCGGATTAGACGGTCGAGGCGCCCCAGGTTATCGCCGGAGAATCCCAGATGGTCGAGACTGAGGTCGACCAGCGCCTGCGCGCGGTCGAGCAGACGCAGCACGATGCGCTCGCCGAAGGCGGTCGGGATCGACGAGACGCGAATGTCGATGTCGCGGCCGGCGATGCGCAGCCTGATGCGGCCGTCCTGTGGCAGGCGCTTCTCAGCGATGTTGAGCCCCGACATCACCTTGACGCGCGAGGTGATGGCGGGTTGAAAGCGCTTGGGTGGCGAGATGACGTCGTACATCATTCCGTCAACCCGAAAGCGCACCACCAGCTCGCGCTCGAATGGCTCAATATGGATGTCGCTCGCCCGATCCTTGACCGCCTGGGAGAGCAGCCCGTTGACCAGCTTGATGATCGGCGCGGCGTCGTCGGATTCCAGCAGGTCGCGCGGCTCCTGGGCCAACTCGCTCGCGACGACGTCGAGCCGCTCCTCCTCGAGGTCGATCATCAGGTCCTGCGCTGTGGTGGTGGTCGCCTGGTCATAGGCGCGGTTGATCGCTTCGTCGAGCACGGCCGGCGGCACGACCACCGGATGGAGCGGGACGCCGAACAGCATCCGGAGGTCGTCGAGCGGCTCGTATTTGGCCGGGTCGGCAATCGCGACGATGATGCCGTCGCCGTTGGAGCTCAGCGGCAGGATTCGATTCTTTTTCGCGTAGTTAATCGGAACCTTGCCAAGCAGCGTCGGATCGATGGCGTGCTCGTCGATATGGGCCTGGAAGGGCAGCCAGTATTCCTGCGCAAGAGCGCGTGCCAGCCGCTGGGGTTCCAGCGCTCCCATATCGATCAGCACGTCGGCAAGGCCCTGTCCGGGTTTCTTGCGCTGGCGGGCCCGTTCGAGATCCTGCTCGGAGACCCACGAGCGGTCGAGCAGAATTGACTCGAAGCTCTTGTGCGCAGTCGCCATCAGATTGCCGGAAACCGCCGTCGCAGGCGCTTGCGAGCAGCTAAACCGCGCGCGCGCCGATCTCCACTCGCAAACATTCCAGCATCAATTAGACACGATGGCCCGGTGAAGTTGCAACATGCCTATGCTCGCTACGGCGCGCTAGTAATGAGCGACCGAGCCGGTGGTCGCCGAGGGGCCCACGCCGAAGCTGAAACCCGGCCCGCCGGTCTTGGCAGGCATCGTGTGGACCGCTTCCTTCCATGAGGCGAGCTTGCCGTCAACGAAGGTCAGATCGAGGAAGTCCCCCTTGTCGCCTTCCTTGACGTTGGTGTACAGGAGGGAGGCCGCAATGTCGTTGGAGTTGGCGCGTTTGGCATAGCTCCAAACCTCGGCGCCGTTGCTCAGGTCCTGGCGCAGGTCGGGTTCACCCCACGCATTGCGCACGTCGCGCTTGCTCTCGCCGGCCTTGAGGTCGCGCTGCATGCGGCTTGCGCGCAGCTCGGTGCTGGCCTGATAGGCGACGCCACATCCGGCGCCGGCCAGCGTCAGCGCCAGGGCGGTGACAACCAACAGCCGCTTGTTCATCGCGCTCGATTTCGTCATCAACCGCGGGCGATGTCAACGTACCCGCGCATTCGGACTGCGCTTGCGCGCCGCCCCGCGCTGCACGATCTTCCGAGCGCAAGCGCGAGGGCTGATGAAGCTTGGGCAGCTCCAGCATGGACCTGACGGCAGGCTAGTCGGCGTTTTACGCGACCTGGCGCGCGTCGTTGCTCCACAGTCGATTGCGCGCACCATGCAGGCGGCGCTCGACCACTGGGATTGCGCACAATCGAGACGCTCGAGGAGGGCAAACCGCGCACCTCGTATTGCGTTTCGGCGCCCGCTTACGCATCGAGATGCTCGACCATGCGGGCGGGTTGCAGCCATCGAGCAGCGATTGCGCGAGTACCAACCTGCGCAGTGAAGCGATCACGCGCGCCGGGGCAACGCGCATCGGATCGCGCTGTCCGTGCGCGGGGCGGCGCGCATTCGTGCTATAAGGGCTGCGCCGGAAGAGCCGGCGACGAGGAGGATTTGATGCCGCGCAAGCTGAGGCTGGTCAAAGGAGCCGCGCAGCGCGCCGCGCTGGTCTACGGAATGCGCGTGTTCGGCCAGAGCGAGGTCGCCGGGGTCGAGGACGCCCGAGTGCGGCTTAACGACGGCACCGCCGGCCGAGTCACGATGCATTTGATCGAAGGCACGCGCGCGCAAATCCGCCGCCAGCTCATGCAGAGCATCGACGCCTTCTTCGAATTGCTCGGCGAGGACAATCAGACATAAGCATGATCGAGGTCGGAACGATCGGCGTCGGCGCGCCGATTGCGCCACGCAGGAAAGAGAGGCGAGCGATGGAATTCAAGTTCATCAAGTACGAAAAGCGCGGCCACCTGGCCTACGTCACCTTCAACCGTCCTGAGGTAATGAATGCGCTGCATCCGCCCTGCCATCTGGAGATGGACCAGGTGTGGGACGACTTCATGGCCGACCGCGAAATGTGGGTTGCCATTCTCACCGGCGCGGGCGAACGCGCATTCTCCGCTGGCAACGACCTCAAGTGGACCGCCGAGCATCGCGGCGAGCGCCCGCCGATGAGCAAAGGCGGCTTCGCCGGCATCACGGCCCGTTTCGACATTACCAAGCCGATTATCGCCGCGGTCAACGGCTTCGCCCTGGGTGGCGGATGCGAGATCGCGCTGGCCTGCGACCTGATCATCGCCGCCGAGCACGCGCGCTTCGGCTTGCCCGAGCCGCGCGTGGGACTGATGGCGGGCGCCGGCGGCGTACACCGCCTGCCGCGCCATATTCCGCTCAAGATCGCGATGGGCATGATCCTGACCGGCAGGCACACCACCGCCGCCGAGGCCCACCGATGGGGCCTGGTCAACGAGGTCGTGCCGCTGAAGGATCTGATGGCGACCGCAGAACGCTGGGCGAGCGAAATCATGGAGTGCTCGCCGGTGTCGATCCGGGCGAGCAAGGAGGCCGCGATGGGCGGGCTGGGGATGTCGCTGGAGGAGGCCTCGAAGCATCATTTCCCAGCTACTGCGGCGCTGTGGAAGTCGAAGGACGTGATTGAGGGGCCGCTTGCGTTTGCGCAAAAGCGCAAACCGCAATGGACGGGCGAGTAGGCAGGCCGTCCGACGAGATCGGCCAAGCTGCGGAGTTCGTGGGAATCGGCAACGGCCTGATGCCGGCGCTCGCATTACCTCGGAGGGAATGGGCCGGGCCTTGGATCGCGTGCTATGCAGGCTTTCAAAAGACGGAGGCGGCAATGGACGGTCTGGCGATTCTCGACAAGAACAGGCTGCCGTTCGGTGAGTTGCTGGGAATCAAGTTCACCCACGCGGCGTCGGAGCGGGTGGCCGCGACGATGCTGGTGCGCGACGACATGTGCACGGTGCCCGCGGTGCTGCACGGCGGCGCCGTGATGGCGTTTGCCGACACGCTCGGTGCCTGCGCAACTTTCCTCAACCTGAGCGAAGGCCAGAACACGACGACGATCGAGTCAAAGACCAACTTCCTTGCGCCGGCGCCGGTCGGCACCATGGTCAGCGGCGAATGCACGCCGTTGCATCGTGGGCGCCGCACGATGGTCTGGCAGACTCGAGTCACCGGCGCCGACGGCCGTCTGCTCGCGATCGTAACGCAGACCCAGATGGTGCTCGAAGCGCGTGCACGCGGTTGAGCGCGCGGCGCGCGGAATTTCCGTGGACTTCATCCGAAAGGAGCAACTCCCCCCCGATGATCAACCGGCGCGAGATGATGAAGGCGCTGGCCGCTGGGCCAGTCGCCGCTATCGGAATCGAACTGATCGCAGCGCTGGCGCAGGCCGAGGACTCGGAGAGCGCGGGCAAGAAAATTTCCGGCCCCGGCGCTTCGGACGAGGGCGTGACCGTGCGGCCGGTGCTCCAGCACGATCTGCCCGACGTCCCCGGCAAGCAGCTCAGTGTGGTGACGGTCGAGTTCGCGCCCGGCGCCAGCTCCAGCCCGCATCGCCATCCCGGTTCGGTGGCGGCTTACGTGCTCGAAGGCACGGTGATTAGCGAAGTCGACCCGGGCAAGCCGGTGACCTACAAGGCGGGGCAGTCGTGGTACGAGCTCCCGATGCACGTCCATCGCGTGGCGCGCAATCCGAGCAAAAAGCGCCCGGCAAAAATTCTTGCCCTGCTCATCGTCGAGAAGGGCCAGGAGCTGGTCCTGCCGCCGACTTAAGGCGCGTCGGTCAGGCGGAGCGGCGCGCGGCGGCAGGGGCCGATTCGCGGCGGCGGTAGCAACTATACGCGGCGCCCGGATGATCGTCGGCGAGCCGGCGATTGCCTTTGCCGAAGTAGTGCTCGCGCAGCGTGCTCGCTTCGTATTCCTTGCGCATCAGGCCGCGGCGCTGGAGTTCCGGCACCACCAGGTCCACGAAGACCGTGTAGTCGATCGGCGTGTCGATGGAGAAGTAGTTGAAGCCGTCGACGCCGCCTTCGACGACCCAGCGCTCGAGTTCGTCGGCGATCCGCCGGTAGTCGCCGATGGGCACCGGCATCACGCTGGCGATCGAAAGGAACTCGGCAATCTGGCGCATCGTCCACTCGCGCGTCGGATCCACCGAGGAGAAATACTGCGCAAGAAACTGCATCCCCTCGGACTTGACCTCGCCCAGCTTGTCGTCCGGCCCGTACTTCGACAGGTCGATCCCGGTCCATCCGCCAAACAGCGCGAAGGCGCCCTCGGGGCTGGCGTACTCGAGCATCTGTTGATGGCGCAGGCGCGCTTCGGCGTCGGTCGTGGCGGCGACAGGCGAGATTGCGAGCAGGATCTTGAGATGGCGCGGGTCGCGGCCGCGTGCGGCGGCGAGCTCGCGGATCCGGTCGCAGTACGCGCGGCATACGGTGGTATTGGGAAAGACCACGAAGACCGCCTCGGCGTGCGTCGCCGCGAACTGCATCCCGCGCCCTGACAACCCCGCTTGGTAGATGAGGGGTGTGCGTTGGGGCGAAGGCTCGCACAGATGCGGCCCCAGCACCTCAAAGTATTTTCCGCGATGGCGGATCTCGTGGACTTTGGAAGGATCGGTATGGACGTCGCGGGCGACGTCGCGCACCACCGCGTCCTCCTCCCAGCTCGCCTCCCACAGCTTGTAAACGACCTCCATGTACTCGTCGGCGCGGTCGTAGCGTTCGTCATGCGGGAGCACCTTACCCAGCCCGTTGCGCTCGGCGTCGGGCAGGTAAGACGTCACGACGTTCCATCCGACGCGCCCGTGGGTCAAATGGTCGAGTGTGGAGAAGAGTTTTGCGGCCTGATAGGGCGGATGGTAGGTCGTGCTGTAAGTGGCCGCGAAGCCGAGATTGCGGGTGGCCATCGCGAGCGCTGGGATCAGCACGGTCGGATCGTTGCACGGAAATTGTACTGCGTGGCGCACGGCGGCCTCGCGGGTGCCGCGGTAGGTGTCGTAGGTGCCGTGGATATCCGCAAAGAACAGCGCGTCGAAGCATCCGCGCTCAAGCGTGCGCGCGATCTCGACGTAGTAGTCGAGGTCGCGGTAACCGGTCGAGGAACGGTCGGCCGGATGCTTCCACTGGCCCTTGGATTGCGGGCAGATCGAGCATTGGGTGAAGGCGTTGAAATGGATCACCGCAGTCCTCCTCCCCGACGACTGCCGGGCGCGCGTCGGCTGTCATTGGCGCCGATTTAAGAGACGATCCCGCGGCGATGCAAGCGCGTGCTAGGCGGCGCCGTCAGAGAACCACGAAGCCGGGACCTGCGCGGTCTAGCGCTTGGTCTGCGTCGGGGCGAAGCCCATCCGCTCGGCCGATTCGGGATACAGCCACAGCGTCTTGCCCGACTGCGGGCCCTCCAGGACGCGAACTTGGATTGCGCTCGCCGCAGTGGCGGGCGGAGGTCCGGCCGCAACCACCAACGTGCCCGCCGGCACCATCACCAGCTTGCCGTGGTAGAAGAGCTCGTTGACCTGCATCGTGCCGAAGGGGTCGAGCGTGCGCAGCGCTACCGCGCCCGCCTTGTAGGACTCAGCGCTGTCAGCGCCAATAGTTTCTTCGGCCAGATGCCATCGCCTGCCCATCGCCACGTCTGCGGCGGCGCGCGGCGCCTCCAGGCGAGCTGAATCCGGATGTCGGCACGACGCGGTCAGCATGACGAAAAGGGCAACGGCAAGAGCGGAGGTGGCCGGCGGCGCGAAGTTTTTCACTGCGAGCTTTCCGGGGCTGGACTCAAATGATCTTGTTGAGCGGATATTCGATAATCCCAACCGCGCCCGCTTCTAGCAGTTTGGGAAACAGCTCGCGCACGGTGTGCTCCGCGATAACCGTCTCGACCGCCAGCCACTCCTTGCCCTTGAGATTGGGCGAGGGATAGAGCTGCGAGATGGTGGGCGCCGTGATCGACGGCAACAGCGCGATCACCTTCTCGAGGTTTTCCCGCGCGACGTTCATCTTGATCCCGACCCGGTTTTCGGCGTCAAGCGCGCCGCGCAGAAGCATCCCGATCTGGCGAATCTTGGCCTGCTTCCAATCGACTTCCCATGACGCTGGATTGGCCACCAACACCGGCGTCGAAGTCAGCAGCTCCTCGACGATGCGCAGGCCATTGGCGCGCAGCGAGGAGCCGGTCTCGGTGACTTCGACCACCGCGTCCACCAGCCCCTCGGCGGCCTTGGCTTCGGTGGCGCCCCACGAAAATTCAACTTCTACATCAATTTTGCGCTGAGCAAAGACCCGCCGCGTGAACGCCACCATCTCGGTCGCTACGTGCTTGCCTTCGAGATCTTCCAACCGGCGCACGGGCGAATTGTCAGGCACCGCCAGCACCCAACGCGTCGGCGTCAGCGAAACCTTGGAATAGACAAAGCTCGCGACCTCGACCAGTTCCACACCGTTTTCGACGATCCAATCGCTGCCGGTGATACCGGCGTCGAGCGAGCCGTCGGCGATATAGCGCGGCATCTCCTGCGGGCGGAGCAGCCGGCAGGTCAGCGTCGGGTCGTCGACGCTCGGCATGTAGGAGCGCGCGCCGACCGATACGCGCCATCCTGATTTGCGCATCAGCTCCAGCGTTGATGCTTCGAGGCTGCCCTTGGGCAGGCCGAATCTGAGTACGTTGTCGTCAGTGGACATGGGCCTTCATCTTAATTGAATCTGTTAGGAACCGTGGCGCGGCGCAGGCGGCGGCCTGCGCGCTTCGCTCAATCCGCGGGCTTGGCGGGGTGATGGCCGTAGCCGGGGCCGTACTTGGCCGGATCGACTTTGCGGGTATCGACGATGCGCCACGTCTCGCCGTCGAGCTTGCGCGAGAAGCACGACTCGTAGCCCTCGTGGCAGGCGGCGCCATCGCCGTGCTGTTCAACCGCGAGCAGCACTGTGTCGGCGTCGCAATCGGTGCGGATTTCATGCACGACCTGGTAGTTGCCGGATTCCTCGCCCTTGCGCCACAGGCGGTTGCGCGAGCGCGAGAAGTAGCACGCGTGGCCGGTGCGCAGGGTTTCCTCGAAGGCCTCGCGATTCATGTAGGCGACCATCAGGACGCGCCCGTTCCGATAGTCTTGGGCGATGGCCGGGACCACGCCGCCGGCCTTGTCGAAGTCGATCAGCGCTGCTGCTGCCTGGGTGTCCATCCGCATAGGCCGGCGCGAGTCCGGCGCGCTCCTCGTAGTGAGCATCAAAGTATCGGTTAAACGGCCCGGCGTTTCAATGCCGCCGCCGCTACGTGTGCGCCGGTCCTGGCGGTCGACGGGTGCTTTCAAAAGCGGGCGGCGAATGTATAGAGTAAGCTCGCCCGTGACGGCCAGTGGTAAAACGACCGACGTGCCGCTAGCTGACGGCATCCCACGCTGTGCGCGCGCGGGCGGCGTTGCGCAAAATAAATCGCGCCGAGCGCTGAGGGTAGCGCTGGTCCTTGCCCTGCTCCTCGCGCCGCTTGCCGCCTGCCGGCGCGCCGCGCCGCCAGCGGGCGCGGCCGCGCCGCAACCGTTCAACTTTCAAATCGCGGTCGGTAGCGACCATTACAATATCGAGGGTTACATCGCGAGCGCGGGCGACCCGGGCCGGATGCCGGCGCTGCTCGTGCTCAATGCTGGCGAGGGCAATGCGCGCCGCTGTATTCGCAAGAGCGCCGGCTTCGTCGAGATGGGGCTGCTCGAGGCCTGCATCAGCATCCCGGGCTACGGCAAATCTTCGGGACCGAGCCGCTTCGTCGGTCCGCAGGCGGTCGAGGCTGCGCGCCGCGCGGTTGACCTGCTCGCCCAGCGCCCCGACGTCGATCCGGACCGTATCGCGGTGTGGGGTCTGGCCGACGGCGCAGTCGCCGCAGGGCTGCTGATGGACAGCGACTCGCGGCTGCGCGCGGTGATTCTCCAGTCGGGCTTTTACGACACGCTGAAGCTCTGGCCCGAGGCGCCGCTGCCCGAGAAGCTTGCGATCCTGCGCCAGGTCTGGCCGAGCCGCCGCGTGCTCGCCGAACGCAGCGTCATCGCGCATCTGCCGCCCAAGCTCGATTGCAGCGTGCTCATTCTGCACGGCGAGAAGGACAGGAAGATGCCGGTGGACCAGGCCAAGCGCCTGGCGAGCAAACTCAAGGAGCGAGGGGTCAAGGTCGAAACCCGCCTGTTCGATGACGGACACGACCTCGGCGGTAAAGTCGACGGCCCGCTCAAGGAATTCCTGCGCGAAAACCTTATCGCGGCCGAGCCGCGCTCGCGCTCGGCGTCCTGAGCGCCGGCGACTCGCGCTACCTTGAAGCGAGGGGCGCTCAGTCGAGCGCCTTCAGCGCTTGGACAAGCTCGTCGACATGGCCGGCGACCTTGACCTTGGGAAAGACCTTGCGCACGATGCCGTCGCGGCCGATCACGAAGGTCGTGCGCTCGATGCCCATGAATTCGCGCCCGTAGAGCGACTTCTTCTTGTAAACGCCGTAGAGCCGGGTGACCCGGTTGCCGCTGTCGCTGAGCAGCGGGAAGTTGAGTTTGTGCTTGGCGGCGAACTTGCGATGCGAATCGGGCGAGTCGGCGCTGACGCCGACAACCTGCGCGCCCAGCGCCTTGAGCCGCGCCGCCTCGTCGCGGAAAGCGCAGGCCTCGGCGGTGCATCCGGGCGTCATGTCCTTGGGATAGAAGTAGAGCACCAGGCTGCCGCGCTTGAGCAGATCGCCCAGCGCGACGGGCGTACCGTCGGCGTCGGGCAGCTGGAAGGACGGCGCCTTGCGCCCTTCGAGTCCGCAGGCGGGTGGGTTAGCCCTGGTGCGGGGGGCTACGCTTTTCGCCTTGACCATGCTCGGATTCCTCAATTTGCCGCCGGCATTCCATCACCGCCGCAGGCACCATGTAAAGTGCGGCGCGCAAACATGTTGCGGCACAATGGCTTTCGCGAGATCGCAGTTGACGCGATGGCAGGCAGTCTCTAGACTTGCGGCGGGCATCATCCAACAAACCCGTTGTCAGCTACATGGCTGTATATACCGAGCTTTCCAAATCGTTCCTCGAGCAGCTCGGCGACGATTATAACCTCGGCCGCATCCTCAGTGTCGGCGGGATCACCCAGGGCTCAGTCAATAGCAACTACCTGGTCGAGACCGCCAAGGGGCGTTTCCTGCTGCGGATTGACGAGGTCAAGACCGAGGGCGAGGTAAAACGCGAACTGGACCTGCTCACGTTCCTGCGCAAGCACAACTTTCCCTGCCCGCATCCGCTGCAGGACCGGATGGGGCGTCTGTGGCGCGAGTACGAGGGCAAGTGCGCCTCGCTCTATCGCTACCACGAGGGCCGGATCGTTGCGGTAGAACGCTTGCGCCCGAGCCAGCTCGAAACTATCGGGCGAACCCTCGGCGAGCTGCATGTCATCGGCAAGGGCTACAAGAAGGGCATCGACAACCGCTTCTCCTTCGAGCGCATCGCCGATCTCTATCTCGGGGTGCGCGGCCGGCTGCCCGCCTACTTCCGCAAGATCATGCGCACCCTGGAGGACGAGGTCGATTACCTGACCCGTTACCTCGAAGGCAAGCTGCCCAAGGGCGTCATTCACGGCGACCTGTTCGCCGACAACGTTCTGTTTCGCGGCGAAAAACTGACCGCGGTGCTCGATTTCGAGGCCGCCTGCCGCGGCAAGTTCATCTTCGACATCGCGACCGCGGTCAACGCCCTGTGCTTCGTCGACGGTCAGTATTCGCTCGACCGCTTTCGCTACGTGATGCAGGGCTACGAGTCGGTGCGCACGCTCTCGCTGGCCGAGTGGGACGCCTTCCCCAACGAATTGCGCTACTCCTCGCTGCGCTTCACCGTCACGCGCCTGCACGACTTCTTTCTCCATCCGATTGACGGCAACCGCCGGGTCAACAAGGACTTCCGCGAGTTCTTCGAACGCCTGCGCGTCCTGCGCCGCGAGCGCGAGGGCGGGATGGAGGCGCTGTTGATGGCGATGGCGACCGGGTACGATTATCGCAAGTACCAGAAGGTCAAGGCCAACGAGCGGCTGAAAGCTTGAGGCCGCCCGCGCGCTCCGTCATACGAAGCGACCGATGAACCCGCGCTCACGCCGCGCCGCCTTCGGCGTCTTTGCCACTATCGCCGCCGCCGCTGCGATCGAGTGCGCGACCGTCCGTGGCCGGAGGGAGGCGTGACGGCCCTGCTCGAGCGTCTGGACGCGCGCAGGCCGGCGCTGTGGCTGGAGGTCGCGCCGCCGCGCGGGATCGCCTACGAGTCACTGTTGTCCAAACTCGCCGCGCTGCGCGGGCACGTCGATGCGATAAACCTCGCGGACAACGCGCTGGGGCGGGTCAAGATGTCGCCGCTGGTCTTCGGCGGGATGGTCAAGGCGCGCCTCGGAATCGCGGTGGTGATCAATTTCTCCTGCCGCGACCGTAATCGTTACGCGCTGAAAGCCGATCTGCTCGGCGCCGGCGCACTCGGGATAGACGGCGTGGTTGCGCTGGCCGGCGACAAGCTTGCCGACGATCCCAGCGGCGCGCGCGCGGTCCACGATCTAGATCCGTTCGGCCTGCTCGGCGCGATGGGCGACCTGCGCCGCGGCGACACCGGCGAGGGGCGCCGCCTGCTCAAGACCCTGCCGACCTTCTCGCTCGGCGCGGTCGCCAATCCCAATCGCAGGAACCTCGAGCGCGAGTTCGAGTTGCTCGAACGCAAGGCGGCGGCCGGCGCCGAGTTCGTGATCACGCAGCCGGTTTTCGACGCCGAAGTCGCGCGGCGCTTCCTTGGGCGCGCGCGGCGGCTGGGACTGCGCGTGCTTCTCGGCGTGCTGCCGGTCAAGCGCGAGTCGATGGCGGCCTACCTGAAGGACCGCATTGCTGACCTCAGCACGGCGCATGCGCACTTCGACCGCTATGCGGGGTTGAGCGAGGAGGAGGCGCGGCGGACGTCGATCGACGCCAGCATGGAGCTGATGCGCTCGTTGGCTGGTGAGGCCGCAGGTTTTAACATAATGAGCGGCGGCGGACCGTCGCTGGCGATCGAGCTGGCGCTCGCGTTCAGCCGCTGGCAGGAGGAGGCCGGTGCGCGCCAGGAAAGCAAGGCTTGAACTGCCCGCCCATTTACCGCGCCGGCAGGCGGCCGAACTGCCGCGCCCCGAGGGCGCCGAGGTCGAGGACGCGGTGCGCACCGTCCTGCGCCGCATCGGCGAAGACCCCGACCGCGAGGGACTCAAGCGTACGCCGGCCCGCGTGCTGCAGGCGCTGGACTTTCTCACCCGCGGCTACCGCGAAGACCCCAAGGTCGCGATCAACGGTGCGCTCTTCACCGAGGATGACTACCAGGAGATCATCCTGTGCAAGGACCTCGACTTCTACTCCTTATGCGAGCATCACCTGCTGCCCTTCTTCGGCAAAGCGCACGTCGCCTATCTGCCCAACCGCCGGATCATCGGGCTTTCCAAGCTCGCGCGCCTGGTCGAGATCTACGCCCGCCGGCTCCAAGTGCAGGAGCGGCTGACCACCCAGATCGCGCAGACCTTGATGGAAGAGCTCGAGCCGCTGGGCGTCGGCGTGGTGCTCGAAGCCGAGCACCTGTGCATGCGGATGCGCGGGGTCGAGAAGCAGAACTCCTACGTCACCACCTCGGCGATGCTGGGGGTATTCCGTACCCATTTTGAAACGCGCCAGGAGTTCATGAATCTCCTGCGCAACGGCAAGCAATAGCGCCGCGCGCCGGCGTCCGCCGCGCAGCTCGCGAATTGATGAATGAGGCCGTCGCCTTCCCGAACTGAGCCCGTCCCGCCCGAGGTGCTCGACGCGCTCGGCATCCATGCGCTGCGCTACGTAAGAGCGGGGCAGACGATCGGCCTGGGCACCGGGCGCGCGGCCTCGGCCTTTATCCGCGCGCTTGGCGAGCGCGGTCCGAAAGTGCATGGCGTGCCAACCTCGCGGGCGAGCGCCGAACTGGCGCGTTCACTCGGCATCGACATCGTCGCGCTCGACGGCACCGGCAAGATCGACCTCGACGTTGACGGCGCCGACGAAGTCGATCCGCGGCTCAACCTGGTCAAGGGATGGGGCGGCGCGCTGGTGCGCGAGAAAATCGTCGCCTGCGCCTCGCGCAAGGTGGTGATCCTGGTCGGTGCGGAGAAGCTCGTTGAGCATCTCGGCGAGCGCCGGCGGCTGCCGGTCGAGGTCGTGCCGTTCGCGCTGCACTACGCGATGCGCCGGATGCGCGAGATGGGGCTCAAGGCGTCGGTACGGATCGGCGCTGACGGGCGCGAGTTTCTCAGCGACAACGGCAACGTCGTTGTCGATTGCGACGCCGGGCGGATCAACCGCGCCGCGCGCTTGGAGCGCGAGTTGCTCGCGATTCCCGGCGTGGTCGGGACCGGGCTGTTCATCGGGATCGCCAGCGTGGTGCTGGTCGCCTATCCGGACGGCTGGATCAAGGCCCTGACGCGCCGGCGCTGACCCGATGGCTGCCGGCGCCTATCGCAACGCCCGCTCGCTTGCCCGCCGCGACCTCACGCGCATCTACGCGGCGGCGGTTTCCGCCGCTGCGCCCGGCCGTCTTGTCGGTCGCGCGCTCGACGGCGCACTGCCCGGTGCCGGGCAAGTGCCCCAAATCGTGGCACAGGCCTCGCGAATCTTCCTGCTCGCCGTCGGCAAGGCGGCGGTGGGGATGGCGGCCGAGATCGCCGCGCGCCTTGGCCCGAAGCTTGAGGACGCGCTCGCGATCGTTCCCGGGGATTCCACCTCGGCCAACTTCGCGCCGCCCGCGGGCGTTCAATTGCTGGCCGCGGCGCATCCGGTGCCCGACGATTCCTCGCAGCGCGCCGCCCGGGCGGCGGTGAAGCTTGCCCGGCGCGGGAGCGCGAACGACCTGCTGATAGTGGCGCTCAGCGGCGGAGCGTCGTCGCTGATGGCGATGCCGGCGCCGCCGCTTACGCTTGCGGACAAGATCGCGATCAACACGGCGCTGCTCCGCTCGAGCGCCTCGATTCGCGAGCTCAACATCGTGCGCCGCCATCTCTCGGCAATAAAAGGCGGCGGGCTGCTGCGCGCGACCGGCGGAGTGCGCGTGCTCGGGCTCGTCCTTTCCGACGTCGCGCATAACGACCTCGCCACGATCGGCTCGGGTCCCACCGCCGCCGATCCATCAACGTTTAGCGATGCGATCGGCGTGCTTAAACGCCGCGGCCTGTGGGGCCGCGCGCCCGAGGCGGTGCGCGAGCGGCTCGAGCGCGGCGCTGCCGGCGAGCTTGCCGAGACGCTCAAGAGCGGCGACCCGCTGCTCGCGCGGGTTGACAACTTCATAATCGGCGACAATCACACCGCGCTCGCGGCTGTCGAGCAGGCTGCGTCGGCGGCGGGCTACGCGATCGATCGATGGCGCGAGCTTTTGGGCGGGGCCGACGATCTCGGCCGCGCGTTCGGCGCCCACCTGACGGCGCTTGCCCGCCCGCGCACCTGCGTAGTCGCCGGCGGCGAGCCGGTCGTGACGGTGCGCGGCGCGGGCAGGGGAGGGCGGGCGCAGCAGGCGGCGCTCGCGCTGGCGCTGGAGCTGGAACGGCTCGCGCCCGGGCGCGCGATCATGGCGCTATGCGCGGGCACCGATGGAATCGACGGCCCGACTGACGCCGCCGGCGCGTTCGTTTCGCCGACCACCGTGGCGCGCGCACGCGAGGCAGGCCTCGATCCGGCGGCAGCGCTCGCACGCAACGACGCTTACCCGCTGTTTGCGGCGCTCGGCGATCTGCTGCTCACCGGCCCGACCGGCACCAACGTCGCCGACATCTTCATCGGACTGGTCAACTATTGAGCGGCCAGCACATGGGCGGTTCTACGGGAGCAAGGGTGAGGAAGGATGGCTAAGGCGACAGAACGCAACGGCGCGCAGCCGCGCCGGCGCGTAACGCTGATTCCCGGCGACGGGATTGGGCCGGAGGTTATCGGCGCGGCGGTCAAGGTGATCGAGGCCGCCGGCGTGAAGCTCGAGTGGGACCATCAACTTGCCGGCGCGGCCGCGCTGCGCCGCTGGGGCTCGCCGGTGCCCGAGTCGCTGCTCGCCTCGCTCAAGCGCACCGGCGTCGCGCTCAAGGGGCCGCTCGAAACGCGCGTGGGCGAGGGCTACCGTTCGATCAACGTCTATTTGCGCAAGGCCTTCGACCTCTACGCCAACCTGCGCCCGGTCAAGGGCCAGGCCGGCGTGCCGACGCCGTTTCGCGGCGTCGATCTGATCGTGATTCGCGAGAACACCGAGGACCTTTACGCCGGCATCGAACACCAGGTCGCGCCCGGCGTGGTCGAGAGCATCAAGGTGATCACCGCGCGCGCGTCGAGCCGGATCGCGCGCTTCGCCTTCGAGTACGCGCGGCGCAACCGACGCCGGATGGTGACGGCGATCCACAAGGCCAACATCATGAAACTCTCCGACGGCCTGTTCCTCAAGTGTGCCCAGCGCGTCGCCCGCGACTATCCCGACATCGCCTATCAGGAGCAAATCGTCGATGCCGCCTGCATGCGCCTGGTGACCGACCCGCGCAGCTTCGACGTGCTCCTGCTGGAAAACCTCTACGGCGACATCGTCTCGGACCTGTGTGCGGGACTAGTCGGCGGGCTGGGCGTCGTGCCCGGCGCGAACTACGGCGAGCACGGTGCGATTTTCGAGACCGTCCACGGCACCGCGCCCGATATCGCGGGCAAGGGCATCGCCAATCCCGTAGCGGCGATCTTGACCGGCGCGATGCTGCTTGACTACCTGGGCCATCGCCGCGCTGGCGAGCGGATTCGCGCCGCGGTCGGCGCGGTCCTGCGCGCAGGGCGCGTGCTTACGCGCGATCTTGGCGGGAAGGCCGATACGGAGGAGGTGGCGGCGGCGGTGATTCGCGCGCTCAAGTAGCGCGCGCTCTTTCCCGCGCGATCCGCCTCCGCTATGAATCTTCGCTATGGGTAAGGTGCTCGCAGCCGACGAGTTGGAAAAGCGCGTTCCGCCGGGTCAGTCCCTGGTGGACAAATTTCCCGTCCTGAGCTATGGACCGACCCCTCGCTTCGACCGCCGGAAGTGGGACTTCCGCGTCTTCGGCGCAGTCGAGGAGCCGTTGCGGCTGAGTTTCGACGAGCTGCGCGCGTTGCCGATGAGCCGGCAGGTTTCGGATTTCCACTGTGTCACTACCTGGTCGCGCCTGGACAACATATGGGAAGGCGTGAAGGTGCGCGAGCTGCTTGCGCGCGTCGGGCCCAAACCCGAGGCGCGCTTCGTGATCGTTCATTGCGACGGCGGCTATACCACCAATTTGACGCTCGCGGAGTTTGGCGGTGACGACGTGATGCTGGCCTGGCGGCTCGACGGGCGCGACCTGGAGCCCGACCACGGATGGCCCCTGCGCCTGGTGGTGCCCAGGCTCTACGGATGGAAGAGCGCCAAATGGGTGCGCGGGATCGAGTTCTCCCCGCGCGATCGGCGTGGCTTCTGGGAAGTGCGCGGCTACCACAATCACGGCGATCCGTGGAGGGAAGAGCGCTACTCTTTCCAGGAGGACGGCGAGGAGTAAGGCGGCGCAATGAGCGTCGGCGGCGCGCGAGTCGATTGTGCCCGGCGGCGCCGGCAGATTGCCGTTTAGAGGAGACGACCCGCGGACGGCCGGCTAAGTCGCAACGAGCAGATCGTGCGTATGGGCCGCGAGAGCTTCGACCTCGCGGTTATCGGCGGCGGGATCAACGGCGCCGCGATCGCGCGCGACGCGGCGATGCGGGGGCTGAGCGTCGCGCTGATCGAGCGCGGCGACTTCGCTGGCGCAACCTCCTCACGTTCTTCCAAGCTGATCCACGGCGGCCTGCGCTATCTCCCGCAGGGCCATCTGGGGCTCGTCCGCAGGGCGCTCGCCGAGCGCGAACGTTTGCGCCGTCTGACCGCGCCGCATCTCGTCAGACCGTTGCGGTTCCTTTTCCCGCTCTATCGCGAGCGCGGTCCCGGCCGCCTGGCTCTCGGCGCCGGGCTCTGGCTCTACGATCTTTTCGCGCGCACGCCGCGCGCCGAGCGCCATCGCAGCCTGAGCCGCGCGGCGACGGTTGCGGCGGAACCGATCCTGCGTTCACAGGGGCTCGTCGGGGGCGCCTCGTACTACGACGCCGAAGGCGACGACGCGCGGATTACGTTGGAGAACGCGCTGGACGCGGCCTGGCACGGCGCGGCGCTCGCCAACTATGTCGCGCTTGAGGGGTTCTCACACATCGGTTCGCGGATTGGCGCAGCCGGCGTGCGCGATCGGCTCGGCGGTGCGAGCTTCGAGTTGCGCGCGCGCGTGTTTATCAACGCGGCCGGCCCCTGGCTCGACGACGTGCGCCGGCTCGACGCGCCTGCCGCCCCGCCGGTTATTCGGCTGACCAAGGGCGTCCATCTGATATTCGACCGCACCCGCCTGCCCGTGGGCCAGGCGCTGGTGCTAAGCGACGGCGCCGGCCGGATCGTGTTCGTCATCCCCTACGGGCTGTCGGTGCTGGTCGGCACCACGGACACCGACTTCGCCGGCGATCGCGAACACGTCGCGACGGACGAAACAGACGTCGCATACCTGATTTACGTGCTGCAGCTAAGCCTCGAGACGGATTTGGCCGCGGCAGACGTCGCCGCCGGTTTCGCCGGATTGCGCGCGCTGGGCGCTGCGGGCGACGGACGAGCACCGTCGGCGGTCTCGCGCGAGGAAGTGATCGTCGAGAGCGCCTCGGGGCTGATCTCCGTCGGTGGCGGCAAGCTCACGACCCATCGCGAGATCGCCGAGCGCGTCGTCAACCGCGTGGCGAGCGTGCTCGGACGTGGCGGCCCAAGCTCGCCGACGCGCGATACGCCGCTGCCCGGCGCGCGCCCGTTGCGGGATGAAGAGTCGGTTGACGGCCGGGATGACCGCGCGGTCGCCACCCGGGCGCTGGGCGCATTGCCCGCTGATTTGCGCGCGGCGATTGTTGCACGCTACGGCAGCCGCGCCGCGATAGTCGCGCGGATTGCGTTCGAATCACCGGAGCTGGCCGCGCCGCTCGCTGACGGATGCGCGGTCGCCGCGGCTGAAGCCGTCTATGCTATGCGCTACGAGATGGCGACCTCGGTTGCCGACTTCATAGTGCGGCGCACTGCGCTTTCGTGGCGCAATCCCCGATGCGTGCGCGCGGCGGCGGTCGCCACGGCGCGCCTGATGGCCTCAGAGCTGGGATGGGATCGGGCGCGGCAGGAGACCGAGGCGGCGGCCTGTGATACGGCGGGCGTACCGGGACCTAAGGCGGCGGTGCTCAACCCGGGCCAGGATCGCCGCGGACTGGCGTAGCGAGCGGCTGCGATGGCGCGGGAGTCACAGCGGGCCCTGATCGAGCGCACCGCACGAATCGCCGCGGCGCTCGCCCGCCTTTATCCCGAGGCCCGCATCAGCCTCGACTTCACGACGCCTTGGCAATGCCTCGTGGCGACGATTCTATCCGCCCAGTGTACCGACGAGCGCGTCAACCGGGTCACGCCCCGGCTGTTCGCTGAACTGCCGGACGTGGCCGCAATGGCCGCGGCACCAGCCGCGCGGGTTGAGGAGCTCATCGTGAAAACCGGCTTCTTCCGCCAGAAGGCACGCGCGCTACAGGCAACCGCGCGAGCGATCCTCGAGCGCTTCGGAGGTCAGGTCCCGTCGCGGATGGAGGACCTGCTCACGCTACCTGGCGTCGGCCGCAAGACCGCCAACGTCGTGCGCGGACACGTCTTCGGCGAGCCCGGGATGGTCGTCGATACGCATGTGCGCAGGCTGGCGCGCAGGCTCGGACTTACCCGGCATGGCGACCCGGACAAAGTCGAGCGCGACCTCTGCGCTCTGTTACCGGCGTCCGAATGGACGGCCTTTTCGATGCGTCTAATCCTCCATGGACGCGCCGTATGCGGCGCGCGGGCGCCCCGGTGCGCGGCGTGTGAGCTGGCGGCCGACTGCCCGCAAATCGGCGTGGCAGACGGTCGGGCGACGGGGAAAGGGAAAGCCAGGGCCGTACGCAGCGCGATGCGGGCTCCGAGCGCCCGCTCATCGGCGCCGTAGCGGCAGCGAACAACAGGTGTATTTAACCGGGCACTGCCCCGTGTAATAATTGCGTCACACTCAAGAGCGCAGAGCGACGTGAGACTGCGGGTCGACGAAATAACCGCCGAGGCCAGGCGTATCTCTTTTGCCGAGCCCGAAGACGAGGTGAACCGCCGGCTCGGTGAGGGGCCGGTGCATGAATATCGCGTGGGCGGGCCGATCGCGGTCACGCTGTCGTACTATCGCGCCGGGATGGAGCTGTTCTTCGAAGGTGAGCTGAGCGCCTCAATGGTCGCCGCGTGCGCGCGCTGCGCCGAAGAATTCAGCGCGCCCAGCGCCCGTCCCTTCCGCTTCGTGCTCGCGCCGCGCGCCGGCGGCGACGACGGCGACGGCCGGTTGCGCAGCGAGGACCTGGAGTTTTCGCTCTACCAGGGGGAGGAAATCGACCTCGCCCCGCTGATCACCGAGCAGCTTATCCTCGCGCTGCCCAGCCGCGCGCTCTGCCGCGAAGATTGCCAGGGGCTGTGCCCGCGCTGCGGGACCAACCTAAACCTTTACAGGTGCGGATGCGAGAGTGAAGCGCTCGATCCGCGCCTGGCCGTGCTGCGTGCGCTCAAGGTCGAGCGCTCCTGACGCCGCACACACCAATTTCAAACCCAAAAGGGCAACTACCATGCAAGCACCCAAGCGTCGCACCTCGAAGTCCAAGCGCAACAAGCGCCGGGCCCATGACGCGCTGCGCGCCGCCAACCCCATATCCTGCTCGCAGTGCGGCGAGCCCACCCTGCCGCATCGCGTCTGCCATCACTGCGGCGCCTATCGCGGACGCCAGCTAACCGAAGCCGCCGAGTAGGCGGCGCCCCGAGGGCGCGTGAAAATCGCGCTGGACGCGATGGGGGGCGACCTCGCCCCCAAGGCGACCGTCGAAGGGGCGGTCCTTGCTGCGCGCGACTTCGGTGTCGAGGTCGTCCTGGTCGGCAACCGCGAGCTGCTGGCGCGCGAGCTCGCCGAGCATGCCACTGCTGGCCTCGCGATCAGTATCGAGCATGCACCAGAGCACGTCGGGATGGACGAGAGCCCGATGGAGTCGGCGCTTGGCAAGCCGCAATCGTCGATCCATATCGGATTGGAGCTGGTCAAGCGCGGCAACGCGCGCGCCTTCGTCAGCGCGGGCAATTCGGGCGCCGTGATGGCGGCCGCGATCATGGTGCTCGGCACGCTGCCCGGCGTCGATCGTCCGGCGATCGCTTCGCTGGTACCCGCAAGCGACGGCCTTGCCCTGCTTATCGATGCCGGCGCCAACACCGAGGTCAAGTCGCTCAACCTGGTGCAGTTCGCCGTGATGGGCAGCATCTACGCCCATCGCGTGCGCTCGATCGGCAACCCCCGCGTCGGCGTCCTAGCCAACGGCGAAGAGGACTCCAAGGGCACCGACCTGACGCGCGCGGCGGCAGCGACGCTGCGTGCGATGGGGGACTCGGTGAACTACATCGGCTACGTCGAAGGGCGCGACATCAACCGCGCCAAGGCCGACGTCGTCGTCACCGACGGCTTCACCGGCAACGTTGCGCTCAAGACGATGGAAGGGTTTGCGGCCTTTCTGCTCGGCAACCTGCGCGACGTGTTCAGCGTGGGGCTCGGCCGAATCGCCTATCTGCTCATTCGCAAGCGCCTGGGCGCGATCCGCGAGCGGCTCGACCCGGCCGAGTACGGCGGCGCGCCGCTGCTCGGGCTGAACGGGGTGGCGATTATCGCCCACGGCTCGTCGAGTCCGCGCGCGATCCGCAACGCCATCCGCGCCGCCGCCAACGAGGCACTGGTCGAGCGCGTCAACGCCGAGATAGTCGAGACTCTGGCGCGCGTTTCGGGGGGCGCGCCCGCCAAGCCCGCGGGTAAGGGCTTCCGCGCGATCATGGCGCGGATGCGCGAGCGCCTGCATCGCCATCCGCGCGAGCTGCGCGAAGGACAAGGCCAGTCAGTGCCATCCGCCGCCGGCACAGGCGGCGCTCACCTGCCGCCGCAGACGCCGGCCTCATCTCCGCCGCCTGCGGTGCCCGACTTTACGGCCGCGCACTCCGAGCCCGCGGCTGCGTCCCGGCCGTCAGAGGCGATGCTTTCGAATGCGGTGCCATCGCTCAACGGGGTGCGGCCGGCGGATGAAGCCGGCCGCGGACACCGCGACGAGATCGGCCACGCCGAGCCGGGCGCTGATCAGGCGCGCAAGCCCGATCCGTCCTGACTATCCAACCCGCAACCATCGGGGATAGACGCTTATGAAGGTCGCATTTCTCTTTCCCGGACAGGGCGCGCAGCGTGTCGGGATGGGTGCCGAGCTGACGCGGGAGTTTGCCGCGGCGCGTCTCGCCTTCGACGAGGCTGACGAGGCGCTCGACATGCGCCTGTCACGCCTGTGCTTCGAAGGGCCGGAAGAGGAGCTGCGGCTCACCACCAACACCCAACCGGCAATCTTGGCAACCTCGATTGCCGCGTTGCGCGCTTTCGAGGCCGAGTACGGGGTGACGCCCGAAGTTGCCGCAGGCCACAGCCTGGGCGAATACACGGCGCTGGTCGCGGCGGGCGCACTGGATTTCCCAGCGGCGTTGCGCGCGGTGCGCGAGCGCGGGCGC
The DNA here is from genome assembly GCA_035650475.1 of Candidatus Binataceae bacterium. Classification (NCBI taxonomy): domain Bacteria; phylum Candidatus Binatota; class Binatia (SeqCode); order Binatales (SeqCode); family Binataceae (SeqCode); species Binataceae bacterium (SeqCode). The sequence goes on from DASRHP010000012.1 coordinate 668,538, forward strand.
CTGATGCAGGAGGCATGCCCGCCCGGAGAGGGCTCGATGGCGGCGCTGATCGGGCTCGATCTTGCGGCGGTCAAGGCGATTTGCGAGGAGGTCACGGGCGGCGGCGAGCTCGCGGTGCCCGCCAACCTCAACGCGCCGGGCCAGATCGTAATCGCCGGCCATGTCGGCGCGGTGCGGCGCGCGATCGAAATCGCCCGGGCGCGCGGAGCCGCGATGTCGGTCGAGCTCAAGGTGAGCGCGCCGTTCCATTGTCCGCTGATGGAGCCGGCGCGCGTCGGGATGGAACCCGTAATTGCAGCGCTCGACGTACGGCCGCCGCGTTTTCCCGTGATCGCCAACGTCACCGCGGAGATCAATAGCGACCCGGCCCAAATCAAGCCGCTGTTGCTCGCCCAGATAACCGCGCCCGTGCGCTGGGAGGAATCGATGGGGCGGCTGGCCGCGACGGGCGCAATTAGCGCGGTGGAGTTCGGCGCCGGGCGGGTGCTGGCAGGCCTGATGCGCCGGATCAACAAGGGCTTCAAGGTCTGGCCGGTCGAAGACCCCACCTCGCTGCGTGCCGCCGGTCAGGCTGTCGCTGAACCCGTGGCCTGAGGGGCCAAAGTGGCAGATGTGGAGAGCCAACGGTGCCGGGCGGCGGGAGCGTTGCGCGACGCCCCCCTATCAGGCAAAGTGCCCCAAACCGGCGTACGCCGGCCACCCGGCCCGACGGCATCCCAACTTGCCTAGTCGGGGTTAACTCCTTAAGCTGCGCTGTAATATCGGCAGCCGGGAGAAACCTCGAGGGGTGATCGGCAGCCCGGGGGCGGCAGGGTTGGATGCGCCGCGCTGAACAACACAGAGTTTCCGGCGCGCGCCGCGGCGCAGGCCGGCAGGAGGAAAGCAAATAGCGATGGCTGGAGAAGTCGAAACCAAGGTTCGCGAGATAATCAGCGAGCAGCTCGGTGTGTCCGCTGACGAAGTGACTCCGGATGCGTCGTTTATCGAGGACCTCGGGGCGGACTCGCTGGATATCGTCGAGCTGGTGATGGCGTTGGAGGAGGAGTACGGGATGGAGATCTCGGACGAGGACGCCGAGAAAATCCGCACCGTCAAGGACGTTGTCAACTACATCGAGGCTCACAAAGCCTGAGCCGCAGTACCTGCAAAGCCTGCCTTCGCCGTGCCGCTGCCCGTGCGCACGGACCGCAACGCCGTTGCGGCGCGCGACCGACGCCGGCGGCGGCAGGCAAGCCTCACGCAGAAATTTCCTCACACACGCCGTCCGCTGCCGGATAGGCCCGGCGGAGGGCTTGCCGCTGCGGCGCGTTTTGGCCCGGCCGCCGGGATTGCGATGTGTTCGGCAGTCGGTTGCTCATGACCACTGCCGATCGCGTGGCGGCACCAAGATCGAGCCATGAGGTGCCCGTTTTGCCGCCATCGCGGCAACCGTGTGGTGGACTCGCGGCTCTCGGGCGACGGCGTCGCGATTCGGCGCCGGCGCATCTGCTCATCGTGCAAGCGCCGCTTCACGACTTACGAGCGGATCGAGGAATCGGCACCGATGGTCGTCAAGAAGGACAGCCGTCGCGAGCCTTTCGATCGCGCCAAGATCGTTGCCGGACTCAAGAAGGCGTGCGAAAAGCGCCCGGTGTCGATGGAAACCATCGAGCAGATTGCCGACCGCATCGAGGCTGCGGTTGCAGAGCAGGGCGGGCGCGAGGTCCCCAGCTCGTTCATCGGCAGCGCGGTGATGAACGAACTGCATAACGTTGACCAGGTCGCCTACGTCCGCTTCGCTTCGGTCTATCGTTCGTTCAAGGACATCGACGAATTCATGCATGAACTCGAGGAGCTGATCCGACTGCGCAAGCAAACCGCCGGGGCCGCGCCCGCCTCGCCGGCGGCGCATGACAAGAAAGAACCGATTTCCTAGACCGACGTGCGCCGCGCCCGGCCCATCGAAATCGACGAGCGCTACATGCGCCGCGCGCTCGCATTGGCGCGCCGGATGGTGGGGCTGACTTCGCCCAACCCGGCGGTGGGATGCGTGATCGTGCGCGGCGGACGGCTCGTGGGGCAGGGAGCGACCGCGGCGGGCGGCCGCCCCCATGCCGAGACGGTGGCGTTGCGGCGCGCGGGCGCGCGCGCCCGTGGAGCTACGGCCTATGTGTCATTCGAGCCCTGCGCGCATCGCGGGCGCACGCCACCGTGCGCGGCGGCGCTAGTGGCCGCCGGAGTGTCGCGGGTCGTCGTCGGATGTACGGATCCCTACCCGCCGGTCCGCGGACGCGGAATCGCAATCCTGCGCGCGGCGGGAATCGAGGTCACCACAAATGTCCTTGCCGAGGAATGCCGGCGGCTCAACGAGGGCTTCATCACGCGGGTGACCCGCGGGCGGCCTTTCGTTACGCTCAAGCTGGCGCTTTCGCTCGACGGGCGGATCACGGCCGCCTCGGGCGACTCGCGCTGGATCAGCTCGGCCGCCTCGCGCGCGCTGGTCCATCGGTGGCGCCGCGAGGCGGATGCAGTGATGGTCGGCGCGGGAACCGTGCTCGCCGACGACCCGCGGCTGACATGCCGGATTGCGGGGGGCCGTGACCCGGCGCGGGTCATCGTTGATGCGCGGCTGCGATGTCCCCCGGGCGCGCGGGTTTTCCGCCAGCGCTCGGAGGCCCCTACGCTGCTGGTTACGACGCGCGCCAATGCAGCCCGCGCGCGGCGGCGTTACGCGGGGGCGCGGGTCGAGGTTCTGGGCGTGCGTGCGCGCGGCGGCGAGATCGATTTGTGCGCCCTGATGCGCGAGCTGGCGGGCCGCGGATGGTCGAAGCTGCTGATCGAGGGCGGCGCGCATCTGGCCGGCGCCGCGCTGCGCGCGGGCATCGTCGATCGGATCGCTTTCTTCGTCGCGCCGCTGCTGGTCGGCGCGGGGCTCCCCGCGATCGAGGGAATCTGCGCGCGGCGGATGCGCGAGGCGATTCGGCTGCGCGCGCTCGCCGCGCGGCGGGTCGGCGACGACTGGCTATTCGAGGGCGCGCCGAGGCCGGCGCGCGCGTGTGGCGGGCGGCTGGTCAGTACGCGCAGGCGGTGATAAACTCCCGCTTCGGTTAAATCGATGACCGTGTCGTCCAAACCGCTGGAGGAAATCTTCAGCCGCATCCGCGCCGCCCAGATGATGGTGATGGTGCTCGAGGACGGCGAAGAGGCAGGCGGCGACCTTGTGATGGCGGGCGAAAAGGTCACGCCCGATCACATCAACTTCATGGCGCGCAACGCGCGCGGCGTGGTCTCGGTCGCGCTGACCGAGCGCCGGATGCGCGAGCTGGGTATCCCGCTGGTCACCCCGCTGCAAGGCGAGGCCGTCGCCGAGCAGGCCGGCGTGCTGGTCGAGGCGCGCGAGGGTGTCACGACTGGAATTTCCGCCCACGATCGCGCGCGCACCATCGCAGTGCTGGCCTCGGACAAGAGCGGGCCGCAGGATATCGTGATGCCCGGGCACGTGCTGCCGTTGATGGCGCTGAGCGGCGGCGTGATGATGCGGCTGGGACGGGCCGAGGGCGCGGTGGATCTGATGCGGGCGGCCGGGATGCGTCCGTGCGCGGCCCTGTGCGCGATCCTGCGCGAGGACGGAGAAGCGGCCTCGCTGCCCGAGCTGCGCGAATTCGCCGAGACTCACTCGCTGCCGATCGTGTTCATCAAGGACCTCGTGTCGTACCGGTTGACCAGCGAGCTGCTGGTCCAGCGGGTTGCTGACCTCGACTTTTCGCTCGACGGCGGCGAGTGCAAGGCGGTGGTCTTCCGCAGCACGGTTGACGGCCGCGAGCATCTGGCGCTGGTCAAGGGCAACGTCGGCGGCGGGCGCCCGGCGCTGGTCCGGCTCCATTCGCAATGCCTGACCGGCGACGTGTTCGGCTCAAGCCGCTGCGACTGCGGTGAGCAGCTGCGCGAGTCGCTCGAACGGATCATGGCCGCCGATGCCGGAGTGATCATCTACCTTCATCAGGAGGGACGCGGCATCGGGCTGGGCAACAAGATCAAGGCCTACGCGCTCCAGGACCAGGGGCTCGACACGGTCGAGGCTAATCTGCAGCTCGGCTTCAAGGAGGACCTGCGCGATTATGGTATCGGAGCGCAGATTCTGCGCGACCTCGGAGTCGGCGAGGCGCGCCTGTTGACCAACAATCCGCACAAGATCGAAAGCCTCCAGCGCTACGGCGTGCGCGTAAGCCGCGTACCGCTCGAAGTCACGCCGCACCAGGGTAATATCGAATATCTGCGCACCAAGAAGGAGAAGCTCGGCCATCTCTTCTCCAGGCTGAAGGTCATCACGTAAAGCGCGTATCCCGCGATGCGCCCGGCGCTTTCGGCGGCCGCTTCGCGGACGCTCGAGCGCAGGCGGAGCGGTCAGGGGCCGGCGGTTTCAAGGCCATGGGACTTAGACATCTGGGGCGTGAGCTTGCGCTCAAGGCCCTTTATCAGATCGATATTCGCGGCGGCGCGTCGCGCGAGGATTTGCTCCTGCTGTTCGAGAGCTTCGAGGCTGACGAGCGCGCGCGCAAGTTCGCCGCGCAACTGGTCGAGGGCGTCGAGCGCGAGCATGCAGCGCTCGATCGCCATCTTGCTGACGTCCTGGAGCATTGGTCGATCGGACGGCTGTCGCGCGTCGATCACAACATTCTGCGTATCGCGCTCTACGAGCTGCTGTGGATGGGAGATATTCCGGCGCGGGTCACGATGGACGAGGCGATCGAGCTGGCCAAGCGCTACGGCGACCAGGAATCGGGGCGTTTCGTCAACGGCGTGCTCGACGAGCTGGCCGAGCGTCTGCATCTGAGGCACAAAGGCGAGGAGCGGGACGTTGGGAAGGCGGATTAGCTGCGCATTAGGATGGATGCTGGGTGCGTTGTGGCTGGCGGGCTGCGGCTACCAGTTCGCCGCCTCGGGCAGCGGATTGCCCAAGGATTCCAAGACCATCTACGTCGCCCACTTCAGCAACACCTCGCGCTTTACCGGCGTCAACGACGAGTTCATGCGCTACCTCAAGGACGAGGTCGCCGAGCACAAGCGCCTGCAGTTGGTCGATGATCCCAAGCAGGCCGACCTCGTGCTCTCGGGCAGCATCCTGCGCGTGGACACGATGCCGGTGGGCTTCAACGGCGCCTTGGAGGCGAGCATCTATCAGCAGTTCATGGTCGTCCAGGCCCAATTGAGCGATCGCAAAAGCAAGCAGGTTCTGTGGAGCAATGTGATCAACAGCTACGATCAGTTTCCCACCGTTTCTTCCACGGTTATCACCACCTCGCCCGAGTTTCTCCAGCAGAACATGCGCTCGCAGGATATCGCCAAACTTCCCGATCTCCAGGTGGCACAGACCCAGCAGGGGTTTTCGCGCCAACAGATGATGACCCACATGGCGAAGGAGATTTACGCCTCGATGTCCGAGGGCTTCTAGCGCGCACGCGGCCGGGGAGCGTGCTCGCGCTGCGGCAACGGTAGGCGATGGCGGTTGAGACGGCGCTGGCGGTGCTGCGTGCGGGCGAGCGCGCGTCGCTCGCCGCGGCGATCGTGATCAGCGGGCCGCAGGCCTTTCTGCGCGAGTACCTTTTCGACAGCGTGCGCCGGCGGCTGCTCGGCCGCGGGATGCGCTACCGAGGCTTCCAGGTCGGCGGCGGCGACGGCTTCGGGCAAGTGCTCGCCGAATTGCGCGAGGCCGACCTGTTCGCGCCTGTGCGGATGGTCGCCTGCCGCGTCCTGCGCTCGCATCGCGGAGGCGGCGAGAGCGAAGAGGATGAGGCTGCCGACGGTGGCGGCGGACGCGGAGGCGTCGCGGGCGGCGAAGCGGCCCTGGCCGAGGCGCTCGAAGCGATGCGGCCGCCGAGCGCGCTGGTGGTGCTCTACGATCGCGACTCAGCGCCCGCGCGGATTCGCCGCGCGGTCGAACGCAACGGCCTTCACATCAATTGCCTGCGCCCGTTCGACAACCAACTTGCGCAGTACGCCGAAGCGTTTGCCCGCGACGCGCAGCTGCGGCTGGCGTCCGGCGTTGCCGACCTCCTCGTCTCGCGCCACGCGGGCGATTTGGCGGCAATCGCCAACACGCTGGCCAAGGCGGCGATCCGCTGCGAGCCCGGGGCTACCCTGAAGGCCGACGACCTGGTCGAACCGGCAGCCGCCCGGATACCCGAAGTGTTCGACCTTGCCGAAGCGATCTCCAGCGGGCGCGCGTCGGCGGCGTTTACGATTCTCCAACGCGCGCTCGCAGTCGGCCGCGATCCGCTCGAATTGCTCTCGGTGGAAATAATTCCGCTGATGCGGCGGATGATGCTGGCGGTCACGATGGCGGCGCAGCGCCAGAGCGCGGCGCAGATCGCCGCGGCGCTCGGGTTTTCGCCGGCAAGTCCGCTCGCCCAGCGCGCGATCGAGGGCGCGCGCCGCTTCGGCCTCGCCCGTCTGAGCGCGGCCTATCGGAAGGCGGCCGACCTGGACGCCGGCTTCAAGAACGGCCGTTTCAAGGCGCGCTCCGAGGCACTCGCCGCGTTGCTGCTCGAGCTGTTTGTTTCGGCCACGGCTGCTTAAGGAGGATATTCGTGCGGTGCATGTGCGGGCGGTTTCTCTCGCCGGCCGGCGCACGGACTGCCAGCGCAGGAGCACTTTTGAGGCAGCGGGGCGCCGCAGGCGCCCTAGCTATCTAGCGGGCATGGAGGGGCAAGAACTGCTGTGCCGCCGTTCAGGCCTTGGCGGCGGCGTGATGATTGCGATGGAGCGCGCGCGAGAGCCGTGCGACCTTGCGTGCGACGGTATTGCGATGCAGGGTGCCCTTGCTGGCGGCCTTATAGAGGGCGCTCGTTGCCTTGCGCAACTCGAGCTCGGCGGCCTGCGCGTCGGCGGCTTCGATCGCTTTAGCGGCCTGCTTCACCGCAGTGTGCACGCGGCTCTTGATCGCGCGGTTGCGCTCGTAGCGCTTGAGGCTCTGACGATGGCGCTTTTCGGCCGACGGATGAACGGGAATATGTGGCATGACCCGATCTAGCTAACAGCGGCGCGCGGCCCGGTCAATACGGCCTGCGGCCGAGGATCGTCAATCCGCTGCGCCGCCGCGCGCGCGCCGCTTGGCTTCCTGCCACAGTCGCTCCATTTCATCGGGCGCAAGCGCCGGCAGCGCGAGCTTGCGCTCGGCCGCGATACGTTCGACCGTCTTGAAGCGTTCGACGAACTTATCGCAGGCCCGGCGCAGGGTCGCTTCGGCGTCGTGCCCGATAAAGCGCGGCGCATTGGCGAGCGCCAGCAGCGCGTCGCCCAGCTCCTCCGCCGCGCCCTCGCGCTCGCCGCGCTCAAGCGCCGCGCGCGCCTCTTGGAGCTCCTCGGCGACCTTGTCGAGCACCGCCGCCGCGTCAGGCCAGTCCATCCCGGCCTCGCGCGCCCGCGCGCCCAGCTTCTGCGCGCGTGTCAGCGCCGGCAGCGCGCGCGCGACGCCCTCGAGCGCCGACTGCGCGCCCGCGGCGGCGCGCTCGTCGCGTTTGAGCTGGTTCCATCGCGCGATGACCTCGTCCGCGCTGGCCGCCGGAGCACCGGCATAGACGTGCGGATGGCGCCGCACGAGCTTGTCACGCGCGTGTACCAGCATCGCCGCGATGCTCAGCCGGTCGGCCTCTTCCGCGATGTTCGCGGCGAACAGCACCTGGACCAGTAGATCGCCGAGCTCGTCGATCAGTTCGCGATCGCTGCCGTCCTCGATGGCGCCCACGGTCTCGTAGGCCTCTTCGAGCAGATGCCTCGACGAGCTTGCGAGCGTCTGCTCGCGATCCCATGGGCACTTGCGCCGAAGCTCCCGCACCACCTTCAGCAGTGCGAGAAATTCTTGGGCGGCCTTGCGAGTCGGCGCGTCGCCCATCTGCTCAACTGCTTCCGCTGTTCCCTAGAGCGTGATCAGCGGCTGCACGACTTTGTCGAGCAGGAACCGGGAAAGGTCGCGGATGCCGTCCACTGTAATCTCGTGGCCGCAGTCGTACTCGCGGTAGGCAAGGGGCAACTTGAGCGCGCGCAGCCGTTCGACCGACTGGCGCGCGCGAGTGATGTCGATCATGTCGTCGGCGCGCCCGTGCTGGACCAGGGCCGGCATCTGCGCAAGCGCCTCGGGATTGCGCGCATACTCCGCCAGTTCCTGCGGAAACCAGGTCGAAAGCGCGGCGAGCGCGGCAAACCGCTCAGGGTAGCGCAGGGCCAGGTTGTAGGCCATCACGCCGCCCTGGCTGAAACCCATCACCACCAGCTTGCGCCGATCGATCGGGTAGCGTTCGACCGCCGCCTCAACGAAGCGAATCAGCCGTTCGGCCGCGGCGCCCATCGCTTCGAGATCGGGCGGCGCGCCCATCCGCAACTGATACCATCCGTAGCCGTTGACCGCGCCGATCGCGACTTCGACCGGTCCCTGCGGACACAGCATCAGACAGCGCCCGTCGGCGACGTACGGCGCGAGGCCCAGGAGGTCGAGCGCGCTCGAGCCCCATCCGTGCATCGCCAGGATGGCGGGATGCGGGCCATCACCCGCCGGCTCGAAGATGGCGTGAATCAGGTCCATGGCGAAGCCTCCTCGGCGCGCTACAGGCGCATCATAGACCGCCGCCGTCGAGCGCTGCCAGTTCCGCCGCGCCGCATTTGTTCAGAACTGTTCGCGCACGGGCTATCTTAGCTGGCTGTGCTCGCCACGGATCGGATGCGGGCGCGGACACGGAACGAGATGTACCGGATCAATAGGGTGGCGGCGTGGGCCCGCCAATTGTGGCGTGCGGCGCAGAGCGCCGGGCGATGGCGGCGTGCCGTTGCGACGGCGGCGCTCGTGGCGATCGCGACGGCGGCCCTTGCGGGCGTGTGCGCGGCGGTGCCGATCCAGCTCGCCACGCCCGCCCAACCGGCCAGCGGCAAGCTGCCAGGTCTTGTGTCGGGCCTGTTGCTGCTCGCGCTGCTCGGCTACTCGTTCTATCTCTACGCCGCCCCGCTACTGAAGACGCAGCGTGCCGAACTCGCCCGCGCGCTGGCGCTGCTGGCGGCGATCGCCGCGGTCAAGTTCGCGCTGCTTCCGCTGTTCGCAGGCTACTCCAACGATATCTCGAGTTACGAATCATGGGCGCTCGAGATAGTGGCGCGGGGGCCGGCGCGCATCTACCGCGCCGGCTACTTCCTCGATTATCCGCCCGGCTATCTCTACGCGCTGTGGCTGATGGGCCTCGTCGCCTCGGCGCTCCACGCCTCGGGCGTCGCGCTAAAGATGATCGTACAGGCGCCGGCGCTGATGGCCGACTTTGCGCTTGCCGCGGTGGCTTTCGTTCTGGTCCGCCGGACGCGTCCCGCGCGCCCCGTTGCCGCCCGCGTCGCCCTGCTGCTGGTCGCTCTCAACCCCGCTCTCCTGTACGACACGGTGGTTTGGGGCCAGACCGACTCGGTGATGGCGAGCGTACTGATGTTGAGCGCCGCGCTCGCGCTCGACGACGAGTTCGAGCTGGCGTGGGCGCTCGCCACCGTCGGCGTGCTGGTCAAGCCGCAGGCGCTGATGTTCGTGCCGGTGCTGGGATGGTGGACGGTGCTGCGCGCGCCGCAGTGGCAATGGTGGCGCGCCGCGGCGGCCGCAGTGGTGACGGCGGTGGTCGGCGTTGTGCCGTTCCAGCTCGGCCATCCGTGGTACTGGGTTTTCGAGCTTTACCATTCGACGGCGGCTTACTACCACGAGACCTCGGTCAACGCGTTCAACCTGCTCGCGCTGCTTGGCGGGTTGCGCAAGCCCGATAGCGATACGCTCGCCGGCGTGTCGTATTTCGCGTTGGGAATGTCGCTGCTGATGCCGCTGTACGCATTCGTGGGCTGGCGTCTGTGGCGGGACCGCAGCGCGCACGGCCTCCTCTACGGATGCTTCGGCGCGCTGTTCGGCTTCTTCATGCTCGCGCCGCGAATGCACGAGCGCTACCTCTATGCGGCGCTCGTCTTCGCCGCACCGCTGGCGGTCGAGAGCGCCGAGATGGCGGCGGTGTTCGCAATTCTCACGCTCACCTGCTTGTTCAACCTCGCCTACGTGCTGCACGCGCTGAAGACGGTCGTGTTTCTAGACTCGCGCGACGCTCTTGCGATGGCGGCTGCGGCGATCAACGTCCTCGCGCTCGCGCTCACCGCCGACTACGGATTCGCGGCGGTCGCATCCGAAAAAGCCAGCGGCGCCGAGCGCGTTTCGAGCGCGGCGGGCTCGTCTGGTGGACCGCTCTGGCGGCGGATAACGGCTCAGATGCCGGGCGCCAGCGCGGCGCCGGCGTCGGGCGTTATGGGCGAGGCTGCGCCTGCGCCGCCCGTTCGCATCGAGCGTGAGCCGACGGCGGCGATGCGGTCGATCCCGTGGCTAGGGGCTGACACAGTGATTATCGCGGGGCTGGTCGCGGTCGCCGCGGCCACCCGCCTGTGGCATCTCGGCTACCCGCCCGAGATCGTCTTCGACGAGGTGCACTTCGTCGCCCAGGCGCGCCACTACATCCGCGCCGAGCCGTTCCTCGATCCCCATCCGCCGCTCGCCAAGCTGGTGATCACCGCTGGTATCCTACTTTTCGGCGACCATCCGTGGAGCTGGCGTATTGGCAACGCCATTCTTGGCACACTGCTCGTCGCGCTGACCTTCCTGCTGGGGCGGCGGATGTTTGCCTCGCGGCTGGCGGCAGCACTGGCCGCCGCGTTCATCACCTGCGACGGGATGTACCTCGTCGATTCGCGCATCGCCGTGATCGACATCGTCTATCTCACCTTCGCCGCCTGGTCATACCTGCTGCTGTTCCGTTTCGCCCAAGGCCAGGAGGAAGTAGATCGGCGGCGGACGCTGGCCGCGATGGGCGTGACACTGGGATTGTGCGTAGGCTCGAAGCTCTACGTTCCGGCCGTCGCGTTCCTGCTGTGCCTGGGCTTCATGATTTACTTCATCGTCCGCCGGGAGCATGCCACGGCGCCGGCCGAGCGCAACCGCCGCGTTGCCGGCGCGGTGCTGCTGGTGGGCGCGCTCAGCACCATTTTCTACATAGGGGTTTTTATTCCCCATTATGCCCTTGGATGGTGGCGCGGGATCGCGGACCTCTTCCAGTACTACAAGGACGTGGTCTGGTACGAGAGGAGCGTCGCCCAGGCGACCCATCCGTACGCTTCGCCATGGTGGAGCTGGCCGCTGATGCTGCGGCCGATCGCCTACTGGCAGAACTTCCCGCCGCAGGGCAAGGTGGCGACGATCTGGGGCGGCGGCAATCCGCTACTGTGGTGGGGTGCGCTTACGGCCATCACCATCACGGCGGTGCGCGCGCTCGAGCGCCCCAGCCCGGCGCGGGTCTTTCTCGTCCTCGGCTACCTCGGAAATCTGGTGATCTGGATGCCGGTCGGTCGCACGCTGTTCCTGTATCACTACATGCCGTCGATCTACATCGGCTACCTGGCGCTCGCCGTCGTTCTCGCTGACGCCTGGAAGGGTGAGGCCGAGATGTGGGAATGCGCGGCGCTGGTGCTCACGATGGTGCCGGCGGTGATCCTCGGGATGGGCGGCTGGCAGGGGCAGGCGACGGGTGCCCTGTTGGTCGTCTTCGCCTGCTACCTGGTCGCGGCCGAGCTGGGCGCGGGCATCGAGCCGCCGCGCTGGGCGCCGCGGCTGGTCGCCGTGGGCTTCGTCGGCATGGCGACGGTCCTGTTCATCTACTATTTCCCAGTATGGACCGGGATCCCGATTGAGCGCGCGGGGTATTACGCAAGGATGTGGCTCAAGGGGCCGGGCCTGCGCAACTGGATATAGCGCTAGCGGGGATCATGAGCGCGCCGAACAGCCGTACAAGCGCCGCCGCCTTGTTCGCGATTGCGCTCGTCGCGTCGCTCGTTGCCTGGCTCTGCCCGCCAACGGCATGCGGCGCCGACGCCAGTCCCGCGGCGACGGTTAGGGGAACCGCGGCGGTGCAAGCGTTGCCCGGCGGGCCCAATCTGCTCGCCAATTCCGACCTGACACGCGGCGCCGGCAAGTCGCCTGATCATTGGCGCACCGGCGGATGGAAGGAAGCGCCTACGGTCACGGGCTACGACTGGCTGCATTCGACGGGCAGCGAGCCGGAGCTGGTAGTCACTAACTTCCAACCCAACGACGCGCGCTGGATCCAATCGCTCAGCCTTGGCCCCGGATGGTACTACGTCAGCGCCGAGGTGCGCACCGAGGAGGTGCCGTCCAACGCAACTGGCGCAACCGTCAGCCTCGACGAGGACGGAATAAATTCCACTGACTTGCGCGGCACCACCGATTGGCGCCGGCTCGGCTTCTACCTCAGGGTTGGCGCGCATGGCGCCGACGTCGACGTCGCCCTGCGCTTGGGCAACTTCGGCAGCCTGAACAGCGGCCGTGCCTTCTTCCGCAAGCCGAGCGTGGTCAGAGTTGCCGCGCCGCCGCCCGAGGCGACGCCGGTTTACGACCTCGCCGCGGTGCGCAAGGCCGAAGCCGCACCGCCGGTCGGCCGTTTCTGGACGCTGATCGCGACGTTCGTGCTACTCGGAATCCTGACCGTAGTAGGGTGGAACCTTTACGGCGCGGACGAGCGCGCGACGGCGGCGCCGCCGCCGCGCGCCGAGCGACGGCGCCGGTCGGGCGACGGCGGCCGGCGCAAGGTCGGGCGCTGACGCGTACAAGTCGGTGACGACGCGCGCCCGCCGATCCCTGAGGATTAACGCCCGAGCACGGCCACGAGGCCTTTATCCCTGCTGCGGCAGCAGTCCGGCGCGCGTAACCTCGCGCCGCTCGCTTTTGTCCAGCGCCTCGGCCGCCCTGGACAGCGGGAAGGTCGCATCGCACATCTCCCTGTACGGATAACGGTCGATGTGCGCGGAGAGGAAGTCGAGCGCCTTCTTGAGATAGTGCGGCGGATACATTACGACGCCGATTACTTCGAGCGACTTGAAGGTCACCCGCCACGGTGCGATTGGGGCCGTGAGCTGCGGCGAGATGTTGCCGATTTCGATCACGCGGCCGCCGACCGAGGCGAGTTCAAGCGCATCGATGAACGCCTCGGGAACGCCCGCGACTTCGAGCACGACGTCGGGCGTGGCGCCGAGGATCTCGCGGATACGCTTCTGGCGCGCTTCCGAAGTCGGGTACTTGCGCAAATCGATCGTCGCGTCAGCGCCGAACCGGGCCGCCTCGTCGAGGCGGCGGTCAACACCATCGATTGCGATCACGTAGGCGCCGCGCGCCTTGGCAATCGCCATCGCATGCAGTCCCAGCCCGCCCGCGCCGAGCACCACCAGGCTCTCGCCGTAACGCAGCCGGCCGCGGTCGAGTCCCCAGTATACCTGCGACATCGCGCAGTTGGCCGACGAGGCGATGAGATCGGGGACGTTGTCGGGCACGCGGTAGAAATTCTGCGCGGCGCGCACGATGTAATGGGTGGCGAAGGTCGCGGTGAAATGCGGCGGTTCGCTCGGATGACGCACGCCGAAGACCTTGTTGACGCAGGCCGCCTGGTTGCCGACCACGCAGTTGGCGCATCGGTTGCACACCGAGTAATAGACCGGCGCGATCCGATCGCCTGCCTTCACCGGCACGCCCGCCCAGTCGGTCTTCACTCCATCGCCGAGCGCCATGATCCGTCCGGCCATCTCGTGCCCGGGCATGATCCCGTGGCGGCCGCCAAATTCGCCCCGCCACATATGGACTTCGGAGCCGCATACGTTGGTCTGAGTGACTTCGGCGATAAGTCCGCCCGGCGGGGGCGGCGGAACCTCGTGCTCGAAAAACTCAATCTTGTGGCCGGTGGGAATAAAGGCGACCTTTCCCTTCATCGCGATGCTTCTCCTGCGTTGGGCGCAACGGCAATGGTCCGCGCGCGCCCCGTTGATGGCATCGGTTTCGCCCGCCGATGGGCGAATGTCAAGCGCGCGCCGGGGTCAATCGGTCGGCGCGGCAAAGGTCGGCCGCTTCATCTGAGCCGCTTCGGCGACGATCTCCTGGAGCAGGCGCGCTTCGGACTTGCCGCGCGAGACGCATTGCACGTCGGTCATCGGATGCAGCGGAATGTGGAGCGGAGCGCTGAACGTCGCCTGTACCGCGACCGTGCTCGCCTCGCGCCCGTTGGGCTTGACTTCGAAGTTGTAGACCGCCGTTGCCGCGTCGTTGGGTTCAGCCGCGTACTTGCCGACGATGCCTTTGAGATTGCCGCAGTCGGCGTCGTCCAGCGTGAAGCGGTTGGTCTCGGTCTCGATTATGCCGTGGTTGGGATCCTCGGCATTGATGTGCAGCTTATTCTTGCGGATCACGGCATGCACCGCGTCCCAGGCCAGGTCGTAGGGCTGATCGAGCGCGACCTTGTTTTTGTTCGGCGGCGGCGGCGCCTGGGTCGGCGGATAGAAGCATCCCGCGCTCGCGAGGAGGGCGAGCGTTGCGGCCTTCAGCGCCAGGCGTGCGGCCCGCAGCGGCGTTGCGCCCGCCGCCGGCGCGGTGATCGAGCCAGTGTGAACGCGATTCATCCTGTCCCACGTCCTCGCAGTCCGAGCCTGGCCCGCGGCCGGGGCTCCGTCGCTCCATTGAACGGACAAAGCGTACGCGGTGCAACGGTTGCACGGCACGCGAGCCTTGAAGAGCTATCGGCCCGGCAATCGCTCCCCCGTGATGCGCCGATGTGGTAGGCTCGGCGCGGGACCGCTGCCCGTAGGCGGGCGAGTCCGCGAGGGCGCATCAATGTCAGGTCATTCCAAGTGGAGTTCGATCAAGCATAAGAAGGCCGCGCGCGACGCCAAGCGCGGCAAGCTCTTCACCAAGCTCATCAAGGAAATCACGATCGCAGCCCGCCTCGGCGGCGGCGACCTCAATTCCAACCCGCGCCTGCGTGCAGCGGTGACGGCGGCGCGCGCGCAATCGATGCCCAACGACAATATCGAGCGCGCGATCAAGAAGGGCACCGGCGAGCTGGGCGGCGGCCAGCTCGAAGAGGTCGTGTATGAAGGCTACGGCCCAGGCGGCGTGGCGGTGATCGTTGACGTGCTCACCGACAACCGCAACCGGGTGGTCGCCGAGCTGCGCTTCATCTTTTCGCGCCACGGCGGCAACCTCGGCGAGGCGGGATGCGTCGCGTGGATGTTCAAGAAGCGCGGCGTCGTCACCATCGACAAGGGCGTGGTCGACGAGGACCGCCTGATGGAGGTCGCGCTGGAGGCCGGCGCCGACGACGTCACCTCCGACAACGACAGCTTCCAGGTCCTGACCGCTCCCGAGAAGTTCGCCGCAGTGCGCGACGCGATCGAGAAGGCCGGCATCCCGATCGCGAGTGCCGAGGTGTCGCGCCATCCCGACAACACCGTGCGCGTCTCGGGCCATACCGCGGAACAGGTGCTCAAGCTGATGGAGGAGCTCGAGGACCACGACGAGGTCCAGAGCGTTTCCTCCAACTTCGATATCAGCGACGAGGAGATGGCGCAGTACTCGGCGGCCTAACCTGATGCGGCACGCGGGCGCACGCGCCCCGCGCTAGGAGGTGGCGGTGATGCGGGTGATAGGGGTGGACCCGGGCAACGTGGCTACCGGGTTCGGCGTGATCGAGGGCGTCCCCTCGAAACCCGTGCATATCGCGGCGGGCACGATTCGCCCGCCGACGGCGCTGCGCGGCGGCCCGCGGCTCAAATCGATTCACGACCGCCTGCTCGGGCTCATCGACGAGTACGCGCCGGCCGCGATGAGCCTGGAACGCAGTTTCGTCGCCGCCAACGTGCAGAGCGCCTTTCGCCTCGGCGAGGCGCGCGCGGTCGCGATGCTCGCGGCGGCGGAGCGCGGGCTGGCGCTTTACGAATACACTCCCAACGACGTCAAGGTGACCGTCGCCGGCTACGGCCACGCCGACAAAGCGCAGATCGGCTACATGGTGCGGCGCACGCTTGCGCTGGGCGACGGGGTTGAGCTGGATGCCGACGCCGCCGACGCCCTGGCGATCGCGCTGTGTCATCTGTATCGCGCGCCGGCGCAACTGATGGCGGCGGCGGCGCAGGCGAGTAGCCGCCGGCGCAGGGCGCTTGCGGGAGGCGCGCGATGATCGCGAGCCTGAGCGGCCGGCTTAGGGAGCGCCAGGCGGGCAGAGCGGTGGTCGAAACCGCGGGTGTCGGCTACGAGGTCTTCATCCCGCTGTCGACCTACTACCGGCTGCCCGCGCCGGGCGCGCCCGTCGCGCTGGACGTGCGGATGGTGGTGCGCGAGGAGTCGCTAACCCTCTACGGCTTTTCCACCGCGGCCGAGAAGCAGGCCTTCGACCTGCTGATGCTGGTGCAGCACGTCGGGCCCAAGCTGGCGCTTGCTATCCTGTCGGTGCTCTCGCCCGACGAGCTGGTCAGTGCGATCGCACACGAGGACGTCGAGCGGCTCGACGCCGTGCCGGGGGTCGGCGCCAAGGTCGCTGAGCGCGTGGTGCGCGAGCTGCGCGACAAGATCGGCGAGCTGAGGACGGCCGCCGCAGAGCGAATCGAGCAGGCTAATGGCGCCGCCGATGGCCGGGCGGCGGGGGCGAGCGAGATCGACGACGCCGTCTCGGCGCTGGTCAATCTCGGCTACAAGCCCGTCGAGGCGCGCCGCGCGGTGGACGCCGCGGCACGCGCGGCCGGCGACGCGCCGCGCGCACTGGAAGCGATTATCCGCGAGTCGCTCGCGATATTGCTGGGTGAAAGGTAAGGCGAACAAAACAGGGGCCGACGCCGCCGACGCCGCCCGCCTCGCCGCACCCGGCGCGAGCGACGAAGAGCGCGCAATCGACCTCTCGCTGCGCCCGCGCGCGCTCGACGAGTTCGTCGGTCAGGGGCGTATCCGCAAGGTCCTCGGGATGTCGATCCAGGCGGCGCGCCAGCGCGCAGAGGTCCTCGACCACGTCCTCTTTTCCGGCCCTCCGGGCTTGGGCAAGACCTCGCTCGCCCACATCATCGCGCGCGAGCTCGGGGTCAACGTGCGCGCGACCTCGGGCCCGGCGATCGAGCGCGCCGGCGACCTCGCCGCGATCGTCAGCGGGCTCGAGGAGCACGACGTGCTCTTTATCGACGAAATCCATCGCCTCGCCCGCCCGGTCGAGGAGGTGCTGTACCCGGCGATGGAGGACTTCGAGCTCAATATCGTGGTCGGTAAGGGGATGGGCGCGCGGACGATGCCGCTGGCGGTCAAGCCGTTCACGCTGGTCGGCGCGACCACGCGCGCCGGCCTGCTGAGCTCGCCGCTGCGCGACCGTTTCGGCCAACATTTCCATCTTGAGTTCTACAGCCACGCCGAGCTGACCGAGATCGTGACGCGCTCGGCGCGCCTGCTCGGCGTGCGAATCGACGCCGAGGGCGCGCAGGAAATCGCCGCCCGCTCGCGCGGCACGCCGCGAATTGCCAACCGTATCCTGCGGCGCGTGCGCGACTTTGCCCAGGTCAACGAGGCGGCGACGGTGACGCGCGAGGTCGCGCTCGGCGCGCTCGAACTGCTCGAGATCGACGCCTGCGGCTTCGACCGGATGGATCGTGCGATCCTGGCCGCGGTTATCGACGTCTTCGACGGCGGGCCGGTGGGTGTCGAGAGCCTGGCGGCCGCGGTCGGCGAGGAGCCCGACACGATCGAGGAGGTATACGAGCCCTACTTGCTCCAGGAGGGCTTCATCTCGCGTACCGCGCGCGGGCGCGTCGCGACCCAGCGCGCCTACGGCCATCTCGGCCGCACCCGCCGCGGCACTTTGCTCTGAACCGGTTCGCTTGTTTTTGAGCCAGCGGGCCGGCTTCCGTGCCCGCCGATCGTTGGCCAGCCGAGGCGCGCCGCTTACGCCGAGGGCACCGGCGGAGCCAGCGAATGGCGGCAGCCGTGACAGGGATCTTTCATTCTGATTGCCTCGGCGCTGATCGCGATCGTCGGCGGATCGCCGTCGCCGACCTTGGTGCTGACGTGGATGATCGCGTCAACGTTGTTGCCCCAGCGCGCGATCGCCATCTGGCGCAGCTTCTCGTTGATGTAGTCAGTATCGATCGTTTCGCCGTTGAGCGGATCGCTGTAGCTCAGGTCGCCGAGCTTGTCGTAGGGCCGCTGGATGCCGCCGGTGTAGATCAGGATACGCCCGTGGTCTTCCTGGATTACGCGCTCGCGCTCCGCCTGGCGCTCGGCTCGGCGCTGCTGCACGTAGGTCTGGCATGCGGAGATGCATAGCGTGACGGCGACCAGGATTGCGCCCAGCTCGAGCGCGCGACGGCGCCTTATCAGATTGCGCGACGGACAGATAACGTATCGGGCTCGCATGCCAGGGACGTTCCGCGGGATCAGTCGGGGACCGGCATCCTGCTGGTCGGCGCTAACGTCGGAGAGGCGTGGTTGTGGCGGCAGTACGAGCAGTTGCCCGTCACCTGGACCGCCTCGCCGCTGACCGTCATCGTGGTCGCGTCGGCGCCGACCTTGCTGCTGATATGAATCACGGCGTCGACCTGGCGGCCCCATCTGGCGATCGCCATTTCGCGCAGCTTCTGGTTGATGTGGGTGCTGTCGATCGCATCGGGCGAGAGCGGTTCGGTGTAACTGAGTTCACCGAGCTTCTGGTAGGGGTCGTCGATGCCGCCGGTGGACATCAGGATGCGCTGGCGGTCGAGCATCGTGTTGCCCTGCTGGATCTGCTCCTGCGAAAGCACCTGCTGCTGTTGCTGGTAGGCCTGGCAGCCCGCGAGCGCAACCGCCAGGGCCGCCATAAAAGCCGCAACCGGGGAAAAATGCCGCATGGATTCGTCCGCGGGGTCGGCGTTGAAGCCGTCAGATCAGCTCATTGACGCCGGCGCCTGTTCTTCGGCGCGCTGTTGCTCCGGCGGTCCATCGCCTTGCGTCCGTAATGCAGCACTGCCTGACGCACGACGAGCGCCAGCACGATTACAAGCCCGAGTCTCACCCACATTGACCAATCAAGCTGCACGGGTCACGCTCCGCCAATTTAACTAGCGCGAAGGCGCAGGCTGCGAAAGACGCCGGCGCCCGCATCCCCGGCTCAACGCGGGCCGCTGTGCAGGACGCCCGCGCGCTCCAGTTCGGCGATCTTTTCGGCGCTGTAGCCGAGATGGCGCTGGAGAATCTCGCGATTATGCTGGCCCAGCGTCGGCGCCTCCAGTGGCAGGAACCCGGGGAAAGCCGAGAACCGCAGCGGGAAACCCGGCGCATCAAACTCGCCGAAGATCGGATCGCTCAGGCGCCGCACGGTCTGGCGCGCCCGCAGGTGGGGATGGTTGACGGCCTGATCGATCGACAGCACCGGGGCGACTGGAATGCGCGCCTGATGCAGCGCGTCCATCGCGGCGGCGTCGCTCGGCGTGCTCGCCAGCCAATGCTCGATCACGCCGACGACTTCTTCGCGATGCTCCAGGCGCAGTGCGTTGGTCTTGAAGCGTGGATCGTCGGCCAGCTCCGGCCGGCCCATCACCTTGCATAGCGCGGCCCACTGATGGTCGAGGAAGGCCATTACGATCAGGTAGCCGTCCTTGCTCCGGAAGACGCCGGTGGGGCAGATCTGCGGATGGTGCACGCCGGAGCGTTTGGGGTTAATCGCGCCGTCGCTCGCGCTGAATATCTGCACGTTCATTTCCTGGCAGTGGAAGTAAGCGTCGAGGATCGAAATGTCGAGGTACTGGCCGACGCCGGTGCGCTCGCGATGGAGAAGGGCGGCGACGATGGCGCCCATCGCATGCGCCCCGGTGGAGACATCACCCAACCCGAGCATCGGGATCGCCGGCGGCCCGTTGGGATCGCCGATCATGTGGGTCACCGCGGCGTAGGCCTGCGCGATATAGTCGTAGCCCGGCTCGGAGGAGAGCGGCCCGGTCTGGCCGAAAGCCGACACCGAGCACATGATGATCCGCGCGTTGAGCGCTCGCACCGCCGGATAGTCGAAGCCCATGCGCTTGATCACGCCCGGCGCGAAGTTCTCGACCACCACGTCAACCTTGGGGATGAGCCGCTCGATTATCGCGCGGCCTTCGGGCGCTTTTGCGTCCACGCACAGGCTTTTCTTACCGCGGTTCTGCTGGATGTAATAGGCGCTCCGGCCGTCGCGGATATAGGGGAAGCCGCGCGAGAAGTCGCCATTGGGCGCCAGTTCGACCTTGATTATCTCGGCGCCCATTTCGGCCATCAGCCGGGTCACCGTCGGCCCCGCCAGGACCTGGGTAAAGTCGAGCACCTTGTAGCCGTCGAGCACGTGGCGCAGGCCGCCGTTCGCCATCGCTTTTCCTCCGTCGTGTTGTTGACTTTTCTATCAGGGCCCCGGTGCAACCCGGACCGTCCCGCTGGTCTGGCTTCCGTCGGGCGGGCATTTTAATTGTGTCGGCGCTCGGTTAGAAACGGTTGGAGAGTTGTGATGTATTTTCAGGTTGGTTCGACAAAGCGGTGGCCGCGATCGCACCATCCGGCCTTGGCGCTCGTCTTGGGGGCGCTGGCCGCCTTTGGATGGGGATGCGCGCGCGTGCAGGTACATGCGCCGGTCGCGACCGCTACCCAGATGGGCGACTACATGCTGCCGGCCAAAGCGCCAGACTGCGCGATGCCGGTCCTGGGTGCGACGCCCCAGCGAGACTTCCATCAGGTCGCGATCGTCGAGGTCTATGCTGATCGCTCAGCCACAGATAGCGAATTGCGCACGCTGCTTCAGCGCAAGGCCTGCGAGGTCGGCGCCGACGCGCTCGTGATTACCGCGCAGGGTGAGCAGAAGGAGGGCGAGAAGATCAAAGGCGCCGCCGCCGGGCAGCCCAACATCGGCCCCGGTTCCGAGGATCCCCAGTACGGCCCCAAGCACCATCCGGTGGTCGGCGAAGTAGGCCACGCCGAGCGCTACATGGGCGGTATCGCGATCGTTTATCCCAAGCAGGGCGCCGCGTCCGGAGCTACCTCCAGCGCCGTGCGATAGGGCGTGGGCGGCGTCGCGGACGGGTCTGGCCTTTCAGCGAATCCAAGGCGGTCCGGTGTCCTCGTGCGGCCGAACAAGAGTTTCGAACCTAGATGATTTTTGGTGGGCAGGGAGTGAATCGAACACTCGACACGAAGATTTTCAGTCTTCTGCTCTACCGACTGAGCTACCTGCCCACCGGCGCGGCCCGAGCTGCTCGCGGGCGGCGGCGGTCTTATTGGTACCCGTCCCGCGACGCCCTTGCAACAGCGCGATTGCTGCCGCCGGCCCGCGCAATCCAACGCCGGCTAGCGGTCGAGCGCGGTTACGCGCTCCTCGACGAAGTCGATCACGCGCGCCTCTAGGTTGACGCCGTCGAGGCGGTCAATCTCCTGCACTCCGGTGGGCGAGGTCACGTTGACCTCGGTGAGGTAGTTGCCGATGATGTCGAGCCCGACGAAGTACAGCCCATCGCGCTCCAATCGCGGCCGCAGCATTCGGCAGATCTCGCGGTCGCGTGCGGTGATCTCGGCCCTGACGCAGTTGCCACCGACGTGGATATTGCCGCGGTTCTCGTCGTCGCGCGGCACCCGCAGCGTGCATCCCAGCGGCTCGCCGTTGAGCGCGATCAGCCGCTTGTCGCCGTCGCGCACCTCGGGCAGATAACGCTGCGCCATGATCAGGCGCGAGCCGAAGCGGGTGACCGCCTCGAGGATGGCGTTGAGGTTGCGGTCCTCGGCCGAGGCCAAAAACACACTCTCGCCGCCGTGCCCGTCGAGCGGCTTGACGATCATCCGCCCGCCCTGTTCGATCATGAATTTTTTCAGCCGGCCGAGGTCCTGGGTGACAAGCGTGGGCGGAATCGCGCCGGGAAAGTTGAGCGCGTAAAGCTTCTCGTTGGCCTCGCGCAGGCCCGCGGGACGGTTGAGCACGAAGGTGCGCCGACTGTCGGCGAGGCTCAGCAGCATCGTCGCGTAGAGGTAGTCGGCGTCGGCCGGCGGGTCCTTGCGCATGAAGATCGCGTGGAACTCCTCGAGCGCGTACTCGGCGCCGTCGTCGCAGAAGCGGTAATGCGGCGTCGCACGCCTGACCTCGCATCGCCGCGCCCGCGCGAACGCGCGATGGCCGGCGGCGAAGAGGTCGCGCAGGGCGACGAAGTAAATCTCGTGGCCGCGCGTCAGCGCCTCGAGCATGAAGACGAACGTGGTGTCCTTGTCAGGCAGCACGCCCTCGAGCGGATCCATCACAAAGGCGAATTTGTAAGCCACCGGTCAGCCTTCTCCGCCAGTTTCCCAAAGCGCGTCGGCCGCGATACTGAGCGCGGCCAGCGCCGCCGT
The DNA here is from genome assembly GCA_035650475.1 of Candidatus Binataceae bacterium. NCBI lineage: Bacteria > Candidatus Binatota > Binatia (SeqCode) > Binatales (SeqCode) > Binataceae (SeqCode) > Binataceae bacterium (SeqCode). The sequence continues at coordinate 690,745 of DASRHP010000012.1, forward strand.
TTCGCTGCGCAACCGGCGCGGCCCGAGCCCCGCCTCGACGAAGCCCGCGGCGCGCGCCGCCGCAAGCTCGCCGTCGGTGAAGTCGCCCTCCGGACCGCATAAAAGCAGCAGCGAGCGCGGCCGCGTCGCGCGCACCAGCGCGCCGAGCGGGCGCGCGCCAGCGCGCAGGAGCACACAGAGCCTGCCCCCGCCGGCGCACCGGATCAAGTCTTCGATCCCGAGCGGGGCGCGAACCTCGAGCGCGCGCGGCGCCGGGCTCTGTTTGGCCGCTGCAGTCGCCAGCCGGCGCCATCGCGCAAGCCGCTCGGCACCCGCCCCGCGCGCGACGCCGCGTGCGCACACTATCGGCCACAGCTCGGCGGCGCCGAGTTCGGCCGCCTTCTCGACCATAAAATCCATGCGCGGACCCTTGATTATTGCGGCCGCGAGGATCAGGCCCGCCAGCGCCTTGGCGGGGCGCGGCGGCGCCGCGGCGACCTCGATAACTGCCTGCCGCGCCTCAAATTCTCGAATCCGTCCCGCATACTCGACGCCGCGCTCGTCGAATAGCGCGACCTCGGCGCCCGGCTCAAGCCGCATCACGTCGCGCATGTGATGAAGCTCGGCACCCTCAACGCGGGCGAATGCGCCGTCAATCGCCCCGGACGAGACCGCGAAGCGCGGGGGCCGTTTCATCGCGCGAGCACCAGCGTGGCCCATCCGCGATCGCGCCGCCTGGCGACGAGCCGAAGCTCGGGGCGGAAGCTGGCGAGCAGCCCCGGCACCTCGCGGCTGAGAATTCCGCCGAGCACCAGGAGTCCGTCGCGCGTCAGCAGCCGTTTGAGCGCCGCCGCCATCGCGGCCAGCGTCGAGCTCAGGATATTAGCCGTCACCAGATCAAACCGTCCGCACAGGCGCGCTACCGGCGTCGCCGAAAAGCGGATCGTCCGCCCCGTCGAGTTGAGCGCCGCGTTCTCGCGCGCATTGTCTAGCGCGGCTTCGTCGATGTCGATGGCTGTGACGCGTGCGATGCCCAGCAGCCGCATCGCGATTGCGAGGATGCCGGATCCGGTGCCGACGTCGAGTGAGTTTCTGAAGCGCCGCCCGGCGCACAGCGCCTCCAGCGCGCGCAGCGCGCCGTAGGTTGTCGGATGATGGCCGGTGCCGAATCCCTGGCCCGGATTGATAACGACGCGCAGGCGGCAGCCGTCTTCCACGCTGCGGCCGGCTCGCGTCTCCCACGGCGGAACGATGAGCAGGCGACGGCCGACGCTGAGCGGTGCAAAGCGCGCCTTCCATGCGGTTGCCCATCCGGGGTCGGCAACACGCCGCAGACGCGGCGCACGATCGTTTCCGGCAAGCATCCCGGCCGCCGCCATCGTGCGGCGGATGGTGCGTAGTCGCGCAGAACTGAGGTGCTCGAAGTACGCTTCCAGCCCGACCGTGGTGCGGCGGCCGACGACGCGGTGGTCGCCGCTGACCGCGCATCCGAGCGCGCCGTGCGCGACCAGCACGCCCGCCGCCTCGTCGGCAATGGCGGCCGGTGTCGTGAAGGCGACGCGCACGTAGCTTTGCGTCTCCGCCCGCCCGCGCGCGGGCGCCTGCTTGCGGCTGGTTCTCATCGCAACCTCAAGAATAAGGGATCGTGGCGCGCCTTTACGAGTAGGCTTTCGCCTGTGGAAACCCGCCGGTGTTCGAATTTGCCCGCGGGGCCGCCGCGCGGGTACACTCGCGCGCAGAGGGGCAGGGTCTGGTTCGACTGGGTACGGGGCGGACGATGCTGACCATCGCCCATCGCGGGGCCAGCGGCGACTACCCGGAAAACACGCTTAGGGCATTCCTGGCCGCACTCGAGGCCGGCGCCGACATGTGCGAGTTCGACGTCCGGATGAGCCGCGACGGCGAGGTGGTCGTAATCCACGACGCCACGGTGCGTCGCACGACCGGCGGCCGCGGCGAGGTTGCGGCGATGGAGCTTGCGGCGCTGAAACGATTGGACGCGGGCGCCCGCTTTGGCGCGCGCTTTCGCGGCGAGCGGATCCCGACGCTCGACGAGGTGGCGGTGGCGCTTGGCGGTCGATGCGGGATGAATATTGAGCTCAAGGCAAGCGGGCTCGAACGCGCGGTATGCGAGATCGTGCGCCGGCACGACGCGATCGGCAGCACGGTGGTATCCAGCTTCGAGTGGAATCAGCTCAGGCTCGTTGCCGAGGCAGAGCCGCGGATCCGTATCGCACTACTTGCGAGCGGCGACCGGCTTGCGATGATTGAAGCGGCGGCCGCGATGCGCGCGTACGCGGTCGCGCCGCGCTTCGACCTGGTGCGGCCGGAGCTCTGCGCCGAGGCGCATCGGCGCGGCCTTCGGGTCCTGACCTGGACGGTGGACCGGCGGCGCGCGATGCGGCGGCTTATCGCGGCCGGCGTGGATGGCATAATGACGAACTATCCAGAGCGCTTGCGCCGAGTGCTGGGAACCTGATGGCGCGCTATTCCGACGCCAAGATCGAAGAGGTCCGCAACCGCGCCGATATCGTCGAGGTCATCGGAGCGCAGGTGCGGTTGCGCCGCGCGGGCCGCAACTTCGTCGGCCTCTGTCCTTTTCACAGCGAGAAGACGCCGTCGTTCTCGGTCAACGCCGAGCGCGGATTCTTCCACTGCTTCGGATGCGGTGCCGGCGGCAGCGTATTCAACTTCATCATGCGCACCGAGGGCTTGAGCTTCCCGGAGGCGGTCGAATCGCTCGCGCGGCGCTACGGCGTGGCGCTTCCCGCAAGCGGGGGCGAGGCGGGGCCAGGCAGGAGCGAGCGCGAGGCGGCGCTGCGCGCCAACCAGGTCGCCGCCGATTTCTTCGAGCATGTGTTGTGGAAGACGCCCGAGGGCGCGTCGGCGCGCGACTACCTGGTGCGCCGCGGTCTCAGCGTCGAGACCGCGCGGACCTTCAAGCTCGGCTTCGCCCCCGACCGCCAGGCCAATCTGGCGGGCGCGCTGGAGCGGCGCGGGTTGCTCAAGGCGGCGGCGACGGTCGGCCTGGTCCGCCAGGACGCCGGCGGCGCACGCGACCTGTTTCGTGGGCGGCTGATGTTTCCGATCCGCGACACGCAGGGACGCGCGATCGCGTTTGGCGGACGAGTGCTCGACCAGCGCCTGCCCAAGTACATCAACTCGCCCGAATCGCCGCTCTACTCCAAGGCGCGCAGTCTGTACGGGCTTTACGAAGCGCGCGCGGCGATCGCCAAGGCTGACCGCGCGATCGTGGTCGAAGGCTATCTCGACGCGATCACGGTATGGCAGGCTGGGTTCGAGGAAACGGTCGCGAGCCTCGGCACGGCGCTCACGGTCGACCAGCTACGGCTGCTCGGGCGCCATACGCGCAACGTTCTTGCCTGCTTCGACGGCGACGCGGCGGGACGCAAGGCGTCGCTGCGCGCACTGGAGATATTTCTCGCGGCGGGGATGCTCGGGCGCGGCATCTTCCTCCCAGCCGGCTTTGATCCAGACACGTTCGTCAAGGAGCGCGGTGCGGCGGCGTTCGGCGAATTGGTCGATTCGGCCGGGCTGCTGGTCGACTACTATATCGCCGAGCAGGCGGCGCGGGCGCGCGGCTCGCTGGAAGCGCGTGCGCGTGCGGCGCAGGAGGTCGCTGGACTTTTGCGCCAGGTGCAGAACGCCTTCGAGTTTGATCTGCTCGCGCGCAGGGCGGCCGACGCGCTGGGCGTGAGCGAGGAGCTGCTGCGCGCGCAGGCTCGGCGCGCGGGGCGCGGGGTATCCGACGCGGCGCGCCCCGGACGCGCCAGGGCCCCCGCAAGCGTCGAGAGCGCCGGTGTTTTCGACGGCGCGGCGGCTGCGGAGGTCGCCCTGCTCGCGGTCGCGTTGCTCCATCCGCAGCTTCGTGGCGAGCTCGCCGCGCACGCCGAAATGTTCGAGGACGCCGCGCTAGCGGCGACGTTCGCCCAAGTGTGCGCCAGCGACGAACCGCCAGCGGCGCTGGAAGCCGGCGTCATCCAGCGTCTGGACGAAGCGCTACGCTCAAGGCTAAGCGCGCTCGCCGTCGGCCCGCTGCTCGATACCTTCGAGCAGGCGCGGATGCTGGCGCACGACTACGCCGAGGCGCTGGCGCGGCGCGTCCGCCGGCGCGCGCTGGAAGCGCGGCGGCGGGCGGCGCAGGGCGCGGCGAGCGCCGAGGAGGCGGCGGCCGCGGCGCAGGAGCTGATCGCCCTGCGCCGCGGCGGCGGTTGAACGCAATGTCGCCATGCTGCATCCAGTATTGCGAACGTCGGATGAAAATTGCGGCGCAGATTTGGTTCAAACTCCCCTTAAATGTACGCGCGAAAGTTGGTACGATGGTGATAGCCTGATGCGCTCGCAAGGGCCCATAGCTCAGTCCGGTTCAGAGCTGCCGGCTCATAACCGGCTGGTCCCAGGTTCAAATCCTGGTGGGCCCATACCCATTAACAGACGGGCACGATTCGGTTTGCGTCCGCTGCGCGAAGAGCGCGGCGCCTGTTGTCGAGCGCCGCGACGCGCCAATCGGCCCGCATCCCACGGAGGCGGAATTGCGTGAAGAGATAGCCCGGCTGATGGCCCTGCAGACCATCGACCGGCACTTGCAGGAGCTCGAGCAAGCGTTGTCTTCGGTCGCGGGACGCGTCCACCAGCTCCGCAGCGAAATTGAAACCTCCCAGGCCGAACTCGATCGGCTCACCCAGGAAGATCAACAGGCATCCGCCGCCCGCGCCCAGCTCGAACGCGAGCTGGCCGAGGGCGAGGCGCACATCCGCAACAAACGGATGCGGCTCAACCTGGTGCGCAACGACAAGGAACTCCAGGCGCTCGGCCACGAGGTCGAGGCGTTGCGCGAGAACAACCAGCGGCTGGAAGCCGAGGTGCTGGCCGCGATGCAGGCGGCCGAGCCGCGCGGCCCGCGGATCAAGGAGCTCAGCGAGCTGATCGAGAAAAAGCGCGTCGAGCTCAAGACCGCCGAGAAGGAGATCGCTGGCGAGCTCGAGGAGCTCAAGATGTCCATCGCGCGCCAGCGCGCCGAGCGCGACAAGCAGGCGGCGCAGGTCGAGCCGGGGCTGCTTCAGCGCTACGAGATGATCTTCAGCCGGCGCGGCGGCCTGGCGGTGGCGGTGGCGAGGTCGTGCACCTGCCAGGGATGCCGGATGCGCCTGCCGCCGCAGCTTTATAACGAGATCCAGAAACACCTGCAAATCTACTTCTGCCCCAATTGCCAGAGGATCCTCTACTACGAGGGTTAGCCTCGTGAGTGACACGGGCCTTCGATCGCAGCCGAAGGACCTCGCGCGCGGTTGCTTTGGGCCGCATGATTTGAGGCGCCGTTCCGGAAGACTCCATCACCGCAGCGGTGGCCGCGAGGGTCTGGCCAGAGACTGATGCTACAATCCCAGGTGCCGGAGTGGGCCGGGCGATCGCCCCGCAAGGGGAGGAAAGTCCGGGCTCCGCAGGGCAGGGTGGCCGCTAACGGCGGCGCGGGGTGACCCGCGGAAAGTGGCACAGAAAAGACACCGCCCGCAAGGGTAAGGGTGAAATGGCGGGGTAAGAGCCCACCGGCGCGCGAGCGATCGCGCGCGCATGCTAAACCCCACCCGGAGCAAGACCAAATAGGAGGGTGAGTGGCCCGCTCGTAATCCCTCGGGTATGGTCGCTTGAGCCGGCGAGCAATCGCACGGCCCAGATGAATGATCGCCGCCCGCAAGGGCACAGAACCCGGCTTACAGGCTCACTCCGGCATCTGAGCCGCCGCTGCATCGGGCCGCGCTGACGGCGGGCGCGAGCGCTTGAGCGCCGCCTCCGGCGCGCCTTCGCGCCCCCTGACGATCGGCGATGCAAGAAGAAAATCCGCAAGCGGTCCGAGCGCGATGAGACTCGAGGTGCGCGGCCGGATCTCCGGCGCGATCACGACCGGCACGCGCGGCCCAATCTCCTCGACGAAGCGCGCCACGCGGCGCATCCCGCGACGCGCGCGCTCGCGATAGCCCTCGAGATATGCCGCGACCGCCTCCGCGCCGTCGTCCGCCGGCTTCGAGACGCCGAGCGCTTCCCGCAGCGGCGCAACTTCCTCCAGAATGCCAAGCCGCGACGTTCCCCGGCTTGCATTGCAGCTTTGCCATACCGCCTCGTCAATGAAGCGGTTGATCACGATCGCGCCCAGGTGCAGCCTCTCGGCCTCCATCTCGCCGACCAGCCGGCGCGCCTGGTGCAGCCGCTCCGGTTCGGCGGTCGTTACCAGCGCAAAGCGCACCGCGGGCGAGCGCAACAGCGCCTCGACCTTGCGCATACGCGCCGCCATCCCTCCCGTCGCGCCCGCCGCGGCGGCGAAGAACTCGGCGATCGACAACAGCATGCTGGGACCGGTGAAGCGTTCCAGCTCGCGCGCGACGAAGCGCGTCGCATGACTGGCAAGGCGCAGCGCGAGCGAGGCTGAAAGCGTGCTCGGCGCGAAGAGCAGGCGCGCGGCCTGCGAGTCGAGTAGGCGCACCAGCCGCGCCGGCGCCTGCACGAACTCGAAGGCGTGCGCGGCGGGCGGCGTATCGACGACCTGGAAGTCGAAGCGTCCGGCGCCGTGAAGATCATGCAGCGCCTCGAGCGCGGCGTAGGCGTCGGCGCCGGCGAACTGCGAGCTGAGGCTCTGGTAGAAGGGGTTGTCGAGGATGCGGCGGCGGGCGGCTGGATCGCTGACATGTTCGGCCACCATCGCGTCCCATTCGCCCTTCACGTCGAGCACCATCGCCGAGAGCTTAAGCGCTGGGTCGAGCCCTGCGGCGCGCAGGCGGCGCGGATCGAGTCGCGTCGGTTTGCCGCCCAGGCGCGCCAGGCCGAGCGCGTCGCGCAGGCGAGCCGCCGGATCGACCGTGATAACCGCGGTATTGAGCCGCGCGCGGGCGGCCGCGACGCCGAGCGCGGCGGCCATCGTGGTTTTGCCCACCCCGCCGGGGCCAAGAAGGATCAGGATCGAGTGGGGTTTGAGCAGGTCTTTCACGGGGAACCGTAGCAGGCGGACGAATCGGGCGTGCCCGGCGTCAAGATAGCAGAAGGCGACGGGCGGTGCGCTGTATCCGGCGCGCCGCGACGCGAAAGTTGTGGAGAAGCCGCAAAGGCCAAATGGACGCGGGTTTCGCGCCGGGGCTACAATCTCTACCGGGCGTGAGGCTCGGCCTCCGTACGGGAGGGCTTCGCAGATGGAATTGCTGGTGGCTTTGCTTGGAGTGGCGGTGGGGGCGGTGGTCGCCTGGCTCCTCGCCGCGCGCCGATGGGAGGGCGCGGTGCGCGAGATCAACGCGCGGATGGAAGAGCGCGAGCGCAGCTTTGCCGAGCAGCGGGCGCTGCTGGAGAGCACCGAACGCCAGCTCTCCGACACTTTCCGCGCGGTCGCCACCGAAGCCTTCGAGGCGAGCCACGGCAGCTTCCTTACGCTCGCCGATCAGAAACTGGGCTCGCTGGTGAGCCCGGTGAAGGAATCGCTGGGCAAGCTGGACCAGCAGATCCGTGAAATCGAAGGTGCGCGCCGCCAGGACTACGGCGCGCTCGGCGAGCAGGTAAATTCGCTGCTCGCGGCGCAGAAGGAGCTGCGCGCCGAGGCCGCCAATCTGGCGCGCGCGCTGCGCGCGCCGACGGTGCGCGGCCGCTGGGGCGAAATCCAGCTCAAGCGGGTGGTCGAGATGGCCGGGATGGTCGAGCGTTGCGACTTTTACCAGCAGGCGACGGCCGTCGGCGAAGACGGCCGCTTGCGCCCCGACCTGCGCGTCCAATTGCCCGGCGGCAAGAACATCATCGTGGACGCCAAGGTGCCCTTGCAGGCCTATCTGGAAGCGCTCGAAGCGCCGACCGAGGAGGCGCGCCAGGAGCGGCTGCGCCGGCATGCGCAGCAGGTGCGCGCGCATCTCAACCAGCTCGCCTCCAAGGCGTACTGGGACCAGTTTCAGCCGGCGCCTGAGTTCGTCGTGCTGTTCCTGCCCGGCGAGCCGTTCTTCAGCGCGGCGCTCGAGCAGGATCCGGCGCTGATCGAGCAGGGTGTCGCCCAGCGCGTGATCCTGGCTACACCGACCACGCTGATCTCGCTGCTGCGCGCGGTGGCCTACGGCTGGCGCCAGGAACAGCTCGCCGAGAACGCGCAGCGGATCAGCGAGATGGGGCGCGAACTGGCTGATCGCTTCGCCACGATGGTCGAGCATCTGCGGCGCGTCGGCGCCTCGCTGAAATCGTCGGTCGGCGCGTTCAACGAGGCGGTCGGTTCGTTCGAGGGACGGGTTCTGCCGTGGGCGCGGCGCCTGCGCGAGCTGGGCGTGGTCGGCAAAAAGGAGCTCGGCGATCTCGAGAAAATCGACGTCACGCCGCGCGAGCCCGCCGCTCCGCCCGAGGAAGCCAACGGCGTGCGCGCGGCGAAGTAGCGCGCGCCGAGGCTACTGCGTCTCGAGGTCGGAGGGCGGGGGCGCCTTGAGCTGGCTGCGCGCGCGTCCTTCGGCGATCCAGAGTTCGACCTCGCGCCGCTCGCGCGCGAGGAAATTCGCAACCGCGCGGCGCATCCCTTCGTGCGCGACGAAATGCGCGCTGCGGGTGAGCGCGGGATCGAAGCCGCGCAGCCACTTGTATTCGCCACCCGCGCCGGGCTCGAAGCGCTTGAGGCCGCGCGCGATGCAGTGCTCGATGGCGGCGTAATAACAGACATTGAAATGCAGGTACTTGAGCTCCTCGAAGCATCCCCAGTACCGCCCGTACATCACGCCCGCCTTCTGGAGGTTGAAGGTGCCGGCGATAAGCTTGCGCCCGCGGTAGGCGCACACCAGGCAGATGTGGCGTTTGAAGCGCGCGCGCATCTCGCTGAAGAACTCGCGCGTGAGGTACTGCCGCCCCCAGTAGAGCTTGTCGATCGTCGAGAGGTAGAGATCAAACATCGGCCCGAAGATCGAGTCCGGAATCTCGTCGCCGCTAAAAACGCGGATCGTCGCGCCCTGGGCGACGAGCGCCGCGCGTTCGTGGCGCACCGCGTAACGCCGCTTGCTCTTGAGCGCGCCGATATAGTCGTCGAAGCTCGCGAAGTCCGCGTTGCGCCAGTGGTACTGGTAGCCCAGCCGCTCCATGAAGCCGAGCGTGCGCAGAACTTCGGCCTCTTCGGGCAGGCAGAAAGTGACATGTGCCGAGGACAGCCGGTTGTCGGCGCAGAGCTGGATGAGGGCGCGGCCGAGCGCGGCGACCAGCCGCGCGCGGTCGGCGCCGGGTGCGGTCAGGAAACGGCGCCCCGTATGCGGCGTGAACGGCACGCCCACCAGCAGCTTGGGATAGTAGCGGATGCCGGCGCGTGCTGCGGCGTCAGCCCATCCGTGATCAAAGACGAACTCGCCCATGCTGTGGCTCTTGAGATAGAGCGGGCAGGCGGCGAGGATGCGGCGCGCCTTGCCACCGCGGATCACCAGGTGGCACGGCGCCCATCCGCTGGCGCGCGCCGCGCTTCCGGAATGCTCCATCGCGAACAGCCAGTCCCAGTCGACGAATGGGCTGTCCTCGTCGGCGACGAGCGCGTTCCATTCCGCACGCGCGATGCGCTCGATGCCCTCAACGACGTCGACTTCGATCGTGGCGGCTTCCTCGCTCATCGCCGGTCCCCCCTCCAAGGCAGCTTAGCCTCGCCCGCTATCCGCGCAAAGCGCTTACCCTGCGGGCTCCCCTCGCCGCGCGGGGATTTGCTATTAATCAAACAGGGCGCTTTCGGCCCCTCTGACCTGGCGATGAGCGACGAACAGCATCGCATAACGGAACGGGCGCGCCGGCGCGACGACGACGGCGCGGGCGGCGGCGGCCGCATCCCGGGCGGCGACACCGTAGTCGAACGGCGCACGCGGCCGGAGACCCGCACCAAGCGGCCGCCCATGTACAAGGTGATCCTGCTCAACGACGACTACACGCCGATGGAATTCGTGGTCGAAATTCTCAAGCAGGTTTTTCACAAGCCGCACGCCGAAGCGACCCGCATCATGCTTCACGTGCATCAGAACGGGATGGGTGTGGCGGGGGTTTATCCGTACGAGATCGCCGAGACCAAGGTGCGCACGGTCGAGGAGTTGGCGCGCGAGAGCCAGTACCCGCTGAAGTGCGTGATGGAGAAGGCGTAGGACGGCCGGGCGTGCTACACTGATCGAGGATGAACAGCACGCTATCGAAGCGCAGGGGGCGGCGTCCCGGGGGCCGGGGATAGGGGCGATGCCGGCCTCGGGTGTGATGCTGAGCCGCGAGTTGCAGGTCACGCTGCAACTGGCGATGACCGAGGCGCAGAACCGGCGCCACGAGTACGTCTGCCTGGAGCATCTGCTCTATGCGATGCTCCACGACTACACGACCAGCAACGTGCTGCGCCACTGCGGCGCCAATCTCGACACGCTGCGCCGCAAGCTTCAGGGCTACCTCGACGAGGAGCTCGAGCAGCTTCCGCGCGGGCGCGATTTCGCGCCGCGCTACGCGCTCGGCGTGCAACGCGCGCTCCAGCGCGCAGCGCTCCATGCGCAGTCGGCCGGACGCGCGGAGATCAACGGACCCGCGGTGCTGGTCGCGATGTTTCACGAGGACCAGTCCCTGGCGGTGAACTTCCTCGAGGAGGAGGGCGTCACCCGCTTCGACGTGATCAACTTCATCTCTCACGGCGTCTCCAAGGTCGGCGCCGACGAGGAGCGCAGGGTGCGCGGCACCGACGACGGCGAGGCCGAAGAGGAGCGCGAGGAGGCCGAGGGCGAGGACGAGGAGGAGGGCGGGGCGCCGAAACTGTCGCCGGCACGCGCGCTCAAACGCTACGCGATAAATCTCGCCGAGCGCGCAGCCAAGGGCCAGATCGATCCCCTTATCGGGCGCAAGCACGAGGTCGAGCGCGCCATCCACATCCTCTTGCGCCGGCGCAAGAACAACCCGGTGTTCGTCGGCGAGGCCGGGGTAGGCAAGACCGCGCTTGCCGAGGGGCTGGCGCTGGCGATCCATGAGGGGCGCGTGCCCGAGGCGCTTAAGGGCGTCGAGATCTACGCGCTCGATATGGGCGCGCTGCTCGCCGGCACGCGCTTTCGCGGTGATTTCGAGCAGCGGCTCAAGGCGGTGATCAAGGCCGCCAGCGGCAATCCCAAGATCGTGCTCTTCATCGACGAGATCCACACCATCGTCGGCGCTGGTTCGGCGTCGGGCTCGACGATGGATGCCTCCAACTTGCTCAAGCCGGCGCTCGCCTCGGGCGAGCTGCGATGTATCGGCTCGACCACTTACCAGGAGTACAAGCGCTCGTTCGATCGCGACAAGGCGCTCGGCCGGCGTTTCCAGCGCATCGACGTCGCCGAGCCCAGCCAGGACGAGGCGATACAGATCCTGAACGGCCTCAAGAGCTACTACGAAAAGCATCACAACGTGCGCTACACGGCGCCCGCGATCCGCGCCGCGGTCGAGCTTTCCGCGCGCTACATCAACGATCGATACCTGCCCGACAAGGCAATTGACGTGATGGACGAGGCGGGAGTGGCGGCGCGCCTGCGCGCCGGCGGCCCCGAGCCGGTGACGGTTGGCGCGCGCGATGCCGAGCGCACGGTGGCGCGGATGGCGCGGATTCCCGAACGCACGGTGTCGTCAACCGACCGCGCGCGGTTGCAGAACCTTGAAACCGAGCTCAAGCAGGTCGTCTTCGGCCAGGATAGCGCGATCGAGGCGGTGGCGCGCGCGATCAAGCTGGCGCGCTCGGGCCTGTCGCATCCCGACCGCCCGGTCGGCGCGTTTCTGTTCGCCGGCCCCACCGGCGTCGGCAAGACCGAAGTCGCCCGCCAGCTCGCGCGCGTGATGGGGGTGGAATTCCTGCGCTTCGACATGAGCGAGTACATGGAGCGCCACACGGTCTCGCGGCTGATTGGTGCGCCGCCGGGCTACGTCGGCTTCGACCAGGGCGGGCTGCTGACCGACGCGATCAACAAGAATCCGCACTGCGTGCTCCTGCTCGATGAGATCGAGAAGGCCCATCCGGACCTCTTCAGCATCCTGCTCCAAGTGATGGACCATGCGACGCTGACCGACAACAACGGGCGCAAGGCCGACTTCCGCAACGTGATCATCGTGATGACGACCAACGCCGGCGCGCAGGAGCTGGCGCGCACGATGATCGGCTTCGGCACCGGGGTCAATGTCGGCAATCCGCGCGCCGCCATCGACCGAATGTTCAGTCCCGAATTCCGCAACCGGCTCTCCGCGATCATCGAATTCGCCGGGCTCAGCCCCCAGATCATCGCGCGCGTGGTGGACAAGTTCGTCGGCGAGCTGGCCGAGCGCCTGGCCGCACAGAAGGTGCGGCTCGAAGTGTCGCCGGCGGCGAGGAAATGGCTCGCCGAGCGCGGCTTCGACCCGCGCTTCGGCGCGCGCCCGCTGGGGCGGCTTATCGAATCCGAGATCGCGCGCGCGCTCGCCGACGAGGTGCTGTTCGGCGCGCTCAGCAAGGGCGGCGTGGCCAGGGTCGATCTTGCCGGCGACAAGCTGATTTACGCCTTTGCGTCCGCAGCCGTAAAATCGTCTGCGCCCGCCGAACCGGCCGACTGACGATCTGGTTTCCGTCATTCCCGCGCCTATCTGGCGCGAGCGAGCGAGAGGCCGAGAACCTGCGGCCTACTGCTTTTTCGCCGCTTCGGCTTCGACCAGCTCCTTAAGCCGCTTCATCACGCGGTCGAGCGCGCGGGCGTAGCGCTGCTTGGTCCAGGTCTCTTTGGTCCGCATCTTGAGCCAGCCGAGCTTGACCGCGTCGGGCTTGTTGCCCATCTCGCCGGTCGAGACCTCGATCACGGCGCGCTCTTCGGACGTGAGCTGGGCGAGCACCTCGCGCTTGAGGCTTTGCAGGAAGCCGCCCTTGAGGTCGATGTCGATCTTGGTCGTCATGGCGTCGCCCCGATATTCCGAGCCTAGACCTCGCGCCTAAGCCGCTCAATCGCCTTGACAGCACGCGGGCAGCGGGCTAGGCGGACGGCCAGGAGGAATCGCGAGCGTGATGAAACATTTCAGCGTTGAGCGCCATGAACGCGTCGAGGTATGGAGCTACCGCAACGAGCCGATGAATTACTTCGTCGCGCCGGCCGCCCGCGAACTGCTGGAGCTTATCGGCCGTGCCGAGGCCGACGCCGAGCTGCGCGCGATTGTGATCACCGGCGCTATCGAAGGCAAGTTCATCACCCACTACAGTGTGGACGAGCTGGCGCGGATGGCGGCCGACCCGGGTGAGTGCGCGCGCGTCTTTCCCGAGATGGAGGCCGGATTTCATCGAATGCTGGATCGGTTGATGCTGATGCCCAAGGCGGTGATCGCCGCGATCAACGGCGACTGCATGGGCGGCGGCTACGAACTGGCGCTTGCCTGCGACCTGCGCCTGGCCGCCGACGGCCCCTACCAGATTGGACTGCCCGAGGTTGTGCTCGGCATCCTGCCGGGCGGCGGCGGTACCCAGCGACTGCCGCGGCTTATCGGGCGGGGCAGGGCGCTGGAGGCGATGCTGTTCGGGACGGCGTACGCGCCGCGCGAGGCCGAGCGGATGGGAATGGTCAACCGGGTAATTGCGCCGGACACGCTGATGGCGTTTGCGACGGGATGGGCGCGGACGCTGGCGAAGCGGCCGCCGCGCTCGATTGCCGCGATCAAGCGCGCGGTCCATCTGGGAGCCGACCTGCCGCTTGCCGAGGGCTTGTATATTGAGCGCGCCGAGATGCGCGACGTGATGTGCAGCGACGACGCGCGTCTTATGATGAACGCCTACAACGCGGCGGTCGCGGCCGACCCGATGAAGGCGCGCAGCGATTTCCTCGCGGGCGTCGGCGTCCCCGACGCCCAGGGCCGCTGACACGCGCGGCGGCCGGCGAGTCTCGCTACCTGCGCGCCCGCGGGCGCCTGAGGAACAGATCGAGCAGCTCCTCGCGCCCGACGTAGGCACTGATCTCGGCGAGCGTGAAATACACGCCGAACACCAGGCTTATCCCGAGCGATACCGCGAGCAGCCGATGTGCGCCCATCTGCTCGGTGACGAAGCGAACCGCCTCGCCCAGCGAGCCCCGCGCGCGCCATGCGTCGATGATGCGTTCGATGTATCCCAGAATGAGCACGCCCAGCCCGTAGGCCACCGTCTTGTAGATCACCGCGACGAGCCGCGGCGAGTGGGCAAAGAGCCGGCCGAGCGGCGTCTCGTCAAAGAGCAGAACGACCTTGGCCGCGATGAAGGCGCCGACCAGCGCGCGTCCGAAGGTGCTTATTTCGATCGAATACTGCGCCAGTGCAAGCTTGACGATCAGCAGCACCAGCAGAAAGCCGACGAGAAAGAAGAGAAAGACCGGACGGGCCGCGGCAAACTCGCGCCGCAGCCATCTCCAGCTTGAACCGAGGCTCACGACCGGTGCGTGCGCCGGCGGGCGACGCTGCCGCGCTGTCAGACCGCGAGCGCCAGGTGCAGTGCGAAGAGCGAACCGATAGCCGCTGCGAAATACAGGACCACGCCGAGCGCGGTTTCAAGGTGCTTGATCCGCAGGAAATCGACCAGGGTCAGGCGAATCCGGTGGGCGGCATGGAAGAAACCGAAGAAGCACAACACCACCAGGTAGATGCGCGCGAGCGGATGCTCGACCAGATGGTGCAGCTTCTCGTAGCCCGGATCGGCGACCACGCCGAGCGGGATCAGGATACCGAAGAGCAGGATGTGGATCGGCAGCAGGTAGCCGGCGACAAAGCCGCCCGTGCCGAACAGGAACCAGACCGCCGGTTCGTTGGCGCGCTTGCCCATTTATGCCCCCAGGATGAAGAACGCCACCACTACCGTGGCGACGACCCACACGATATAGCTCGGCAGCGCCGCGGCGGCCTTGGAGACCGGATGGCCGCGATGGCGCGGATAGACCGCGCGCGGCACCAGGTTGCACCAGGTCACCGTGTGCAGGAGCAGGAAGAGGAAGGTGATGAAGTTGACCACCACCATCAGCGGCTGCTCCATCCAGGCCTCGAAGGCGGCGTAGCTCGCCTTGCCCGCGGCCAGCGCGCAGACTTGGAGCAGCGTCACCACCAGGAAGTAAGCGACGAAGAGGCTGGAGAACTCGCGCAGGATGAATTTCAGATAGTTGAAGCGCCCGAGCCACCACCAGTTGGAAAATGCGCGATGGTACTCCCGCGGCTGGTATTGCGAATAAACCGGCATCGCCTCACTTGCCTCCCCACGGCATCAGCAACGACTTGTACCATTCCTTGGTGGCGGTGAGCTTGAACTCCTGGATGGCGAGCGAGGGATCGACCTCTTTGGGGCAGACCTCGGAGCACTCGCCGATAACCGTGCAATCCCAGATCCCGTCGTGCTGCGAGAGGATGTCGAGCCGCTCGTCGGCGCCCTGGTCGCGCGAGTCGAGGTTGTAGCGCTCGGCCAGCGCGAGCGCGGCGGGTCCGATGAAGTGCGGATCGATCCCGTACACGGGGCAGGCCGAGTAGCACAGCATGCAGTTGATGCAGTGGCTGTATTGCTGGAACTGGCCGAGTTGCTCGGGCGTCTGGAGATACTCGCGTGCCGGCGGCGTGGTGTCCTTGCGGATGATCCAGGGCCGAATCTTCGAGAGCTTCTCGAGGAAGTCGGTCATGTCGATCACCAGATCGCGCGCGATTGGAAAATGGCGCAGCGGCTCGACTCGCACCGGCCCCGGCACGAACTGGATGAGCTGGGTCTCGCAGGTCAGCCGCTCGTAGCCGTTGACCACCATCCCGCAGCTCCCGCAAATCCCCATCCGGCACGACCAGCGGAAGGTGAGCGAGCCGTCGAGGTTGTCCTTGATGTAGTTGAGCGCATCGAGGACCATCCAGTCCTTGCGCAGCGGGACCTCGTAGCGCGTGAAATGCGGCGCGGCGTCGTTCTCTGGCGAGTACCGCGCGACCTCAATGACTATCGTGTCCGCCATCTGTCGACTGCTCTCCGTAGACCCGCTTGCCCGGGGGCCAGCGCGTGATCGTCACCGGCAAATATTCGACCGTCGGGCGGCCGTACTTGCCCTTGTAGACCAGCGAATGGGCGAGGAACTTCTTGTCGTCGCGCTCGGGGAAGTCGGTGCGCTGATGGGCGCCGCGCGACTCCTCGCGCATCAACCCGCTTTGCACGATGGTTTCGGCTACGTCGAGCAGGAACCCCAGCTCGAGCGCCGCGACCAGTTGGGTGTTGAAGGCGAGGCTGTGGTCGTCGAGCGCGATCCCCTTGTAGCGCTCCTGGAGCTCGGCGAGCCGGGTGGTCGCCTGTGCCAGCGAGTCGCGATGGCGATAAATTCCAGCGCCGGCCTCCATCGCGTGCTGCATCTCCGAGCGCAGCGCGGCGATCTTCTCGCTGCCGCCGGTCTTGCGCAGGTAGTCGCGCTCGATCCGCCGCTCCTCGTCGGCGCCCAGTGCAAGGACCGGATTGGGCCCCGGCATCGCAGCCTCCGCCGCGTACTGGGCGGCCAGCTTACCGGCGCGCGCGCCGAACACCAGCAGCTCGCCGAGCGAGTTGGAGCCCAGGCGGTTGGCGCCGTTGAGGCTGACGCAGGCGGCTTCGCCCGCCGCGAACAGCCCCTTAATCGGCGTGGCGCCGTTGGTGTCGGTGTGGATACCGCCCATCATGTAGTGCTGGACCGGGCGCACCGGGATCATCTCGTGCACCGGGTCGATGTTCTCGTACTTCATGCACAGCTCCCGCACCATCGGGAGCTTGGCGTTGATCTTCTCTTCGCCGAGATGGCGCAGGTCGAGATGGACCACGTCGCCGTAAGGCCCCTTGATCGTGCGCCCCTTCTCCATCTCCTTGACGAAGGCCTGCGAAAGCCGGTCGCGCGGTCCGAGCTCCATACTGCGCATCACCGGCTGCGCCTGCGGTTTGCCCAGGTTGTAGTCCTGGAGGTAGCGGTAGCCGTCCTTGTTGTAGAGCAGGCCGCCCTCGGCGCGGGCGGCTTCGGTGATCAGAATGCCGGTGAAGGGTAGGCCGGTGGGATGGTACTGAACCATCTCCATGTCTTTGAGCGGCGCGCCGGCCTCGTACGCGAGCGCCATCCCGTCGCCGGTGCAGATGTTGGCGTTGGTGGTGTAGGGGAACACCCGTCCGCATCCGCCAGTGCAGATGATCACCGCCTTGGCCATGATCAGCCGCACCTTGCCGCTCTTGAGTTCGATCGCGACCACACCGCAGGCGCGCCCGTCCTCGACCAACAGCTTGGTGACGAAGGTCTCGTCGTAGCGCACGACCGGATAGCGCAGCGAAGTCTGGAAGAGCGTGTGCAGCATGTGGAAGCCGGTCTTGTCGGCGGCATGCCACGTGCGCTTCTTCTTCATCCCGCCGAACGGGCGCACCGCGATCTTGCCGTCGGGCTGGCGGCTCCACGGGCAGCCCCAGTGCTCCAGGCGGAGCAGCTCCTTGGGGACTTCGTTGACGAAGATCTCAACCGCGTCCTGATCGCTCAGCCAGTCGCCGCCAGAGATGGTGTCATAAGCGTGCTCGTCGAGCGTGTCGTCGTCGCCGGCCACCCCGGCGGCGCCGCCTTCGGCGGACACCGTGTGGCTGCGCATCGGGTAGACCTTCGAGACGACCGCGACGCTGAGCTTGGGATTGGTTTCGGCAACGGCGATTGCGGCGCGCAGGGCAGCGCCACCGCCACCGACCAACAGCACATCATGCGAAGACGTTTCCACGGCAGTTTCCGACCTCGGTGTGCGCCACCATATGATAAGCCGGGCTACTTCTCAACCGTATTGATGCATAAGCCGGCTTGGAATTCGAACCCCGGTTCGCCCGCCTTGCGCCGGCCACAATCGGCGCGTCGATGGCACTCGCCGGCACCTCCCCACCGCCCAAAAACGGCGCGAGTATAGCGCAGGGCATACCGGCTGCCAAGAAAACGGCGTCTTCGCTTGGCGCTTCGCTATTGCGCGGCTGATGCGCTAGGTTCGGGCAAGCCCGGATGCGGGTTCAAGCGAGCAATCAACGGAGGCATCGCGATGGCCGAACGGATACTGAGCAAGGACGAAATTGCTGAGATGGAAAAGCTCACGGTCGACCGCCTGGTCGAAACCATCGAGCGCGGCGACCCCGAGGGCGCCAAGCGCCTGGCGCGCCGGATGTACAACGAGTTCCTCAGCATGCACGACCTCTATCGCAACTGGGCCGCCGCCACGTTGAGCTTCATCGGCCGGCGCTTCGGCGACAAGGTGCTGGAGGAAGCGATGGAGGCAGGGGTGAAGTCGTGGTGGCTGCCCAACCTGGAGAAGATGCCCGACGACCTGCGCGCGCGGGTCAAGATGTTTGCCGCCGGCCTGCGTGCCCATCTCCAGCCGCTGCATATCGAGGAGGACGACGAGAAGATCGTCATCCAGATGCGACCGTGCGGCAGCGGCGGACGGCTGGTGCTCGAAGGCAAGTACGAGGGGCCCGACGCATTGCTCACCGTCAAGGGCAGGCAGTTCCTGACCTACGGACGCGACGACTTTCCGGTGTATTGCGCGCATGAGCCGGTGATGGAGCGCCAGGACATCGAGGCCCACGGCGCGCCGTTCGTGGTGGTCGAGCCGGCCCACGAGATCGGCAAGCAGCACTGCAACTTCATCATCTACAAGGACCGTTCCAAAGTGCCGGCGAAATACTACGAGCGGCTGGGGCTGAAGAAGCCGGAGGCCGCAAAATAGTCCTGCGAGGTCAGCTTCCAGCGATGGCGCGAACGCCGCAGCGCAGAGCCTAGGGAAGGCCGGAGCCGGGCGCCGCCGAATTGAGCCCACCCGACGGCGCGGGGCCGCCACTGACCGGGCTGTAATTGACCGCCTGCGGCGGCGCGGCGTAGCTCGGCGAGGCAGTGCTGCTGAACGGATGGGTCACGCTGTAGAGCCCCCTGAGCAGCGACATGCCCCATCCGCTGGCGCCCACCAGGTTGGTCGTCTTGTTGTACAGCGACGGGTCGTTGACCAACAGCCCGAGCGTGCCCTGGCCATCGTTGACCTTGTCGAGAATCTGGCGCAAATCCTCCGAGGAGCGGCGCAGGTTGCCAAGCAGTTCGCCCGCATAGCGCTCGTCCTCGAGCAGCTGCGGCAGCGCACCGTTCGCGTTGTTCACCCGGGCGACCAGCGCGTCGAGCTGCCTGGAGGTCTGCTCGAGCCGCATCGAGGTCATCCGCAGCGAATTGGCGGCGGAGGCGAAGTTATTGATGATCCGCCGGCCGTCGGTCTGCGGGCTCAGCATTGCACCGAGCATCCCCTGACCGCGATTGACGCGCTCGATGGTGAGATTGAGCTGGCCGGAGATGCGCGCCGCGTTGTCCATCGTCTGCTGGAGCGAGGCCAGCGTAAACTGCTTCTCGTTGGGATTGGCGGGCCCCTTGATCAGCTCGGCGAGGACGCCGTGACCGCGATTGATTGAATCCAGCAGCTCGCGCACCGACTCTGAGATCGCGATGATGTTGGCGACGAGGTCGCTGGTGCCGCGGGCCTCGAGCAGCGCGGCGTAGTTGACCGGGTCCTGGCTGTGGAGCAGCGCGCCGGGCTGAACCGAGGGCGCGGTGGGCGAGCCCGAGGTGAGCAGGAGGAACTTGTCGCCTAACAATCCCATCGATTCGATTTTGGCCACCGAATCCGCGCGCACGCGCGGCATCGCGTCGTCGCGCACGGAGATGTAGACGACCACGAAGTTGGCGCGCGGATCCTTGGGAAAGCGGATCTTCGCCACGTTGCCCACGTTGACGCCCGACAGATAGACCGGCGCGCCGCTCTGCAGCCCGTTGACACGCGAGAAGTGCGCGCGCAGCTCTTCAGTGCCGGTCAGCCAATGGGCGCCGCCGCCGATCGAGAAAATCGCCGCCGCCAGGATCACCGCCCCCACCAGCATCAGAACGCCCACACGCAGTGAATGTGTGCTCGCCGCCACGGTCGAAACCTCCTGTGCTCAGAATGCGGCCCGCAAAAACTCCCGCATTAGCTCGTCGCCGGTGGCGCGCACCTCGTCGGCGGTGCCAATGAAGCGGATGCGCCCGTGATCGAGCAGCGCGAAGCGGTCGCCCACCGCAAAGGCGCTTTTCAGATCGTGGGTGACCACAACCGAGGTAAAACCGAGCCGTCGTTGCAGGCCGCGGATGAGCTCGTTGATGTGCATGGTGACAATCGGGTCGAGACCGGTGGTCGGCTCGTCGTAGAGCACCGCGCGCGGCTCGAGCGCGATTGCGCGCGCCAGCGCCACCCGCTTCTTCATCCCGCCCGAGAGCTCGGCCGGGTAGAGATGCTCGGTGCCCTTGAGGTCAACCATCGCAAGCAGCTCGGCGACCCGCGCGCGCATCTGCGTCTCGCTCAGCTTCGTATGCTCGCGCAGCGGGTAGCTGATGTTGCCGTACACGGTGAGCGAGTCGAACAATGCGCCGAGCTGAAACACCATCGCCACCTGCTTGCGCACCTCGTACAGCTCGTCCTCGCCAAGACCCTCGAGCAGGCGGCCGCCGACGCGCACCTCGCCCGTGTCGGGCGCGACCAGGCCATTGAGATGGCGCAGGATGACGCTCTTGCCCTCGCCGCTGCCGCCCAGTACCACCAGTGTTTCGCCCTCGTAAACGTCGAGGTTGACGCCGCGCAGCACGGGCTTGCCGTTGAAGCTTTTGTGCAGCCCGCGCACGCTGATGAACGGCTGGGGCGCCCCGTTGTTCTCCATCACATCGCCAGGAACAGTTTGGTGAGGAAGAAGTCGGAGACCAGCACGCCGATTGAAGCCGCCACCACCGCCGAGGTCGTCGCGCGGCCGACGCCGTCGGCGCCGCCGCTCGCGCCGAGCCCCTTGGCGCACGCGATGATGGCGATGAGATAACCGAAAAACAGCGCCTTGCCGAGCCCGCTCATCAGATCGCCAAGCCGCGTGTTCTGCACCAGTGAGTTTACGAAGTAGTCGGCGGTCAGCCCGAGCTGGGTGACCGCGATGAGCAGGCCGCCGAGCAGGCCGACCGCGTCCGAAATCACCGTCAGCACCGGCAGCATCATCAGCGTCGCCAGCACGCGCGGCACTACCAGCTTTTTGACCGGGCTGGTGGCCAGCGCGCGCATCGCGTCGATCTGTTCGGTGACCTTCATGCTGCCGAGCTCGGCGGTGATCCCGGCGCCGACCCGCGCACCGATCATCAGCGCGGTCAGCACCGGCCCCATCTCGCGGAACAGCGACAGGCCCATGATGCGGCTGATATAAATCTTGGCTCCGAAGCGGCTGAGGAACTGCCCCATCTGCAACGCCAGCACCATCCCGGTGAAAATCGCGGTAAGGTTGACGACGTTGAGCGAGCGGACGCCGACGTTGTCGAACTGCTCGATCAGGAGGCGGCCTTCAAAGGGGCGCCGCAGCGCCTGGCGCGCACAGTCGCGCGTAAGCAGACCGACGTCGCCGACTTGTTCAAGGAACCGCTGAAGGGATTGACGCATCGTGGCGCGTGACCTAACAGCCTAAGCGATGGATCCTGCCGCGGCAACCGGGTTTCTCCGCGCGCGGCTGCCAATGAGATGAAAGCAGGCACTGCGGATTCGACGCTGTTTGTTTACGGCTCGCTGCTCGACGCGGCCCATCGCGCCGAGGTGCTCGGGCGCACGGTCGCCGCGACGCCCGCGCGAATCGTGGGCTACGAGCGCCGCCGCGGACGCCACTTTTACCTGCTCGCGCGCGCCGGCGCCGAGACCGAAGGGCTCGTGCTGAGTGGGCTCGAAGCGCGCGACTTCGAGGTGCTCGACCGCTACGAGGAGGTGCCGCAGCTCTACACACGGGCGCGCGTCAGCGTAATCGGCCCCGGCGGCGCGCTCGAATGCTGGGTGTATCTGCCGAGCGCCGCGATACTGGAGTAGACTGCCGGCGGTGCCGGCTCGGGTTCACGCCTTGGCGTCGGCGGCTTGTGGGCGGGGGCCATCGGGCTTTTTGATCCCGAACTTGTCAAGCCGGTATTGCAACGTGCGGTAGCTCATCCCGAGCAGCTTGGCCGCCTTGGCGATCACCCACTCCGCGCGCTCCATCGCCTGCAGGATAAGATCGCGTTCGAACTGCTCGAAGTTGATGCCCTCGCCGGGGATCTCGAAGCGCTCGCTGCGGGCGCGCTCGCTGCCGCCGCCGCGCCCGAGCGTCTTGCGCGCCAGAACCTCGTGCGGCAGGTCCTTGGGCATGATGCGGTCGCCCTCGCATAGCAGCAGCGCGCGCTCGATTGCCGATTCGAGCTGGCGCACGTTACCCGGCCACGGATAGTCGAGCAGCACCTCCATCGCCTCGCGGCTGATCTCGCGCACGCGCCCCTGGGCGAGGTGGGCGAACTTGTGATGGAGCGCGTGCTCGGCGAGCAGCGGGATGTCCGAGCGGCGCTCGCGCAGCGGCGGCAGCGTGATGGTGACGACGTTGATCCGGTAGTAGAGGTCCTCGCGGAAGCGCCCCTCGGTGACTTCCTCGGCGAGGTTGCGGTTGGTGGCCGCGACCAGCCGCACATCGACCCGGATCGATTCGTTGCCGCCGACGCGGCGCAGCTCGCGCTCCTGGAGCACGCGCAGGATCTTGGATTGCAGCCCGATGTTGAGGTCGGCGATCTCGTCGAGGAACAGGGTCGATTTATCGGCGGTTTCGATAAGGCCGATCTTGCGCTCGGTGGCGCCAGTGAAGGCGCCGCGCTCGTGTCCGAATAGCTCGTTCTCGATCAGGTTGTCCGGGATCGCCGAGCAGTTGATGGCGACGAATGGGCGCGCCGCCCGCGGCGAGAGGCGGTGGATGCTGCGCGCGATCACCTCCTTGCCGGTGCCGCTCTCACCCTGGATGAGGACGGTCGAGTTTGACGGTGCGACCTTGCGCACGATGCGGATCACTTCCTGGATCGCCGGATGCTGGCCGACGATGCCCTCGATCTCGAACTTGCCCTCCAGCCGCGTGCGCAGCAGCATGTTTTCCTGCGCCAGGCTGGCCAGCTCGGCCGCCTTGGTCACGGTCATCACCAGCGTCTCGCGGTCGGTCGGCTTGGTCAGATAGGAGAACGCGCCGGTCTTCATCGCTTTGACCGCGCTGTCGATAGTGCCGTGGGCGGTGAGCACGACGACCTGGCTCGCCGGATGGGCCTGGCGCACTGCGGCGAGCAGTTCCTCGCCCGACATCCCGGGCATCATCAGGTCGGTCAGCACAACGTCGAAGCGCCCCAGCGCAAGCTGCTCCATCGCTCGCTTGCCGTTGGGCGCCTCGTCCACGCGAAAGCCCTCTTCGCGAAGGGTCTCCGCGGTGATTTGCCGTTCGAGGTCGTTGTCCTCGACTACCAGTACCGATGTCTGCGTCATGGCTGCCTGTGTAGTTCAGCGCGCGGAAGGATGAAAGTCACGACGGTGCCGCGGCCGAAGGGATTGGGTCCGATCGCGATGCTGCCGCCGTGGCGCTCGACGATCGCCCGCGAGAAAAACAGCCCCAGGCCGATTCCTTCGCGCTTGGTGGTGAAGAACGGCTCGAAGACGTGACTGGCGACCTCGGGGTCGATGCCGGCGCCGGTATCGCTGAAGGTGATCACTTCGCGCGAGCCGTCGGCGCGAAACGCGATCCGCAACGTGCCGCCTTCTGGCATCGCCTGGATCGCGTTGGCCACCACGTTGATGAAACAGGCGTGGAGCTTCTCGGCGTCGACGTTGAGCACCACCGGCCCGCCGTCACCCTCCTCGGAGGCCTCGATGGCCTGGCTGCGCAGCTTGGAGTCGGACAGCTCGAGCACGTTGCGCACCAGGGCGCGGATATCGGTGGGCGCGGGATGGATCTCGATCGGGCGGCCATAGTTGAGGAAGCTTTGGATCAGCTCGGAGAGCCGATGGACCTCGTCCTTCATCACGCCGAGCTGGCGGCGGAAGTCGTCCTGCCCGGCGGGCAGCTGCGGCGCGTAGCGTGCGCGGAGCTGGTCGATGGCGAGGCTGATGAAGTTGAGCGGATTTTTAATTTCGTGGGCGAGGGCGCCCGCGAGCTGGCCCAGCGCGGTGAAACGCTCCAGCCGGTTGAGCTCGGCCTCGCGCTCGCGCGCGCGGCGCAGCTGCTCGACCATCTCGTTGAAGCTGCGGGTCAACAGCCCGATCTCGTCGCGCCGATGAGCCTCGGGCACCGGCTCCAGGCCGCGAGCCGCGATATTCTGGGCCGCTGCCGCCACCGTGTGGATCGGCTCGACGTAGCGGTCGGCCAGCACGTAGGCGAAAACCAGCCCGATCGCGAAGATTGCCAGCGCGACCGACAGCAGGTGAATACGATGTTCGGCGAGCGGACGCGCGAAGTCGGTAAAGTCGGCCACCACCTGAACGTAGCCCAGCAGATGGTCCTCGACCTCCACCGGAATCAGATAGACGGTCTGCTTGCCCTCAGGGCCCATCGTGAAGGCCGGCACCGCCTGCGGACCGCCGCCGGCGTTCACCGAGACCGTGCGCACGGCGTTGGGATCGATCGCCTCGCCGATCAGCGCGGGGTTGGAGCTGTTGATGATCAGGTCCTTGCTTGATGCGATCGACACGACCAGCCCGTTGGTGTGGAGCGAGTTGACGTAGTTCTGGAGGCGGTCGCGGTCGATCGCGCCGACCGAGGTCAGCTCCTGGACGCTGATCTGGATGGCGCTGGCGAGGTCCTTGACGTTGTCCTGGGTCGCCTCGACGATGCGGGTCTGGGTATTGAGGCTGACCAGCAGCTCGGCGCCGAGCGTCAGCCCCAGCAGCACCACCATCAGCGCCATCAGCTTGGCTTTGAGGTTAATGGTTGGAAATGCGAATTCCATCGTCGTGATTGACGCGCCCCCGCCGGCGCGCCACCCGGGCGCGCGGATGCGGCGGGCGATTGGGTTGGCCGATTCTCAGGTCGGGCTGCTCTCGCGTCCGCGAGTAAACGTAATCATCCGCATCGCGTAGATCGCCGCCGACAGCGCTAACACCAGCCACACCAGCTTCTCCAGCCCCCCGATCCATCCCACCGCCGTTTCCAGCTCGTTGCCGAAGACATAGCCGAGCGAGACCACGATCGGCACCGAAATCAGCGCGCCGGCGACGTCGTACATGAAGAAGCGCAGCGGCTTGACCCCAAGCGAGCCGGCGGTCAGATACACCAGCGCGCGCAGGCCGGCGAGAAAGCGGGCATAAAGAATCGCGCGATGGCCGTGGCGCTGCATCAGCTCCTTGAGCCATTCGATCTGGCGCTGCGAGCGCGGCCGTGCCAGGCCCAGGTAGGCGACGAAGCCGGTGCCGAAGCGCCGGCCCAGGAAGAATAATGAGTGATCGCCGGCTACCACGCCCACCAGCGCGACCAGCAGCGTCACCGGATAGCGGATTATCCCCCGATGCACCAGGAAGCCGCCCGCCAGCAGCGCGACGTCCTCAGGGATCGGCAGACCCATCCCGCACAGCACGAGGATGACGAACAGGCCGAGGTAGGTGAAGTGCTGCAGGTAGGCCGAGAGCAGACCCGTCAAGCGTCAGTCTCCGTGGCCCCAGTGGTCGCGCAGGACGCGGCGGATCTGCTCGATCGGCAGCCCCTCGTCGGCCAGCTTGGCCGCCTCGACCGCTTCGCCGGTGCAAATTGGACACTGCGCGCCGTGCTGGTCGCGGTAGCAGTCGAGCAGGCTCTGATGGCCCAGCTCCTTGTCGCAGCCGCAATAACAGTGCAGCTGCGCGAGCAGCGCCGGGTTCTTGGCCGCGATCTCATAGGCGGTCCGCGCCTCGCCGCTAAATAGCGACGGATCCAGCGTCGGGCTCTTCTGCTCCTCCGGCGCGGGCGAGTCAGCCGCCGAACGCATCGTCCATAGGCCGACGCCGACGAACAGCATCGCCAGCGCCGCGACGGCGGCGAATATCCACGGGCGCCTGTTGCCTGTCGCTCCGACTTTGCCTTTGGCCATGGTCCGTACCAGCCCCAACTATAGCATTTCGACGACCTGCGGGCTGCGTTGGGCGAAAGAGTACAGGGCGGCCGGGCGATGGGGCCCGCGACGGGTCGCGCCCAAGCGGCGCAGGATGCCCATCGAGAGGATCCGGCGGCGAAAGTTGCGCCGATCTATCGGGCGTTCGAGGATGGTCGCGTACAACGTCTCGAGTTCGGCAAAAGTGAAGGTCTCAGGCAGCAGGTTGCAGGCGATATTGGTGTACTCCAGCCTGGCCTTCAGCCTGCGCAGCGCGTATTCCGCCATCTGCGCGTGATCATACGCAAGCGCGGGCAGCGCCGAAACCTCGAACCAGCGCCCGGCGACGTACTTCGCGCCGGGCGGTGCGGCCACGCGCCGCGGATCGCCGATCAACGCCATGTAGGCTACCGAGACGACATGCGCATGCGGGTCACGCGAAGGGTCGCCGAAGGTGAAAAGCTGCTCGAAGTAGGCGTCGACAATGCCGGTGGAAGCGGCAAGCTCGCGTCGCGCCGCCTCGTCGAGCATCTCGCCCGTGCGCACCAGGCCGCCGGCGAACGCCCAGCGTCCGCGCCCCGGGCCGCGACGCAGCTGAACGAGGTAGGTCTTGAGCCTGCCGCTCTCGATCGCGAACAGCACCGTGTCGACGGCGACCTTGGGCCGTGCCGCGCGATGGTTGCGCACGGGTGCCGATGCTTCACCCCGCGCGACAACGCTTCTGGACGCGGCCTCGGCCGTAGCCATCTCCTGAGCCCTCGGTTTTGGGGGAGGGGGGGCGGGCCGGGATCAATCGAGCAAACACTAATGTTTTTCTCTGCGCTTGCCCGACTGATCGCGCCTGTGAAAACGGAGCCTTTCTTGCCCCCCTACGCGCCCAGTTCGAGCATCCGCTCCAGCGCCCGTTTGGCGCCCTCGCGCACGTCATCGGCGAGCGCGATCTCGTAGCGCAGGTTCTGCAGCGAATCGACCACGCCGCCGAGCGTTATCAGCTTCATGAAGCGGCAGAGCTTGCACGCCTTGTAGAAGTGTTTGTTGGGAATCTCCATCAGCAGGCGGTCGGAGAGCCCGCACTCGGTGACCACCAGGAACTTGTCGGCCTCGCTGGCCTCGGCGTAGCGCACCATCGCGCTGGTCGAGAGCACCGCGTCGGCCAGCCGCAGTACGTCCTGGCGGCACTCCGGATGGGCCAGCACCTTAAGCCCGGGGATTCCGCGGCGCACACGGTCGATCTCGTCGGGCGTGATCTGATGGTGGACGTAGCAGTT
Organism: Candidatus Binataceae bacterium; assembly: GCA_035650475.1. Classification (NCBI taxonomy): domain Bacteria; phylum Candidatus Binatota; class Binatia (SeqCode); order Binatales (SeqCode); family Binataceae (SeqCode); species Binataceae bacterium (SeqCode). The sequence goes on from DASRHP010000012.1 coordinate 717,857, forward strand.
GCCGTCCCACGAGATGATCCGCTTGCGGGTCTGGCTCTGCACGTAATTGGCGAGGTTCTGGTCGGGCACGAAGAGCACGTTTTCGGAGTCGATCGCCTCGACCACCTTGAGCGCGTTGGCCGACGTGCAGCAGGCGTCGGAGAGCGCCTTAACGTCGGCCGTGCAGTTGACGTAGGAGACGACCTTGAGGTCGGGGTAAAGCTCGCTCAGCTCGGCCTTGCGCTCGGCCAGCGCCTCGGCGGTCACGCTGTCGGCGAGCGAGCATCCAGCACGCAGGTCGGGCAGCAGGACCATCCGTTCGGGGTTGAAAACCTTGGCAGTCTCGGCCATGAAATGGACGCCGCAGAAAACGATCACCTCGGCGTCGCGTACCTCGCGCGCCTTGCGCGCCAGCTCCAGCGAGTCGCCGATAAAGTCGGCGACCTCGAAGATTTCCGGGCGCTGGTAGTTGTGCGCGAGCACCACCGCCGCGCGTTCGGCTTTGAGCCGGGTAATCTCGGCAATTTGCTCGGCGAAACGCTCGCAGGTGGCAAGGTCGTAGCCGTCATGGCCGAGCGGGGCGAGCTTGCGCTGAAGTTCTTGGGCGGCGCTGGATGCACTCAGGGACTGGGGCTGTAAAGTCATCGAAGCCAATCCTCGCAAGCGACGCGGACTCCAGCGGAGGCCGGAGTTTGCGTCAATTTGACGCTTAGTCTAGCAAAGGCCGGCTTCGCCTCGCAAGGACCGAGCATCCGCGAGACGGGAACGCTTGGGTCGAGCACGATCAGCTATTCGCCCTCGCCAAGGGCGAGTGAGATCGGCCTCAGAGTGAAAGTCGCCAGCTCTAACTTCCAGCTCTTCCAGTTCCAGCCGCATCACCGTACGAAGGTGCAATCGTCGCACGCGGCTGCGTGACGCCATGCTCGACGAGGCGAGATTGCAACGCGCGTCGGACGGCTCAGGGAGGGGTTGGGAGCATGGCTCGATATAGCAAAACGTTGCATGATTAGGCCGAAAATCAACGGGCGGTACGTGACTTGCTGCTCATGGCGCGCATGAGCCGGAGCCACCAGCGAGCTGGAAGGGCGGAAGCGTCGCGTGCAAACCGGCGCGACCAGGTCGAGGTGCGCTCGCTGGTGACATTTTTTGCGCTTCTCTCGGGGTTTATCGCCACTTTGGTCCTGCGCGCACACATGCTCGCAGCGCCCGTCCAGCAGCCGGCTCTAGCCGCCGCGGCCGCCGGAGTCCATCCGGTGGCCCTCACGACTGCCAATCCGGCGTCACATTTCTGACGCTCCCGCCGCATCCGTAAGGCCCGCCACGCGCTTGGTGCGTGGAGGGCCTTATCGGGTTAAGCGCTCGCGGCGCGCCGATCGGTTTTGGTAAGCTTCGCGCACGGGCGCCGTCGCGCGCCGGACCGATCTTCAAGAGGAACTTGAGAATGGCAGAGACGCTGGATCAGGACGTTATTGAAGCGGTGCGCCGCTTCGTCGAGCGCGACGTTATCCCGGTCGCTTCGGAGCTCGAGCACAAGGACGAATATCCGCATGCGTTGGTCGCGAAGATGCGCGAGCTGGGCCTGTTCGGCGCCACGATACCGGCGGAGTACGGAGGGCTGGGGCTGAGCTTCGTCAGCTATGCGCGGCTGATGGCAGAGCTGTCGCGTGGATGGATGAGTCTGGCGGGCGTCATCAACAGCCACCTGATCATGGCCTACATCGTCACGCACCACGGCACCGACGAGCAGCGGCAGCGGTTTTTGCCCGCGATGGCGGCGGGCGAGAAGCGTGGCGGCCTGGGGTTGACTGAGCCGCACGCGGGCAGCGACGTCCAGTCGATTCGCACGACTGCGGCGCGCCATGGCGACAGCTACGTGCTCAGCGGCAGCAAAATGTTCATCACCAACGCCCGCTACGGCACGATGCTCGCCGTCGCGGCCAAGACCGATCCCAAGGCCAAGCCCGTCTACGCCGGAATCAGCATGTTCGCGGTGGAAAAAAGCGAGCGCGGGCCGAACGTCAGCCGCAACTTGAAGAAGCTCGGCTACAAGGGAATCGATACCTGCGAGGTGCTCTTCGAGGAGCTCGACGTTCCGGCCGACAACCTGATCGGCGGCAAGGAAGGCCAGGGCTTCAAGCAGGTGATGAGCGCGCTGGAGGTTGGGCGGATTAACGTCGCCGCGCGCGCGGTCGGCGTCGGCCAAGCGGCCTTCGAGAGCGCGATCCGTTACGCTCAGCAGCGGACCACCTTCGGCAAACCGATCTGTGAACATCAGGCGGTGCAGTTGATGCTGGCCGATATGGGCACGCGGCTGGAGGCGGCGCGCCTGATGGTCGAGAGCGCAGCGCAGAAGAAGGACGCAGGCGTGCGCTGCGACGTCGAGGCCGGGATGGCCAAGCTGTTCGCCTCCGAGGCATGCGCGAAGATTTCGCTCGATGCAATGCGAGTGTTGGGGGGCTACGGCTTCACGGTCGAGTTTCCGGTCGAGCGTTACTATCGCGATGCGCCGCTGATGATGATCGGCGAGGGGACCAACGAGATCCAGGCGCTGGTTATCGCGCGCGGCCTGCTCGGTCGCCATCGCATCTAGTACCTGCCAGCGGTGCGCAACGTCCACTGTTGCGCGCCGGCCGCCATTTTTTTGCCGCTGCGCGGATGAGAAATCCGTGCGCGGCGCGATCTTCTCTTGCGGCCTGCCTTTTGCTGCGAGAAATCGCCAAGGAACTCCCTCGACTCGTGCCAGGAGGCTCGGTGGTTCAGCGATGGTTGCTGGAGGGGCTGCGGGGTTTGCTGCTTGTCGGAGGACGCGAGTCTTCAACGGGGGGCCGGCCGGTCGAGGGGTTCCGCGCATCGTGATGCGCCGGAGCGGGAGCGAGAGCCAGGGCGTTGGGGCAACATTTGTTCGCTTGCATCCTTGCACGGCTGCGGAGCGCTCCGCGGATATTGGGGCTGTTGCTGACCGGATCGATGGCGCTCGCTGTTGCCCGTCCGTGGGCTGACAGCGCATCGGCCGGGACGCCGGGTGCGGCCCACGCAACTGCGACGGCATACTCGCACGCTGCGGCGCTGGCGGAGGCGCCGCCGCTGCTAACACGGGAGCCCCTGCGGCGCAGGCAAATTATCGCGGGCCGCGCCGGCCGCGCCGATGAGCACATAATTGTCAACTTCAGCGCGCTCGCCGCGCAGGAAGCGCGCGGGCTTTATCCGCGTCCCGCGCGCTACTATCCGATACCGCCGCAACCCAATCCGTTCGAGCCGCGCCCCGCGATGCCGGCGCCGGCCGCGCGCACGCGCCGCCGCCGCGCGACGCCCGCGCCCCGGGTGAACGCCGGCGGTGCGCTGGCCAGCTTTCCCGGCCTGGGCGACAACGACACCGTGATTCCGCCCGACACCGACGGCGCGGTCGGGCCTAATCATCTGGTGGTCGCGCTCAACAACCAGATCCGGATCCAGACGCGCGCCGGAGTGACAATCAGCACGGTCAACCAGATCACATTCTGGGGCAGCCTGGGGGTGAACAGCGTCTTCGACCCGCGGGTGGAATACGACCCATCCGGGCAGCGCTGGATTATGATCGTGGCGGCCGACGAGCAGAGCGTGGTTGCTGCGATCCTGGTCGCCGTTTCGCGCACCAGCAATCCCACCGGCGCGTGGAATCTCTACAAGGTCAGGGTCGATCCCGCCGGACTTTTATGGGCCGACTTTCCGATCCTTGGCTTCAACCGCAAGTGGATCGTGGTCACCGCCAACCTGTTCACAATCAGTGGGACTTTCTTCCAGCACTCGAACATCTACGCCTTCTCCAAGGCCGACCTCTACGGCGGCGGCTCCGGGCTGTACACGAGGTTCTCGGATAACACCGGCGGCTTCTCGATGACTCCGGCGGAAACATACGACGAGAGCCTCGACACGCTCTACCTGACCGAGTCGTGGAGCTCCGGTACGGGGCGGCTTCGGATCAGCACGATCACCGGCGCTGTCGGCTCCGAGCTTCTTACCGTCTCGGTCGCTTTCCCGACCGCGGCGCAGACCTGGCAGGCAGTCGAGCCTACTCTTAACTTCGCTCCACAGCTCGGCTCGGCGCATCTCATCGACCTCGACGACGACCGCCTGGACTGGTCGATTTACCGCAGCGGTTCGATCTGGACTGCGCAGACGATCTTTCTGCCCACCAAGCCGGCCACGGTGACGCGCGCGGCTGTGCAGTGGTGGCAGATCTCGGCCGCTCCGGGGAGTCTTGGCACGATCCAACAGGTCGGGCGGATTGACGATCCGACCGGCGCGAAGTTCTTCGCCTATCCGTCGGTCGGCGTCAATCGCGATAGTGACGCGATGGTGGGCTACTCGCGCTTTTCCGCCACGCAATATCCCAGCGCCGACTACGCATGGCGGATGAGCGAGGATCCGGCCGGAACTTTGCGCTCCGATACGGTACTCAAGGCCGGCGAGGCTCCCTACTTCAAGGACTTCGGCAGCGGCGACAATCGGTGGGGCGACTTCAGTGCGACCGTGGTCGATCCCGTGGGCGATTTCGACCTGTGGACGCTTCAGGAGTATGCGGCGGCGGACAACAAGTGGGGCACCTGGTGGGGATCGCTCTCTCCCGTTGAAGGCACTGCAACTCCCACTCCATCACCCACGCCGACACCGACCCCGACCCCGACCCCGACCCCGACGCCGACTCCGACGCCCACCAAGACGCCAACACCGACAGCTACGCCGACGCGCACTCCCACACCCACTCCGACACCTATGCCGACGCCGTCCCCGACTCCTACGCCGAGCCCCACGCCGACCCCATCGCCAACTCCGACGCCAACTCCGACGCCAACTCCGATTCCTACGCCGACGCCGACTCCCGGATTGACGATCGGGGCAACGAGCTTGCCCAGCGGGCGCGTCGGGGTCTTCTACTTCGCGTCGCTACAGGTAAGCGGTGGCGTTCCCCCATACGTGGCGATTGTCAGCGCGGGTGCATTGCCGCGCGGGCTTTCGCTTAACAGCTTCAGCGGCCAGATAAGCGGCACGCCGTCGCGGCAGGGAACTTCCGGCTTCACCGTGCGCGTGGCCGACAGCGCCGGCGATTCGGTGAGCCGGAGCTTTCAGATTGTGATAACGCAATAGCGGAAATCGCGCGGCGGACGAGGCGGGATCAGGACATGCGCCGAATTGCGGCGAGCCGGCGCGACATCGCGGACGGTGCTGCCAGATTCGACCTGCCCGCCAGTGGTGGTATGTCTGCGACTTCGGCCGCCAGCCGCGCCGCGACGGCGCCGGTCGCCCCGGTCGCGAAAACGCGATCCCACAACGCCGAGGTGACTCCGTAGAATCGTGTCGGCGCGCGGTAGTGATGAATCAGATGGCGCGTGCGCAGTCGCGCCTCGACGCGGCAGCAGGGCGCGCAGAAATGGAGCCGGTAGTGCAGCGCCTCATAGCCGGCGAACCCCGCGAGGAGACCGCCGTAGATGAGGCTGAAGGCGCGCGCGCCGCATGCGACACCGATCAGCAACGGCGCCAACGCCGGCAACCATGCGCCGAGCGCGAAGACCGCATGCGGGTCCCGATGGTGAACGGCGTGGATCGGAGTTACGAAAGTCGCGAACCGATGGCCCATCCAGCCGTGAATCGCGTACTCGACCAGCGTCCAGGCAAACAACCCCCCCGCCATCAATCCCAAATCGCTGAGCGCCGCCACGGCAATATGCTATGGCCGGACGCGGAGCCCGCGCAACGCGCTCTCACAACTGGCGGCGAGGCCGTCCGGCTGCGGCGAGGTGACGGGCATGCGCGCGGCACAGGGGGCGTTTTCTTGAGCCGGCTTTTCTGGTTTACTGGACTGCGAACCGTGAGGGAGTTCGTTCATATTGGACGCGATGTGCCCTGCCGGGCGGCGAATCGCTGCGCGGGGGCTTGAATTTAACCCATCCCCCATCGTCTTAATCCCCGTAGAATTGGCTCGCACGGCCCGGTGGACATCAACCATGTCGTCACCAGGAGGACTGCATGCTTAAGAAGATCGCCGCGGTGTCCTGCGGCGTGCTTTTGGGAATCGTAATCGCGTTCGCGCGCGCGGGAGCCTTTCCGTTCTGGAACTCCAGTTCGCAGGAGCAGTCCCAAACCAAGCCGGCGCCGGCCAACAAGGCCCCCGGCAACCTGGCGCAGGCCAGTTCCAATCCCGAACCCGCTCCCCCCAATCAGCCCGAGCCCAACGAAGCCGGCGTTCCGATTCACTCCTTCGCTCCGCTGGTCAAACGCGTGATGCCCTCAGTGGTCAACGTCAGCGTGGTCCAGGAGGTCAAGAGCGCAGGGATGCCGTTTGGCAGTCCGGGCGATCCGGGTGAGGGCGAAGGACCCGGTGGACCGGGCGGACCCGAAGGTGGGCCAGGCCCGAGCCCTTTCGGGCCGTTCGGCCAGCAGAATCCATTCGAACAGTTCCGTCGCTTCTTTGGTCAAATCCCGCGCGAGTACAAGCAACACGGACTCGGCTCGGGCGTGATCGTTTCGCCCGACGGCTATATCCTGACCAACAACCACGTCGTCGGGCGCGCGGATTCGATCCATGTGCGCCTGCTCGACAAGCGCGAGTTCACCGCCAAGGTCGTGGGCAAGGATCCCAAGACCGACTTGGCGCTGATCAAGATCGACACCAAGCAGCCGCTGCCGGTGGCGATCCTCGGCGATTCCAACACGGCGCAGATCGGCGACTGGGTGATCGCGATCGGCAGCCCGTTCGGCTTCACCTCGACCGTTACTGCCGGAATCATCAGTGCCAAGGGACGCGCGCTGGGCGGCAACTACGACGACTTCATCCAGACCGACGCCTCCATCAATCCTGGGAACTCTGGCGGCCCGCTCTTCAACACCAAGGGCCAGGTGATCGGCATCAACACCGCGATCTACTCCAGCACCGGCAGCAACGCCGGGATCGGCTTTGCGATTCCCGTCAACTTGGCCAAGCAGGTGATGGAGCAGCTCAAGGAGCATGGACGCGTAATCCGCGGATGGCTGGGTGTTGAGATCCAGGAGGTGACTCCTGATCTTGCGCAGTCGTTCAACCTGCCCAAGCCCGAGGGCGCCTTGGTCGCCAACGTCGAGAAGGACGGCCCTGCGCTCAAGGCCGGCATCCAGCGTGGCGATATCATCGTCGAGTTCAACGGCCATCCGGTGCAGGACGAGCATCAACTGCCCGAACTGGTGGCGCAGACGCCGATCGGCACCACGGTGCCGGTAGTGGTGATTCGCGGCGGCAAGCGCGTAACCTTGCACGCCAAGGTCGGCGAGCTCAAGGAAGAGCAGCTGGCGAGCGCCAAGTCGGAGGAGCCGGGCTCGAACTGGGGCCTCCAGGTGCAAGCGATCACCCCTGAGATTGCCAACCAGCTCAACCTCAGCAGCACCAAGGGGGTCGTCGTGCGCGGCGTGCAGCCCGACAGTCCGGCGGCCGACGCGGGTATCCAGCCCGGCGACGTCGTGCTCGAGGTTAATCATGCGAAGGTTAACTCGGTGGACGACTTCCTATCCGCAGCCAAGCAAGCCAAGAAGGACAAGAAGTCGACGCTGCTGTTGGTCGCGCGCGGCAATTCCACGATGTACACGGTGATCAAGCCGGCGTCTTGAGCCGCCGGCCGATCGGCAGCGCAATCCTGTAACGGCGCGGCGGGCGGGGTCCGAAAGGGTCCTGCCCGTCGCTTGTCATTTGCGCCGCCGCTCGCGATCTTCTTCAGCAGCTCATCCGCGCTTCAGCGCGAGATGGCCTGCGTGATGCCGATAGCGATTGATTGCGACGTTCTGATTGCGGGCGCCGGGCCGGCGGGGCTGTCCGCGGCGTTGCATCTGCTGCGCCGCCGGCCGGAACTGGCCGGACGCGTTGTTGCGCTCGAGAAGCGCCGCCATCCGCGGCTCAAAGTCTGTGCTGGCGGGCTCATCCCGCGCGCGATGCTGTCGTTGGCCGCGCTCGGACTGGAGCTCGGTGTGCCGGCGCTCGAGGTCCGCTCAGGTGTGGCGCGGACTCCGGCCGGAGATATCTCGGTCCGCCGTCCAGACGCGATGTGTACGATCGTCAGGCGCGACGAGTTCGACGCGTGGCTGGCCGAAAGCGCGCGCCGCGCCGGACTGAGGCTGATCGAAGAGTGCGCCGTGCGCGGCGTGCGGCTGCCAGGGAATGTGAGTCCGGGAGCGGGCGCGGCCCACATCGAGACGTCGCAGGGTGCGCTGCGCGCGCGATTCGTGATCGGCGCGGACGGCTCGGGCAGCCGCGTGCGGCGCGCGCTATTCGGCGAGCGCAAGGATACGGTGGGGCGCGCCCTGATGGCCGACGTCGCGGCTGACCCGGACGACGCCCGCGAGTTCCGCGACTCGATGTACCGCTTCTGCTTTCGATGCGTCGAGGCTGGAATTCACGGCTACGCATGGTCGTTCCCGTGTCTGATCGATGGCCGGCCGCATCTCAACGTCGGCATCTACGACCAGCATCCCGCGCACGGCGCGGCGTCTTCGCCGCACGGCGCGCCGGCAAAGCCGCCGCTCGCCGAAGCGCTGGCCGCGGCGTTTCCCGAGTTGGCGCGCCGGCTTTGCGAGGACGGTGCGACGCTCCGCGCGTTTCCAATCCGATGGTTCGACGCGAGCGAGCGCTTCGCCGCCGGCCCCGTGATGCTGGCGGGCGACGCGGCCGGCGTCGATCCGCTGATGGGCGAGGGTATCTCGTGCGCGCTCGAGCACGGCCAGATGGCGGCGGCAGCTATCGCGCGCGCGCTCGACGGCGACGCTGGAGCGATCGCGAACTATGATCGCGAGGTGCGCGCGGGCGCGCTCGGCCGCAAGCTTGGCCGCCTGGCGTTCGCCGCGCGTCGCTTCTACGGCCCGCGCCATCGGCTGTACTTCGCGCTTACGCGGCTTTCGCGCCGCGCGCAGGAGTTGGGCGCCGACTGGTACAACGGCGCCGCTCGGCTCGACGAGATGTCGGTCGCGGGCGCGCTCAGACGCTGGGCGCGAGCGGTTCTATTCGGCGCGCCCCTGCGGTAGGATTCGCTCACAACCCGAGGCGTCCGCCGGCGCGCGCGCCTGCGCGGGCAACGGGGTGGGTTCGCGGAATTGCGATGGCACAGCGGCGGCAGCGGCGGGGCAAGCGGCGCAGGCGTCCCAAGCTGTTTCTGCTCGCGATGCTGGCGCTGCTGGCCGCGGGCTTCTTCACCCGCCGGGTGCTGGCGCCGCGCGCCTTTCAGCTTCTGACGCGTCGTTCGCCATCACCGGCCTCCGCACATCCGGCGGTCGGCCAGACCGGGCCCGTACAGCAGAGTCCCGGCGAGACGTTGAGCGAGTCGGAACGGCGCGCGCTCGAGCGGGTCTTGCGCGAGCACAACAGGTGAGCGCGGTGGCGGCGTGGCTACAGATGGCCGACGATCTCGGGTTCAAGCTTGAGCTCGCGCATCCGCCCGCGCGCGTCGTCTCGCTGGTTCCAAGCTGGAGCGAAACGCTGTTCGCGATCGATGCCGGCCAGATGCTCGTGGGGGTGACACGCTTTTGCGTGTCGCCGGCCGAGCCCCTCGCCCATGTTTCCAAAGTTGGCGGCACTAAGAACCCCAACCTGCGCGAGATTGTCGCGCTCAAACCCGACCTCGTGATCGCCAACGCGGAGGAGAACCGGCGCGAGGATATAGAGCGCCTGCGCGAGGAGGGCGTTGCGGTCCTTACGACCTACCCGCGTACGGTGCCGGGCGCGGTGGAATCGATTCTGCGTATCGGCCGCGCGCTCGACCGCGAGGCGCAGGCTTCGGCACTTGCGCGCGAGGTCGCGCTTACGGTGAGCGGAATCGAGGCGGGTCTCGGCGTGTGGAGCAAGCTTCGGTTGCGGGTCTTCTGCCCGATTTGGAAGAAGCCGTGGATGGCGTTCAATGCTGACACCTATGCGCATGACGTGTTGCGCATGATGGGTTTCAACAATATCTACGCGGCCGCGGGCGAGCGCTATCCGCGCACCACGCTGGCCGAGGCGATCGAGCGCCGGCCCGACGTCGTGCTGCTGCCCGACGAACCCTACGAGTTCGACGCCGCCGACGTCGAAGAGCTGAAGGCTGAATTGCCGCCCGCGCTGGGGCGCCGCGTAATGATCATCAGCGGGCGCGACCTGCACTGGTACGGCGTGCACATGGTCGAGGGACTGCGCGCGCTCAACGAGCGGCTGGCGCGTTTGCGCGCCGCGGTGTTGTGAGCGTGCGTGCCGCGCGCGTCTGGCGCCGCGGGCGCGACCCGCAGCCGGGACGTTTGCGCCGGGATCGCAAACGATTTAAAGAAAGTACGGCGCGTCGGAGAAGGCCGCGGCCGCAGGCGCGCGGGCCGCGCGCCCCGCGCATTGCCAGGGAGAAAAACGCACGCGTATGGCTTCAATCGCTCCGCTTACCGGGATCAAGGTTCTCGATCTGACCAAGCTCGCACCGGGTCCCCATTGCACGATGATCCTCGGCGACCTCGGCGCCGACATTATCAAGGTCGAGGAGCCCGGCCCGCCGACTGGACGGCGTGCCGAGCAGGCGGGCGCCGCCGGGGCGGTGCGCCGGCCGCCGACCGGACTCGGGCCGTACAACGCGCTGGGACGCAACAAGCGGTCGATCGGGCTCAACCTCAAGAGCGGCCCGGGGCGCGAGGTTTATCTACGCCTGGCGCAGCGCGCCGACGTGGTGGTCGAGGAATTCCGCCCGGGCGTCGCCAAGCGGCTGGGAATTGGCTACGAAACGCTCTCTGCGCGCAATCCGCGACTGGTGTACTGCGCGGTGACCGGCTTCGGGCAGACCGGGCCGTATCGCAACTACGTCGGCCACGACCTGAACTACATCGCCCAGGCCGGCGCGCTCTCGATGATCGGGCGCAAGGACCAGCCGCCGACGATTCCGCAGAATTTGCTCGCCGACTACGCCGGCGGTGGCCTGCACGCGGCGATCGGCGTGCTCGCCGCGCTGCTCGCGCGCCATCAGACCGGCCGTGGCCAGTACGTGGACATCGCGATGCTCGACGGCACGATGCTGCTGATCGCGCAGGCTATCTCCAACCATTTCGGCAAGGGATGGATTCCGCGGCGCGGCGCGACCACGCTCGACGGCTCGGCGCCGTGGTACAACCTGTACCTCACCAAGGACGACAGATACATCACGATCGGTTCGGTTGAGCCATGGTTCTACGCCAATCTGTGCCGTGCGCTCGGCACCGAGGAATACCTCGAGGACCAGCACAACCGCGAGAAGTACGAGGAGATGAAGACGCGCTTCGCCGAGATCTTCCGTACGCGGACGCGCGACGAGTGGTTCGAGATCCTGACCAAGGCGGACATCTGTGTGGGCCGGATGCTGACGCTTGACGAGCTTGCGCACGATCCGCAGATCCGCGCGCGCAACATGGTAGTCGAGGTCGAGGCCCCGGGCGGCGAAAAGATCAAGCAGGTAGGCATCTCGGTCAAGCTCTCCGACACGCCAGGCTCGATTCGTTCGCTCGCGCCCAAGCCCGGACAGCATACCGAGGAGATCATGATCGACCTCGGCTACAGCGAACGCGATATCGAACGCTGGCGCGCCGAAGGCGCAATCAAGTAACGGTGCGCGCCGCCTCAGGGAGCATCCGATGGCCGAACTGCCGCTGACCTTTATTCGCGGGCCGCACGAGCCGCTGTTGATTGACCGCGCCGAGGGCGTCTGGCTGTACACGCGCGACGGGCGCCGGATCCTCGACGCCGCGGCGGGCGCGGTGGTGGTCAATATCGGCCAGGCGCGCGAGGAGGTCGCGCAAGTCGTGGCCGACGAGGTGCGCCGGGTCAACTACGTCGTTCCACTGTGGTCCACGCCCGAACGCCAGCGCCTGGTCGAGCGGCTCGCGCGCTGGACGCCGCCCGGGCTCAACCGCTTCTTCTTCACCTCCGGCGGCTCGGAAGCAATCGAGGCGGCGCTGAAGTTCGCCCTGATGTACCACAAGGTGCACGGACGCCCGAGCCGCACCAAAATCATCGCACGCCAGTCCTCCTACCATGGCAACACGTTGGCGGCGCTGTCGGCGGGCGGCAGCCTACGCCGCGCTGACTACGAGCACGTGCTGTTCGACTGGCCGAAGATCGGTCCCTCGTACTGCTACCGATGCGCGTGGGGCAAGAACTATCCCGGATGCGATATCGACTGCGCCACCGCGCTGGAGCAAGAAATCGAGCGTCACGGCGCGGACTCGATCGCGGCGTTCATCGCGGAGCCGATGATGGGTTCGGGCGGCGGCGCGGTGCCGCCAGTCAAGGAGTACTGGCCGCGAATCGCCGAGATCTGCGCGCGCCACGGTGTGCTGTTGATCGCCGACGAAGTGATGACCGGCTTCGGTCGCACCGGCCGGCGCTTCGCCGTTGACCATTGGGACATCCGGCCCGACGTCCTGGTGGGCGGCAAGGGGCTGACCGGGGGCTACCTGCCGATGGGAATGATCGCGGTCAAGGAGAGCCTGGTCGAGGCGGCCGAGCAGCGGGGCGCGGATTTCATGTTCTACACCTACAGCTCTCATCCGACGGCCTGCGCGGTTGCCGACAAGGTGCTGGAGATCATGGAGCGCGAGCACCTGGTCGAGCGTTCAGCCGAGGTCGGCGCGCGGCTCGGCGCGCAGCTCAAGGAGGAGCTTTCGGGCCATCCGCTGGTCGGCGACATCCGCGGCGCTGGGCTATTCTGGGGCGTCGAGATGGTGCGCGACAAGGCCTCGCGCGCGCCCTATCCGGCGGCGGCGAAGCTGACCAACCGGGTGGTCGCGGCGGCGCTCAAGCGCGGACTGTTCGTCTATCCGTCAACCGGGATGGCGCGTCCGGGCGGCGACGCGGTGATGATCACCCCGCCGCTGACCATCGGCCAGGGCGAAATCGACTTCATCGTAAGCACGCTGCGCGCAACGCTCGACGACGTCCACCCGGCCCTTCAGTAGAGGGCGCGAGCGAGCGGCCGACCGCCAGACCGGCTCTTGCGGCAGCGCGCGCTTTTACCTTGGATCATAGGGCGGGCGCGCGCCTCGCAAAGGAGACGCTATGGCGGACATTATCGGTCCCACCTCGCATTATTTCTATTCGCAGCGGCTCAAGCTCCATTACGTGGACTGGGGCAACACCGAGGCACCGATGGCGATCCTGGTCCACGGCGGGCGCGATCATTGCCGCAACTGGGACTGGGTCGCACTCGACCTGCGGCGCTACTTCCACGTGATCGCGCCCGACTTGCGCGGTCACGGCGACTCCGACTGGGCGATCGGCGGGAGCTACGCGATGGTCGATCACGTGCTCGACCTTCATCAGTTGATCAACGCGGTCGCGACCGATCCGATCGTGCTCATCGGCCATTCGCTCGGCGCGGGCGTCGCGCTCCAGCACGCGGGCGTGTTCCCCGACCAGGTGCGCGCAGTGGTCGCGATCGAAGGGCTGGGTCCGCCGGCCGCGATGATCCGCGAGACGCCGGCGTACGAGCGCATGGAGCACTGGGTTGGCGACATGCGTGCGCTCGCCCAGCGCAAACCGCGCGAGTACTCCAACATCGAGCAGGCGCTGGAACGGATGCGCGTCGCCAACCCGCATCTGACGCCCGAGCAGGCGCGCCATCTGACCATCCACGGCGTCCGCCGCAACGAGAACGGCACCTATTCGTGGAAATTCGACAATTACACCCGCGCGCACTCGCCATACCTGTTCAATCTCAAAGACGCGACCGAGATCTGGAGCCAGATCCGCTGTCCGACGCTGCTGGTCCGGGGTGACGAATCGTGGGCGGGCGATTGGGAGCGCGACGGGCGGCTCAACGCGTTCCGCACCGCCGAGCTGGTGACGATCCGCAACGCCGGCCACTGGGTCCATCACGACCGCCTCGACGAATTCCTGGCGGTCGTGCATCGCTTCCTCGGCCTGTAGGGCGGACGCGGTCGGCGGCAGGATGGCGGAGGCGGCGGAAGCACAGGGAGTGGCTGCGCGGATGGCGCGGCCGCTGGCGCTGCGTTCGGATGAGGCGCGTTACGCGCAGCTCATCGTACTGGCCGGGATCGTCGGTGTGCTCGGCGCGCTCGGCAATCTGGGCTTTCGCGCTCTAATCCGGTTCTTTTCGTGGCTGTTTCTCACGCTCGAATGGGGAGCGCTGGGAATCGCGCACGGCCGCTGGACGCTCGCCCTAGTGCCGATTGTGCTGCTGACCGGCGGCGTGAGCATGATCCTGCTCGACCGGATGTTCCCTGGCGACGTGTTGGGCTACGGCTTTCCGAATTTCCTCGAGATGGTCAACCTTGGCAGCGCGCGGATCAAGCGCCGCTGGATCGTGCTCAAGGCGCTGGGTGCGGCGCTGTCGCTGGGATGCGGCGCGTCGGTCGGGCGCGAAGGTCCGATCGCGCAGATTGGCGGCGCGATCGGGTCGGCGATCGCGCAACTGCGCCGTCTGCCCGCCGACCGTGCCAAGGTCCTGGTGGCAGCGGGCGCGGGCGCCGGGATTGCGACCACGTTCAACGCGCCGATGGGCGGGTTGATGTTCGCCCAAGAGATCGTGCTGCTCGGCGAGAGCGAGATGGGCAATCTGACCCTGCTGCTGGTGGCGACGCTCAGCGGCGTGGTCGTCTCGCGCGCGCTGACCGGCAACGGTGCGGTCTTTCAGACTCCGACCTTCCTGCTGCGCAGCTACTGGGAGCTGCTGTCGTACGCTGCAATGGGCGTGGTGCTGGGGGTGCTGGCCGCCGTCTACATCCGCTTCTTCCACGCGGTCGCGGCCCGCTTCCGCGCGCTCAAGGTGCCGCAGTGGGTGCGTCTGGCCGCCGGCCTGTTCGTCGTCGGGCTGGTCGCGATTCCGATGCCGCAGAACCTTTCCGACGGCTATCCGGTGATCAACCTTGCGATGGCGGGCGAGTTCGGGCTCCGTTTGACGCTGGCGTTGACGGTTGCCAAGTTCTTCACCAGCAGCGTGTCGCTCGGCTGCGGCGCGCCGGGCGGTGTCTTCGGACCGACGTTCTTCATCGGCACCATGGCGGGAGCGACGTGCCAGCGCGCGTTTGCCAGCCTGGCGCCGCATCTGACTGGCCCGCGCGGCTCCTACGCGCTGGTCGGCCTCGGCACGTTCTTGGCGGGCGTAACTCACGCGCCGCTGACGGCGCTCTTCCTGCTTTTCGAGATGACGCAGAACATCGCGGTTACGCTACCCGCGATGATCGCGGTGGTGGTTGCGCTGGTGGTCGCCCGCGCTGTCGAGCGCGAATCGATCGACACCTACCGCCTGGCGCGCGAAGGCAAGACGCTGGAGATTGGCAAAGAACGCCTGGTGCTTACCCAGATCCCGGTCGAGAGCGTGATGACGCGAGAGGCGGCTGTGGTTGACGCGGGCGCGATGCTCGCCGAAGTCCTGCACGCCGCGGGCGAGACGTCGCAGGCGACCCTGCCGGTGGTTGACGCGGCGCGCAACCTGCTGGGGCTGATCGTGACCCGCGATCTGCTCGCTACGCTCGCCGCGCAGGCCGACGTCGCCGGACTCGTCAATGCATTCGACATCTGCCGACGCAACTGCCCGGTCGTCACCCCCGAGGCCAACCTCGACGAAGCGGCACGTCTGATGGAATCGGAAGATCTCGACGAGCTGCCGGTGGTCGAAGATCTTCCCGGCGTGCACGGCCATCGCGTGGTCGGGCTGGTGTCGCGCAAGGAGATCGCGCAGGTGCTCAATCGGATGACAGTGTCGCTCTCGGCGCTGGCCAACACCGGCACCAGCATCTTCTGGGCGACCGGCTACCAGTTGATGCGGATAACCGTGCCCCTTGCCGCGCACGGCCGGACGATGATCGATCTCGCGCCGCGCGCGCGTTTCGGCGTAAGCGTGCTTGCGGTGCAGGACGGTGCCGAGCCCGACAGCGGCTTCGTCCCAATCACACCCGACCGCAAGCTGCACCAGGGCGACACGGTGATGGCGGCGGGGCGTCCGGCCGATTTGCGCAACTTCGTCCGCGCGCTGGAAGGGATGTGACGCGTCGTCAGCCCGGCGAGAGGCCGGCGCCGTCGAAACGATAGGGGCGGGCGCGACCGGCGCGTAGTTCGGCGCACAGCTCTTCGACTGTGCCGACCGCACGCTCGAGTTCGGTCGCGCAGGTCAGAAACCACTTAGGGGTCACGAAATGCGCGTCGCTGCCGCCGACGCCCACCAGCCCGAGCTTCTCCATCGCGGTCAGCGAGTCGTCGTTCTCGCGCGGCGAGTTCTGGCCATTGAGTGCTTCGATCACGCTGAGCGCGGGCCCGTGGCGCGCCAGCAGCTCGTCGAGCCGCGCACCGAAGCCGGAGTCGCGAAACGGATGCGCCGGAACTGCGATTCCGCCCTCGCCGTGCATGACTTCGATCAGCGCGTCGCTTTTGAGCATGCGCGCGCTCAGGTCGAAGCGGCGCATGACCTCCCGCGTCACTCCGAAGAGCAGCAGATGGCCGAGGTTGGTGTCGGCCTCGATGCCCTTGAAAACGGCGATGCCGTAGCGCTCGGAAAGCTCGGCATAGCGGCGGTCGAGTGCGGGGTCGGCGGGGAACAGGCGATGCTCGGTGAAGCAGATGGCGTCGAGGCGGCGCGGCCCACGCGCGGCCGTCTCCAGGTATTGCTCGGGCGCGACGCTCGAATCCGAGGAGAGCGAGGTATGGACGTGCAGGTCGATCAACATGACCGAGCGATTCTCACATGCCTCGGCGCTGCTTGAAAAGCGGCGGGGGTCGCGCCCGCTAAGGTGTACCGCTGGCGTCGGCGACCTGGATTCGGTCGTCGAAGGAGACCACGCCCACGATCGTGTTGGCCAGGATCTCGACCTGGATGTGGTCCCACGCGTCGGGCACCGTGCCCCACAGCAGCATCGTGTCGCCGTTAAGCTTAAACTTGACGCTGGTGTAGCCGCGGAGATCGAGCGCCTGGCGAAAAGCGGTAAGCCGCGCGGCGCGAAAGTCGCTCCCCGGCGCCGACGATCCGTAGTCCGGACTAGGCGGCGCGGCGGGGGCGGGCACCGCAGGTGGCAGCGGCGCGCGGCTGGCGTACGGCGGACTTGCGCTGTTCATGCTCAGGCATGAGACGACCTTCACCGCGGCGAACGCGCCGACGAAGATCAGAACGAACATCAGGACCGGACGGCGGATACCGCGCGCACGACGATACAGGCGCGCGCCCGGCGGCGGCGTCGTCCGTGGGCGGTGGTGTGTAGGCAGCGACAGCACCACGGTGTCCGCTTCGTGACTGACTGGCGCCGCCTCTGCGCTCAGCGGGATGCTGAGATCGGCGCCGCAGAACGAGCAGAAGCGCGAGTCGGACGGGATCGCGCGTCCGCATCTGGAGCAGGCGATTTCGCCGGTCGCACTCAGCAAGGTCGGCGCGGAAGGCGACGCGGCGGCCTGGACACCTTGCCCCGCGCCGAGCGGCAATCGTAGCTGCGCGCGACGTGAGCCGGCCGGCGCCGAGGCGTGCGCAGCGCCCGCCGCGCTCGCGCCCGCCCCGCCGGCCTGCAAGGTCGCACCGGCGCTCGCATCCCCGGCCGCGGAGGGGGCGACCAGACCATTGCGGATTACCTCCAGCCGGGCGCGAAACTCGGCAGCGCTCGGCACCCGGCGTTCGACGTCATATGCGAGCGCTTCATCGACAAGAGCGGCGAGCGCCGGATCCACGTTGGGGCATAGCGTGCGCAGTTGGGGAAAGCTGAACGGCGCCTCATTGGCCGGATCGCGCCCACTGAGCGCGTGATGGATGGTCGCGCCCAGCGCGTAGAGATCGGAGCGCAACTCGACCTTGCCGCGGTATTGCTCGGGCGGGGCGTAGCCCTGCGTGCCAATCATGGTGACGTTCTGCTGTGGGTTGAAATGGCGGGCGATGCCGAAGTCGATGAGCTTGGCCTGGCCGCTCGCCGTCAGCATCACGTTGGACGGCTTGAGGTCGCGGTAGATGACCGGCGGTTCCAGCCCATGCAGGTACTCCAGTGTGTCGAGAACCTGCAGCGCGATATCAATCACGCGCGCTTCTGGCAGCCTACCGCCCGTCCGCTTCATTTCCTCTTCCAGCGTCAGGCCGTCGATGTATTCCATCACGAGGTAGTGATGGTTTTGCTCGCTGAAGCGGTCGAAGACGCGGGGGATGTGTTCGTTGCTCAGGCGCGCGAGCATGTCGGCTTCGCGCTCGAAGGCCGCGATCGCCTGGCGCTGGGCATTGGGATCGGTGAAGCTGTCGACGACCTCGGCCAGTGCGCATCGACGCGCGGCTAGGCGCAGGTCTTCGGCGAGGTAAACCAGTTTCATGCCGCCGCCGCCGAGCGGTTTGACGACGCGGTAGCGGCCGCCGACTATGGTGTTGGGCGCAATCATCGCGCGGCGGTGCGCAACCCTAGCGACTGCCCGTCCGGCCCATCGCCGTGCGCGCCGTGCCGCGCCGCGCGGCATCTTCCATCCCGGCGCGCGCCGCAGAGACCGCGCACACGATGTGGATCAACAGTCCCAGAGTGGGCGAGATTGCGTAGGCGAGAATCACCCCGAAAAACCATTTCAGCGCGCCCCACGTACGCCCGGCATAGAAGTGTCCGAGCCCCGGCATCAGGCTCAGCGCGGTGGCGACGAGCGCCGGAGGGTTGAAGCTTAACTCACCGAGCAGGCCCGAGGCGGCTAGCGGCGCGCCACAATCCTTGCAGAAGCTCGCGTCGGCGACGACCACAGGCGCGCCGCACTGCGAGCAGTAGCGCGGGCGCGCGCCGCCGCTTTCAGCCATGGTACACGAAGGGGGCGTCGCCCAGGCGCAGGTCGTCGCCGTCGGCGAGCGCGCGCTCGCCCGCGACGCGCTGGCCGCCGACGTAGGTGCCATTCTGACTGCCGAGGTCGCGCAGGACGAAGCCACCGTCGCGCGGCGCGATGCTCGCGTGATGGCGCGAGACCGATGCGTCAGCGATCACGATGTCGTTGTCGACCGCACGGCCGAGCGTGGTCGGTGCGCCCGGCCGCAGTTGGAAGCGCCGGCCGCTGCCGTCCACCAGGCAGGCGGCGTGTGTGCCGCTCGGCGCAGCCTGCGCCGCACCAGCGGGCTCTGCCGGTGGGACGTAAACTGCAGGCCCGGCGCCGCCGGCCGAGCGTTGGCGGACGAACCCTGCTTGCGCGTCGGCGGCCGTGCGTTTGAGATGGAAGCTCAGTTCGTAGCCGCCGATTCGGATCCGATCGCCGTCGCCAAGCTCGGCGCTCTCGACGCGCTTGCCGTTGACGAATACGCCCTGGGCGACGGCAAGGTTCTTGATCACGTAGGCGTTGCCCTGGCGCTCGATCACGGCGTGGCGCGGCTGCACACCGGCGTCGCCGAAGAGTCCGACTTGGTTTTCCTCCGCGCGGCCGACCGTAGCGACCGCACGATCGATATTGAAGCTGCGCCCGCGCAGGCGTCCCGCCTCGACGTTCAGCCACGCGCTCTTGGTCAGCTCCTGGACTAGCCCGATCAGCAATCCGACCGCCAGTCCCAGCGCACACAGCCCGAACAGGCGCGAGTACAGCCCGCTCGCGTTGGCGCCGATAATGTCGAAAGCGACGCCGCCGACGAAGCCGCCGACCCATCCGCCTACCGCACCCTTGACGACGTTGCGCAGCGTGCCCGAGAGATCGCGGAGCGAGCCAGTGGCCAATCCCACACCGGCGCCACAGATGAACCCCATCAGGACCCATCCGATGATCCTCGCCACGCGAAGGTACAGCTCGGACCCGGGATGATTCGTGCCCCATCCGCCGGCGGCCAGGATCGCCGTGAATACCACGTTGGAGTAATAGACCGCGGGCAGTCCGATGACGAAGCAGACGACGAGCCCGACCAGGAAGCGGCGCCTTACCACCGGCGTCAGGCTGAGGCTCTTGCCCTGTGCGCCGACGATGAAGCCCCCGACCACGCCCCAGAACAGCGCCATCGAGACCACGCCTCCAAGCTGGACCCAGAACGACGCAGTCTGGGTGATCGTGCGGCCGTGGCTGACGATTTCGACCGGCACCCATCCCAGTGCGCCGCCGAACAATCCGGCCATCGCCTTGAAGGTCAATTCACGCCGGTCGATGGCGTCGTTCATTGGGGCTGCGATCCTTGGCCCACCAACTCTCGGGCGGTACTTCTCCGGCCCATGCCCGAACCCCTCGAAACGGTCGTCCAGCAGGGCAAAAGTATAATAGCCCGGCATCCGGATGCGGCAAATGTCGGGCGAAGCACCTGCCCGCGGCCGGTGCGGGTTGCCGGGTGCATCCGATCGGTGCATGATGCCCCAGCGGAAGAAGCCGGTAGTGCGAGGAGGCTACGATGGCGGAGAAGACCCTTGTGCCTGAAGCATTCGGACCGTTGCAGGGGGTCAAGATAGTTTCGAGCGGAACCCTGATCGCACAGCCTTTCGGCGCCGCTCTGGCGGCGACGATGGGCGCCGAGGTTATTCAGATCGAACGCCCCGGAGTGGGCGACGTCGGCTGGCGGACGATCGGTATCCGGCTCAAGACCCGCGACGGCAAGGGCGAGGTCGCCACCAACTGGATCCAGGAACGGCGCAATGTCTTCTGCGTCAGTCTGGATCTTTCGAAGCCGCGCGGGCGCGCGCTTTTCCTGCGGCTGCTCGAGCGCGCCGACATCTGGATGGAAAGCTCGAAGGCCGGTACGTACCAGCGATGGGGACTCGACGACGCGTCGGTCTGGAAGATCAACCCGAAGCTGGTGATCACCCACGTCAGCAGCTACGGCCAGCACGGCCATCCCGACTACATCGGGCGCACCTCCTACGACATTGTCGGCCAGGCCTTCGGCGGCATCATGTACCAGACCGGCTTTCCCGACAGCCCGCCCTCGCGCGCGGCGCCGTGGACCGGCGACTATCTGACGGCGCTGTTCACGTTGTGGTCGTCGCTGGCGGGGCTGACCTATGCGCGCAGCTTCGGCAAGGGCCAGTCGATCGATATCGGGCAGTACGAGGCGATCCACGCGACGCTCGGCGGCACGATGGTCGAGTACTTCCAGCAGGGGCTGGTGCGCGAGCGCACCGGCAACAGGGCGCAGGGCTTTCAGCCACTGGACAGCTTCGAAGCGAAGGACGGATGGGTTGTGCTGGGCGCGATCGGCGAGGTCTACGACCGCGTGGTGCGCGCGATCGGACTCGACCCGGCGGATCCGCGATGGCAAAAGGCGCGGCTCGATATCGAATCGATCGAGGGCATTGAGTTCGACGCCATCCTGCGCGGATGGATCAACGAGCGCACGGTGGACGAGGTCGTCCGTCACATGAACCAGCACAACGTCGCCTGCAACCGCATCATGTCGAGCAAGGACATGGCGGCCAACGAGCAGTACAAGGCGCGTGACATCCACATCGAGTGGACCGACGAGCAGGTCGGTCCGGTCAAGGGCATTGGTATCATCCCGAAGTTCTCGCTCACGCCGGGCAAAGTCTTCCGCGGTTCGGTCGCCGTCGGCCACGACAACGAACGCGTGTACGGCGGACTATTGGGGCTTAAGCCGGGCGAGATCGAGCAGCTTCGCCGTGACAAGGTGATCTAGGCGCGGCGGCCGAGGCCGGCTGAAGGGTCCGCCGGCGTGCACGCCGACGGGCGGGCTCGGAAGGCCCGCGCCATTGGGAACCGCAGCAGCGCGCGCTCAGCGCGTGACGCGCGTCATGAACGTCTCGGCGTTGCGCGCGAACTCGCGCTCGTTGGTGTATCGTCCGAGGTCGAGAATGAAGTAAGTCGCGCCGACCGCGCGCTCGGCCTCCAGCCTGGCGCGCGCCGCCTCAGTGTCGTCAAGCCTAAGCGCGCGGCGTACCACGATCTCTAGCTCGCCGCGCCCGCATGCGCGGGCCTGCTCGCGCAGCGAGGCGACTTCGGGACCGAGCTTCGCCGCCGGCAGCATCGGATGCCATCCGTCGCCGAACTCCATCACGCGCGCCAGCGCGTTTGCGCCGTTGCCGCCGACCCAGATCGGTGGGCGGGCTGGCCGCGGCTGGAACACGAAGGCGGGGAAGCGCACGAACGGGCCGTCGTACGGCGCGGCGTCGTTGGCGAACAGATGATGGAGCACGCGCAGCGTTTCAGTTGTCAGCGCGCCGCGCTTTCTCGAATCGACGCCCAGCGCTTCGAACTCGCGCTGCATCCATCCGACGCCCACGCCCAGAATCATTCGGCCTCCCGACAGTTCCTGGATCGTCGCCACCTGCTTGGCCGTGAGCACGGCCGGACGGTACGGCAGCACGAGCACCGAGACGCCGAGCCGGATGCGCTCGGTCATCCCGGCCAGAAAGGCGAGAGTGGCAAGCACGTCGAGGTAGCGTCCACCCGAGCCTTCGGTGTCGTCGGGCGGGATGCATAGATGGTCGGAGACAAAGAGGGCGTCAAAGCCGAGTTGCTCCGCGGCGCGTGCGCACGCGCGAATCGTCGCGCGCGTCGATTGCGGCCCCATGTTGCGAATCGCGATGCCGTATTTCATGACGTATCCCCCTTCTGTCCTTCGACGGTCATTGTTGTGCGGCGCGCCCGGAAGGCCTTCGCCGGTAAACGACGAGCGCCTGAAGCACGCAGAGCGGTACCGTTGCAAGCGCGATTCCGGCGACGCTCTCGGCGAAAGTGAGGCGGCTCGTGCGGAAGATCTCCTCCAGCAGCGGGGTCGTCGAGATAACAATCTGCAAGGCAAAACTCCCGGCCACAACCGCCAGCAGCCGCAGGTTCGACAGCAGGCCGACCTCCCATATGGGCTTGGTCGCGCTGCGCGCGCCGAAGGAGCGGACCAACTCTTCGAGCACGAGAACGAAGAACCCGAGGTTACGCGCGTGCGCCAGGCCCATCCCGCCTCGGAGCGCGTAGCCGAACGTGGCAAGCGTCACCGCCGCTGACAGCAATCCGGTCAGCGCCACCCATTCGAGAAACGGGCGATCGATTATTTCGCTTTCGGGCCGGCGCGGCGGGCGCACGAGGACGTCGCGGTCGATCGGGTCGGTCGCCAGAGCGAGCGCCGGCAGGCCGTCGCTGACGAGGTTAATCCACAGTAACTGAGTGGGCAGCAGCGGCGTGGGCCATCCAAGCAGCGCCGCAGCCAGCATTACAATCAGTTCGGCCGCGTTGCCGCCCATCAGATATTGCAGGGTCTTGGCAATGTTGTCGTAGATGCCGCGGCCTTCCTCGACTGCGGCCACGATCGAGGCGAAATTGTCGTCGGTAATCACGAGATCGGCGGCCTGTTTGGTGACCTCGGTACCCGCGATGCCCATCGCGATCCCGATCGCGGACTCCTTCAGCGCCGGCGCGTCGTTGACCCCGTCGCCGGTCATCGCAACCACCGCGCCGCGCGACTTCCAAGCGCGCACGATCCGTAGCTTGTGCTCGGCGGTGACCCGCGCGTAGACCGAGATGTCGCCGACGCTACGCTCCAGGTCGCGGTCGCTCATTCGCTCGAGCTCGGCCCCACTGAGCGCGCGTTCGCCGGAGCGCAGGATTCCGAGCTCGCGCGCGATCGCAGAGGCGGTCAGCGAATGGTCGCCGGTGATCATCACGATCCGGATCCCGGCAAGCTGGCATTTGCGCACAGCGTCGCGAGCCTCGGCCCGCGGTGGATCGATCATTCCAACAAGGCCGAGGAACTCCAAGTCGCGCTCGGCGCGCTCGTCGGCGATTCCATTTTCAAACGCCAGCGGCGAATCGAGCCTGCGCCGCGCGCATCCGATTACCCGCAGCGCCTCCCCGCTCAAAAGCGCACTCGCCTCCAACATCCGCGCGCGATCTTCGGCGTTCATCGGTCTGCAGCCGTCGCCTGCGCGCACTCGGGTGCATCGTTCGACCACAACCTCGGGTGCACCCTTGACAAAAGCCATCGGGCCGTCGGCCGACCGCCGGATCACGGTCATCAGCTTGCGTTCCGAGGTGAACGGGATCGCGCCCAGGCGCGGCATCTCGGCGTCCAGCGCGGCGGTCGCCACGCCGCCCTTGGCGGCCAGAACGAGTAATGCGCCTTCAGTGGGATCGCCGACGATCGAGGGCCGCCCGCCGAGGATCGCAAGATGCGCGTCGTTGCAGGCAACCGCTGCCTGCAGTAAATCGCGCAGCACGGGGTCGGCTTCGGCGCGCTCGCCGTCGCGCAGGATGGCGCCCTCGGTCGAATAGCCCTCGCCAGTGACGCTGAACATGCCTTCGAGCGTGACGACCTTGCGAGCGGTCATCGCGCCCACGGTGAGCGTGCCAGTCTTGTCGGTGCAGATAACCTGCGCGCATCCGAGAGTCTCCACCGCGGGCAGCCGGCGCACCAGCGCGTTGCGGCGCGCCATCCGCGCCACTCCCAGGGCCAGGGCCACGGTGACGATAGCGGGCAATCCCTCGGGGATCGCGGCGACGGCGAGGCTGACTGCGCCAAGAAAGATCTCGAAGGCGGCAACGGAGCGCAGCAAGCCGAGGATCAGCACGACCCCCACGATGGCAAGGCAGAACCACAACAGCCGATTTGCCACTTGGTCGAGCCTGCGCTGGAGCGGAGTCTCGCCGCTGGACGCGGTCTGAAGCAAGCCGGCGATTCGCCCGAACTCGGTCGCCATCCCCGTCGCCACAACCAGCGCGCGTCCGGTGCCACGTGTTATCGAGGTGCCGAGGAAAAGCATGTTGGCGCGCTCGGCCAGCGGCGTTGCCAGCGCGCACTCGCCCGCCGTCTTGGCCACCGGCACGGACTCGCCGGTCAGCGGCGCCTCGTTCGTTTGCAGCCCTGCGGCTTCGATGACGCGCGCGTCCGCCGCGACCAGGTCGCCCGCGTCGAGCAAGATGAGGTCGCCGGGAACGACGGCCGAGGCGGGCAGCGTCATTGCCGCGCCGTCCCTGAGCACGCGCGCCTTGGGCGCGGTCATTTTCCGCAGTTCGGCGGCGGCGGTTTCGGCGCGATATTCCTGGAAGAAGCCGATCGCGGCGTTGAGCAGCACGATCGCCGCGATGGCGAGCGTGTCGATCGGATCACCCATCAGGCCCGACAGGGCGGCGGCCAGTATCAGAACCCAGATGACCACGCTGGAGAACTGGCGCGCGAAGATCGCAAGCGGCGAAATCGCGGCCTGCTCGGCGATTTCATTCGGCCCGTGCAGCTTGAGGCGCCGCTCAGCTTCCAGCACCGCCAATCCGCGCGCGGGATCGGTCGCAAGCTCAGAGACGACGCGCCCGACCGGCATCGCGTGCCATTGGTTCATAAAACTGGATTGGCGCTGGGGCGCAACCTACAATCCGAAAGCAAGCTCGCATTCCCACCCCGTTTGAATCAGCAAACGGGAGACAACTCCGAGCTGAAAGCACTCTACAAGCATGCTTTCGTACATCCTTGCGTTTGCCGCAAGCGCGACGGTGGTGGTCGGGGCAGGCTCGCTCCTGACGCGCTCGGCAGACGCAATCGCGGAGCGAACGGGACTCGGGCGGATGTGGACAGGCGCGGTTATGCTGGCCGCCGCTACTTCGCTTCCTGAATTGGCAACCGACCTCTCGGCAGTTCGCATGGGGACGCCGAACCTGGCGGTGGGCGACCTCTTCGGATCCAGCCTCGCCAACATGCTCATCTTGGCCGTGATCGATCAGTTCGCGGGAAGAGGCAGCGTGTTGCGCGGCGCCGCGCTGGAGAATGCACTGACCGCGTGCCTGGCGATCGTGCTCAACGCACTCGGCGTTCTGTTTATATTGATCGGTGCGCACTGGGCGTTGGCCGGCATTTCGCCCGCGTCGGCGCTGCTCCTGCTGGTCTATCTAGGCGGCACGCGCGCGGTTTACCGCAGCGGCCTTAGGCTGGCGGAAACCTCGCGTGCGAGGGCGGCCGAGCGCAAAGGCGCGGCGGCGCGAGATTTGCGGACTGCGATCGCCGCGTTCGTCGGGGCCGCCAGCGCGATCGTGGTCGCGGCGCCCGCCCTCGCCTGGTCGGCCAGGCATATCGCGGAGTCCAGCGGTCTGGGAACCACCTTCGTCGGCACCTGGCTCCTTGGGCTTTGCACTTCGCTGCCGGAATTCGTAACGTCGTTTTTCGCGGCACGGATGGGTGCCTTTGACCTCGCGGTGGGCAACCTCTTCGGCTCGAACTCCTTCAATATGGTCGTCTTCGTGGCGCTCGACCTCGCCAATCCCTCGGGTCCGATCTTTGGCGCGCTCAGCGCGGACCACGCGCTTACCGGTGTGCTGGCGATTATCCTGATGGGCTTGGGGCTTGCGAGCATTGTGTACCGCGCCGAACGGCGGTTCCTTATGATCGAGCCAGATAGTTTGTTGATCATAACGGCCTACGTTGCAGCGGTCTGCCTCTCCTATCGGCACTCGCAGTGGGCTAAATAGACGGTTCCGACTGATGCGAGCGGCAAGGTTCGCTCTCAGGCCCCACGCCGGTCTCGATTCGCAGACCGCCGTGTGCTGCGGGATGCGCCGGCGGCCCGGATGGTCAAAACCGGACATTGCGCGAGTCGCACGACCCGTTCGGTGACCGATCCGAGAAACAGATGACGTAGGCCCGTGTGCCCGTGGGTGGCGATAATGATCATGTCCGCCTTGGACTTTTTTGCGACATTGGGGATTACCTCATAGGGGATTCCAAAGTGGACCTCAGAGCGGCACTTGCGATGACGTTGCTTGATCCGCGCTTCCAACCGTGAGAGCTGCTCCGCCGCCTCGCTGCGCCGATTTTCCAGCAACGCCGAAACATCCGGAATGAAGCGGGTGTTTCTGATGGGTTCGACCACGTTGATTAGCAACAGTTCTATGTCCGGTGAGCGCGCGAAGTCGACCGCGTAGTCGAGCGCCCTGAGCGAGGCGGCGGAAAAATCGGTCGGGACCAGAATTCGCCGCAGCTTCATCGTTTTGCTCTGTGGCAGCCGCTGATTCGGGCGTCCGCAAAACCCGTCGCCATTGCTCATTGTAGGCGTGTCGCCCTGAACTGCGCCACACAATCCCGCGTGGTTCAGTGCGGCGCGCCAATCGGCGCCTGCGGCTCCCGATATGCGGTTCCTCAGAGCGCGCGCAATTTGCGCCTGCCCGGCCGTCCGGAGGCCAGCCGGCGGGCGACCTCACCGAGCGCGCCCCCGCGGTGCCATCGGCTGTACTGCTCGGGCGTAAGCCCGCGCGCGGCTTCCAGCGCGACCGACAATGCGGCGAGTACGCATACCTCGGCGAGCACGCTGATGCGGGGCGCGAGGCCCAGCACGCCGCCTTCGCGCTTGACCGGCGCATGGATCACGAGGTCGGCGAGCGTCGCCAGCTCGGAGGTCGGATTACCGGTGACCGCGATGAGCTGCGCGCCATGTTCCTTGATTGCGACGGCTGCCTCGCGCAGCTCACGCGTGTTGCCGCTGTTGGAAATGGCGATAACGACGTCCTTGGGATCGACCTGGCCGAGGCTGCCGTGCAAAGTTTCGGTCGCGTGTAGAAAAGTCGCCTGCGTGCCAATCGAGCACAGCAGACTCGCCGCGTAGCGCGCGACGTGCTCGGGTTTGCCGACGCCGGTAAGATGGAGACGGCCGCCGCGCGTCTCCGCGCCGCGGATCAGGTCGACCGCAGCGCGTATCTGGCCGAGATCGATTTCGCTCCGCAGCGTGCCAAGTTCACTCAGGCACAGCTCAAGGAAGCGCTCGACCTCGTCGGAGGGATCGAGCGGCACGCGGGCTGCTGGGCGCGCGCTGATCGGCGCGGGCAGTTCGCAGCGGGGTAGTGCCTGCTTGAACAGCTCGACGATTTCATCGCGGACTTCGAAGCCAGGCGGAAAGGCGCCCAACCGCCCTACGCACACCGCCCCTGCCGCGTTGGCGAGCGTGCCGATCGCGCGCCAGTCGAGGCCCCATCGCAGCCCCGCCAGCATCCCTCCCATGAAGGCGTCGCCGGCTCCGGTCGTATCGACGGCCTTCACTGCGAATGCTGGCAGCCTGAGCGACGCGTCGCGCGCCGCGATCGCGCATCCGCGCTCGCCATCGGTGATCGCTACGGCCTGGACCTGGTAGCGCGCGCGCATGGCCGCGGCCAGCCGCAGCGCGTCGCGCGCGCCGCCCGCGTGCGCGTTTCCGACCAGTTCGCGCGCGGCCGCCAGCGTAGGCTTGAGGATCGTCGCGAGCTTGAGCGTCCGCTCGAGCTCGGCGTGCGTGCCCAGCATCGGGCAAGCGTCGGAGGGCGGCAGGTCGACGTCGAGCACGGTCGGGATCGAGCGCGCGCGGGCGAAGAGCAGGATCGCGAGCACCGTTCGCAGCGGGAGCTGCGAGATTTCGGTGGTCACGATCCGGGCGCGCCGCATGAAGCCGGCGTGGCGGCGGCGAATCTCCTCGGGCGTGAGCTCCGCGCTTGCGCCGCGCGCCATATAGATCGCGCGGGCGCCGCGTGGGTCAACGAAAATCTTGGCGAACGCCGTGGCCGAGCCGTCGGCGGTCAGATGCTGGCGGATGCCGAGCCGTTCCATCCCGCGGCGCAGAAATTCGCCGTGGCGGTCGGCGCCGAGCTTGCCGAAGACGCCGGTTTCCAAGCCAAGGGCGGCGGCCCACCCGAGATGGTTGAGCGCGAGCCCCCCAACCTCTGCCCGTTCCGGTCGGCCGTCGCCACGATGGGCATCGAGCGCGATCTTCTCTTCGGCGCGGATGATTCGCGGGGTACGGTAGAACAGGTCCACGACCAGGCTGCCGCAACCCGCGACGTCGAGCTTGTCTTCAGGCATTTTCGCGAGCGCTCCGCAGCGCGGAACGCTCGGGCTCCTGATGGCTTAGCCATCCCGGCTCCAGCGTGGCCGCCGCGCGCCGGCGCAGCTCCTTGAAGCGGCGTGCGAACTCGCGCCGCTCGCTTTCCTCGAGCGCTGGAGTGCCGGGCGCGAGCGCCGCGCTTCGGCATATTCCCATCTCGACCAGCGCGGTCTTGAGGCACGCCAGCGTGGGGCGCACGGCACTCCCGCGACGGACGAACTGGCAGGCGGCGCGGAATTCTCCGAGCACCCCCGCGTAGCGATTCATCAGAGCGAGGTCGCCGTGGCGGCAGACTCTCAGCGCCCGTTGCCACTCGCGCGGCATCACGTTGGCAGGCCCCGCCACGATCCCGTAGGGCAGCGAGTCGCGCGTCCAGTAGCGGTTCCAGTAGTGGCGCGCCCATCCGCGTATCCCCTGCGGCGGCGCAAAGAGGTCAAAGATGAGGTAGGGGTCACCCGCGTAGATCGCGAAGTCGCCGCCGCGGTTGAAGTGCGAGACCGCGCGCGTGTAGTTGCCGAGCACCGCCTTGCCCGCCGTTACCTTCACTCCGCGCACATATTCCATCCGGCTCATCTGCTTGACGTCGCGCGTATGCATGTGCGGCGGCCGCCCGGGCGCCGCGATCTCGGCATTGTCGTAGAGGAAGATCGGGATTTGGCGTCCGCGACGCTCGAACAGCGCGTCGATCTCGCGGTTGACGAAGGCGACCGGGTCATCCGCGTCGCCAATCGATAGCGGCGCGACCACCGCCGCCTCGGCGCCGAGCTCCATCGCGTAGTCGAGGTTCTCCAGCGTCTCGGCGCGGGTGCGGGCGGTGATCCCGATCCACGCCTCGACCACGGTTCCGGCGGCGGCGATCCGGCGGCACTCGTCGGTCACGACGCGCGCGATCTGCTGGCGGCGCGGATTGTCGAGCCGATCCCACTCGCCGGTGGTGCCGGCGGCGAAGATAATGTCGGCGCCGGCGCCTTCCTGCACCGCCCATCGCACCACCGCACGCTGCTCATCTTCGAGCACGTTGCCCGCGGGGTCCAAGATCGTGACCACCGGCACGGAAAGCCCGGGCGCAGGCACGTAGTCCGCAGGCGCGGGCCTTGCGCCGACGCGCGGGGCGCCGCGCCGTCCGACTAGTCTCACTCCCGTGGAGTTCGCCACTTCCCCCTCGCGACCGACGGCCGAGCGCGCGTGGAGCTAAAGGATTCCCAGCCCCAAGCGTGTGATGAACTCCTGCTTGCCGTAGCGGTCGGCCCTATAGTTGCTAAGCTCGGCCTCGATGCGCAACCGGTAATTGCCGTCCTCGGCCAGCGCCTCCTGCGGCGCCGCGCCCGCCCATAGTGACGCTTTGCAGGCCTTGATCACCAGGTTGTCCACTCCTGCGACGCCCGAATGCTGCTCGAAGACGAGCTCGCGCAGCTGGCCCTTGTCGTTGAGTACGGCGGACAGGATCACCGGCTTGAGGGTGTCCGGCAGGACCATCGTGTCAACCGGCGGCAGCTTCTCCAGCTTTACCATCTCGGTCATCAGCTGCGACAACATCCTGCTCGAGAAGGCCGCATACTGCGCCGCCTTGGCGTTGAGCAGTCGCTCCTGCGTATGCGGCAGGGGCGTGTCGCTGTAGCGCGAGGCGCCGGGATTGTTGAGGAACAGCCGACGCAGCGCCTCCGGCGTCTGGTCGCCCGGCGCATGCGCTCCCATCGAGGGCGTCGGCGCGGGCGCCGCCTTCAGCGCCTTTTCCGCACTCGCCAACGGCATCACGGTGGCGTCGGAGGCGGAGAGCTGCGAAAGATCGGTGATGACGCGCGGCGACCCAGGCGGCGGCGCGACCACCGCAGGCGCCGGGGGCGGCGCCTTTTGCTCCGAACAGCCGCCGAACATCATCACCATCGCGAGCGCCACGGCCGCTGCGCAAGGCGTCGCGCCCGCTCGCATGATCCAACCGCCTCGCATGGTCATCACGAATACAAACCCGGACACGGCGGAGCGAAATGAAGAGGCTCGCGCTCACCGGCCCGATCACCGCAGGCGCCAGATTGTAGCGGTCCGCTCCGCGGGCGACAATTGTCGAGGGCGAATTTTCGCCGCGCGCGAGGGCAATTGAGTGAGTGCGCCGGCGATGGTATTATTCAGACAGCGGAAGGAAGGGCGATGAAACCCGGGATTCATCCTGAATATCGGCGCAGTGTCGTGACCTGCGCCTGCGGCAACACGTTCGAGACCCGCTCGACGACGAACGAGATCCACGTCGAGGTCTGCTCGCGCTGCCACCCCTTCTATACCGGCCAGCAGCGGCTGGTCGATACCGCCGGCCGGGTCGAACGCTTCAAGCGCAAGTACGGCCTGAAGTAGCATTGCAACTCCCGCTGCCCGTGGCGCATCACCATGCGTCCGGGCGGGCGGGGGATCGGTCTTGCAGGCGCGGTGGCCTCTGAAGTGGCAGCCGCGCTAAATTTTTGCCTTACTCGGACCACGGCCCGACGTTGATGCTCGACAAACTCAAAGGAATCGAAGAGCGCTTCGCTGAGCTCGAGCAGCGCCTGAGCGATCCCGCGGTCATTGCCAACAACCGCGAGTACGCACAGCTCGCGCGCGAGCGCGCCTCGCTCCAGGAAGTGATCGGCGCGATTCGCGAGTATCGCCGAACGCTCGACGACGTCGCCGAGCATCGCGCGGTGCTCGAAGGCGATGACCCCGAGCTGCGCGAGCTGGCCAAGGCCGAGCTGCCGGCGCTCCAGCGCCGCCAGGCCGAGCTCGAAGAGCGCATCCGCACTCTGATCGCTCCGCGCGATCCCAACGACGAGCGCAACGTGCTGCTGGAGATCCGTGCCGGCACAGGCGGCGAGGAGGCCTCGCTCTTCGCCAGCGAGCTGTTCCGGATGTATTCGCGCTACGCCGAGCGCCATCGATGGAAGGTCGAGACGCTGAGCCTGAGCACGACCGGGCTGGGCGGGATCAAGGAGGTCGTGGCCTCGATCAACGGACCGGGCGCCTACAGCCGGCTGAAGTTCGAGGGCGGCGTCCATCGCGTGCAGCGCGTGCCCGCCACTGAGGCCTCCGGACGCATCCACACCTCGGCGGTCACCGTCGCGGTGTTGCCCGAGGCGGACGAAGTCGAGGTCAACATCAACGAGGAGAAGGACCTGCGGATCGACGTGATGCGCGCCTCGGGGCCGGGCGGGCAGAGCGTCAACACCACCGACTCTGCCGTGCGCATCACCCACATCCCGAGCGGAATGGTGATCGTGTGCCGCGACGAAAAGTCGCAGCACAAGAACAAGGCGCGCGCGCTCAAGATCCTGCGCGCGCGGCTGCTCGAGCGGGCGCGCGCCGAGCAGGAGGCCAAGATCGCCGAGACGCGGCGCTCGATGGTCGGCAGCGGTGATCGCTCAGAGCGCATCCGCACCTACAACTTTCCGCAGTCGCGCGTCACCGACCATCGCATCAACCTGACTCTCCATCAGCTCGACCAGGTGCTTGACGGCGCGCTCGATCCGATAATCGACGCGCTGACCACCCACGAGCAGGCGCAGGCGCTCAGCGCCTGACCGGGCGCCCGTGATCGCCGAAGCCAAAGCCGGCACTGCGTTGGCGGCCGCATTGCAGGATGCCGCAGCGCGGCTGGCGCGGGCCGGGATCGAGACTGCCCGGCTTGACGCCGAAGTCTTGATGGCCGAAGCCGCGGGCGTGGCGCGCACGGCGCTCGCTGCCGGCGCGGCGCGACCCGACGCCGGCGCACTCGCGCGGTTCGAGGCGATGGTTGCGCGGCGGGCGGCGCGCGAACCGCTCGCCTACGTCGTTGGCCATCGCGAATTTTTCTCGCTGGACTTCGAGGTCAATCCGGCGGTGCTGATTCCGCGTCCGGAGACCGAGACGGTCGTCGAATGCGCGCTGGATTTTCTCTCCGGCCGGGCCGAAGCGAGCGTGCTCGACCTCGGCACCGGCTCGGGCGCGATCGCGGTGGCGATAGCGGTCAACGCGCCACAAGCGCGGGTTGTGGCCACGGATATATCTGAAGTATCGCTCGAAGTGGCGCAACGCAACGCGCGGAGCCATCGATGCGCCGACCGGATCAGGTTCGTTGCGGGCGACTGCTACGGCGCCCTGGAGCACGGATGGGATGGCGGACCATTCGACCTGATCGTCTCCAACCCACCCTATGTGGCCGAGGCAGAAGCGGATACGCTGGCGCCGGAGGTGCGCGAGTTCGAACCGCGCGCCGCGCTCGTCGGCGGCCCAGACCCGCTTGTCTTCTATCGCCGAATCGCAAGCGGCCTTGAACGCTGGCTTCATTGCCGGGGTGAAGTGATAGTTGAGGTCGGTGCGGGGCAAGCGCGTGCGGTGGCGAGGATCTTTGAGACCGCCGGATGCGTCAATTTCGCGATAGTGCGCGACCTGGCCGGCGTCGAGCGTGTGGTGCGCGCGCGCCGCGCGGGCGGGAATGTCGAGCCAAGCCGCGCTGCGTAGCAGAAGCAGGTAAGGGGGAGCGGCGGATCGCAGGTCCGCAGCGACGATTCGCAGATGGACAAGATGATTATCCACGGCGGGCGGCCGTTGCGCGGAACGGTCGCGCTGGCCGGGAGCAAGAACGCCACGCTGCCGTGTCTTATCGCCGCGCTGCTCACCGACGAGCCGGTCGCGATCCACAACGTGCCGCGTCTGCGCGACGTGAGAACCGCGCTTGACCTGCTGGCGCGCCTGGGCGTCGAGTCGCGATGGACCGGCGAGCACGAGCTGGAAGTCTGCGCGCACGCGGTCGCCTCGCACGAGGCGCCCTACGAACTGGTCAAGACGATGCGCGCCTCG
Organism: Candidatus Binataceae bacterium; assembly: GCA_035650475.1. NCBI lineage: Bacteria > Candidatus Binatota > Binatia (SeqCode) > Binatales (SeqCode) > Binataceae (SeqCode) > Binataceae bacterium (SeqCode). Next base: position 751,295 of record DASRHP010000012.1, read on the forward strand.
TTTCTGGTGCTGGGGCCGCTGCTGGCGCGCGTCGGCCGCGCGCGGGTCTCGACGCCGGGCGGATGCGCGATCGGGGCACGGCCGGTCAATCTGCATATCGCCGGCATCCGCACGCTTGGCGCGCGGATCCAGATGCGCCACGGCTACGTCGAGGCGCACGCCGAGAGCCTGCGCGGGGCGCGGGTGTGGCTTGATACGCCGTCAGTCGGTGCGACCGAGAACATCATGATGGCGGCGGTGCGCGCGCGCGGCCGCACGCTCATCGAAAACGCCGCGCGCGAGCCCGAAGTCCGCGACCTTGCGCGGATGCTGTCCGCGATGGGCGCGCAAATTAGCGGCGCGGGCACCCACGTCATCGAGATCGAAGGCGTCGAGCGCTTGCACGGCGCCGAACACACGGTGATCCGCGACCGCATCGAGGCCGGTTCACTGATGACGGCGGCGGCGATTACCGGTGGCGACCTCGTGATCCGCGACGCTCCGGTGGACGACCTCGAAGCGGTCGTCGCCAAGCTTCGCGAGGCCGGCGCGACGGTCGAGCCGGTGGAGGGCGGGCTGCGCGTGGCGCGCCCCGGCGCGCTGCGCCCGGTCGAGCTGCGCACGCTGCCCTACCCGGGCTTTCCCACCGATCTCCAGGCGCAGATGATGGCGCTGCTGACCCAGGCCGAGGGCACCTCAGTTATCACCGAAACCATCTTCGAGAACCGCTTCATGCACGCGCTCGAACTGATGCGGATGGGCGCGGATATCGTGATGAAGGGGCCGACCGCGGTGGTGCGCGGCCCAACGCGCCTGGGCGGGGCGCCGGTGATGGCGACCGACCTGCGCGCCAGCATGGGGCTTATCCTGGCCGGGCTCGCCGCCGACAATAGCACCGAGCTCAGCCGCGTGTACCATCTCGACCGCGGCTACGAGGCGCTCGACTTGAAGCTGCGCGCGCTGGGCGCGGCGATCGAGCGCGTGCCGGCCGAGGAAGCCGCGTGAAGATTCTAAGCGCGCGCGGCGCCGAGTTCCGCCGCTTCCTTGCCGCGCTGCTCGCGCGGCGGGGCGGCGGCGGGCGTGCCCTGGAGCGCGCGGTGGCGCGGATCGTAGCCGACGTCCGTCGCCGCGGCGATCGCGCGCTTCTTGAGCTGACAGCGAAATTCGACCGCGTGAAGCTTTCGCCCGCGCGCCTGCGCGTGCGCCCGGCCGAGCTCGAAGCGGCGCGCCGCGCGCTTGCGCCCGCCGAGCGCCGCGCGCTCGAACTCGCCGCCCGCCGTATCCGCGACTTTCATCGCCGCACCCTCGACGCTTCGTTCAGCTACCATGACGGGCTGGGGATGCGCCTCGGCCAGATCGTGCGGCCGCTCGAGCGCGTCGGCATCTACGTGCCTGGAGGGCAGGGTGCCTACCCCTCGACCGTGCTGATGAACGCGATAGCGGCGCGAGTCGCCGGCGTGCGCGAGGTCGTGATGGTGTCGCCGCCGTCGCCCGCGGGCGAATCGGCCGCGGTGCTCGCGGCTGCGGCGATTGCGGGCGTCGATGAGTTCTACCGGGTCGGTGGCGCGCAGGCGGTCGCCGCGCTGGCCTTCGGTACGCGCAGGATCCGCCCGGTGGACAAGATCGTCGGGCCGGGCAACGCCTGGGTGCAGGCGGCCAAGCGGATGGTGTTCGGCGTGGTCGACATCGACAAGGTCGCGGGACCGAGTGAGGTGTTGGTGATCGCCGACGCCACCGCACGGCCCGAATGGGTCGCCGCCGACCTTGCCGCGCAGGCTGAGCATGGCTCGGGCGACGAGGCGGCGATTCTGCTGACGCCCTCGCGCGCGACGGCCGAGCGGGTCGCCGCGGCGCTCGAGTGCGTGCTTGTGGATCTTCCGCGGGCGGCGGCGGTCAGACGCGTCTTTGCGCGGCGCGGCGCGCTGGTCGTGGTCGCAAGCCTCGCCGAAGCCTTCGAGATAGCCAACCGCATCGCACCCGAGCATCTGGAGCTTGACCTCCGGCACGCGCCGCGATGGCTTGGGCGGGTGCGCGCGGCGGGCGCCGTCTTCGTCGGCGGGCTCAGCCCGGCGCCGCTAGGCGATTACCTCGCGGGGCCGAATCACGTGCTGCCCACCGGCGGCGCCGCGCGCTTCGCCTCGCCGCTGGGCGCGTACGATTTTCTCGCCCGCACCAGTATAATCGAAGCCTCGCGGCGGGCGCTCGGCGAACTGGGACCGGCGGTCGCGCGGCTGGCGCGGATGGAGGGCTTCGAGGGGCATGCGCGTGCGGTCGAGCTGCGGCTTGAGCCGCGCGCGCCGACGCGGCAAGCTGGGCGGCGGCACTGAACGCAAGGAGGCTGATGGGGGTTAGCTCGTTCGCAACCAGGACGAACTGACGCGGTGGCGCGACGTACACAATGGAGACCAAAGCCAACAACCAGAAGACGGCGGCCAGGCGCCGGCGCCCATCGGCGGGCGCCAACGGCTCGACGGCCGGCGCGCCGCGCGCGGCGACCGTCGAGCGCAAGACGCGCGAGACCGAGATCCGCGCCGCGCTCCAGCTCGACGGCGCCGGCCGCAGCACAATTGCCACCGGCGTCCCGTTCCTTGACCATATGCTCGAGAGCTTCGCCCGCCACGGCTTCTTCGACCTCGAACTGCACGCGCGCGGCGATCTCCATATCGACGAACACCACACGGTCGAGGACGTCGGAATCGTGCTCGGGCGCGCCTTTCGCCAGGCGCTCGGCGACCGCGCCGGGATCCGCCGCTTCGGCGAAGCGATGGTGCCGCTGGACGAGGCGCTGTGCTCGGCGGTGGTCGACATCAGCGGGCGCAGCTTCCTCGCCTACAATGTGCCGATCGTGCAGGAGCGCGTGGGCAGCTTCCAGACCGAGCTGGTACACGACTTCATGAAGGCGTTGAGCGACGAGGTCGGGATGAACCTCCATCTCAACCTTGTCGGCGGGCGCAACCCGCACCACATCATCGAGGCGCTGTTCAAGGCGCTGGCACGCGCGATGGACCAGGCGACGGCGCGCGAGCCGCGCGTCGCAGGCGCGCTCTCCACCAAGGGCACGCTGTCGTTGTAGCTCACGCTTGTTCGAGAAGTTCACCGTCATTCCGGCGATCGACCTCAAGGACGGCGCCGTCGTGCGCCTGTGGCAGGGCAAGATGGACCGCGCGACCGTGTACGGCAGCGACCCGGCGGCGACTGCGCGCGGCTTCGCCGAAGCGGGAGCGGAGATAATCCACGTCGTCGATCTCGACGGCGCGGCGATCGGCGCGCCACGCAACCTCGCCGCGCTGCGCACGATTCGGACGGTGGCGGGATGCGCGCTCGACTTCAGCGGTGGTCTTCGCACGATCGAGTCGGTGCGCGAAGCGTTTGCCGCCGGCGCCGACTACGTCTCCATCGGCTCGGCCGCAATCCTCAATCGGCAATTGCTCGACGACGCCTGCCGCGAATTCCCGGCGCGCATCCTCGGCTCGCTCGACGTACGCGATGGGCGGTTGGCGATCCGCGGATGGCGCGAGACGAGCGCGCTCGGCGTCAACGAGGCGCTCGAACGTTTCCGCAGCGCGGGTGTCGCAGCAGTGATCCTGACCGACATTGCGCGCGACGGGACCGAGCGCGGCGTCGATGCCGAGATGTATGCGGGGGTCGGGCGCGCGGCGGGAATCCCCGTCATCGCCTCGGGCGGGGTTGCGCGACTCGAAGATATCGTTGAGTTGCGCCGGATGTTCGCGCATGGCGTAGCCGGCGTTATCACCGGGCGCGCGCTTTACGAGGGGCGGTTCGGACTCGCGCAGGCAATTGCAGCGGCGCAATAGCTGCGAACTGACTTGTCAGCGGCGTGCTGCCTTCGTGAAGGAGCCCAAAACTGACGCAAAATCGAGAGGTTACGCGATTGTGGTCCAATGGGATCGAGGGCGTCTCAAATGCGCTTGCCTCACCGCGTGCAAATGTACAGAATGAAAAAAGCAACGTTAGCTAAAGAGAGCGGAGCAGGGGGTGGTTGGTCTCCGCTCAGGTTCGCACGCCCTCAGGGAGAGGCGCGCGGAAGGGGTGTCACATGAACAGGCGCTCGCGCTGGTCCTGTGGTCAGATGATGGTCGTTCTGACGCTCGTGCTTCCCGTCCTGCTCGGCGCTGTAGGGCTGGGAGCGGACATCGGGATTCTTTACCTGAACTGGGCACAGATTCAAAAGGCAGCCGACGCGGCGGCGTTAGCAGCTGCGCAACACCTGACCGGCAGCACAGCGACCACCGACAATACGGCTGTGGAGAATGTCGGCCAGCAATACGCTCAGCTAAATGGAGTATCCGGCGCCGACACGATCAATGTTGCCCCCGCCGCCGATGAAAAGTCGGTCACGGTGACTGTGTCGCGTACGGTACCCTATTATTTTCTGAAGCTGGTCGGCGTTCAGTCGGGTTTGGTCACTGCGAGGGCGCTCGCCGGTATAGTTCCCAGTAGCGTTTCATGTGGGGTGATGCCGATCGGGCTTCCATGCGCGCAGACTAGTTACGGGCCGACACCCGGACAGGGTGACAATACTTGCGGTGGCGCGTACGACCTTTATCAGTCCATCGGGCTCGACTCCGATTGGACACTTTCGACGGGTGTGCCTGGCAACTGGGAATTGCTGCAGATTGGTGGACCCGGCGGCAAAACCATAGAACAGAACATTGCCAACCCTTCGACAGACGTTGGCGTGACACCGGGACAGTGGCTCAGCACCAAGCCCGGTGGAACGGTTGGCGACGTGGTTAATGGCATGAATGCTCGAATGGATGGGCAGAGCTTGCTGCCAGCGCCGCAGCAGGGGCAAAGCATACCTACACCTAGCCCGCAGATAATTCTGGTGCCATTGGTTGATTACACTCAAGCGACAAAGAACGGTCAGTCCACAGTACCTGTATTGGGCTTCGTTACGATGTGGGTGACCAACATCCGTCAGGGCGGCAATGGCCCGGTGTTAACGGCTACGGTAATTCCACCGGTCCCCGGTTGCGGGCTTGCCCCGACGCCAGGCCAGACTCCGAACAATGGTCTCTACCAAGCGATTCTATGCCCTGACTCTGGATGTCCCGTGTTTCCCAGCAGTGCTTGGCCGACCTGACGGGGCGGATTTAGGAGAGTCGTTGATCTGAGAGCTTGGAAGTTATGGCATTCGCCAAGCCATCGCGCGGCCAAGCAGCGGTCGAATTCGCTCTGGCATCCATCGTCGCGATGATCGTGCTTTTCATCGCGATCCAATTCGCGCTGATCGGCAGCTACGCGGTAGCCTTGGCTCAACTCAATTTCATGGCAGCGCGCTGGGTAACCGGCCCCAAGAACGAGGCTAAGGTTTGCACGCCCGACCTGGTGAACTTTATCACCACGAACGCCGGCGCATTTATGAGCCGGGTCATCTCTGCGGGAGGGGTGTCGTGCGCTGGAAGCGGCAGCCCCACGCCCGACGGCATCACGATCTCTATGTTGTGCGTGCCGCCATCCGGTGCTCCCCCGAACCCGCCGTCGGCCCCTGGGCCCTGTCCCGCGGCCGGCACTTCGCGCTTAGCCGGAACTGAAGTCAAGATCTCAATGACGATGGGCACGCGGAGCATCATCTTCCTGAGCAGGTCCACTCCGCCATCTTTTTTCGGGATTCCGTTTCCCAGTTCCCTGAACAGCGTCGAGGCTATGTCGACCGAGTAGGGGTCGGACGGATATTGGTGCTAGGGCGGCGCGAGTCGAAGGCTCGCGCCGTTTTTTTTTGCACGGCTTGCGGTCTTTTCTTCTAGCGGTGCCGTTTGCGGAAAATAAGAGATGAATGAAGCATGTATTGAACAAAATAGATGGTTATAACTCTCAATGTCAGCTTGACAGGCCAAGAGTTCGCGACTAAAAATCTATTAGCTTATAATAAGCTAAATTGACTGAATGTAACTGGGGCAGGGGAGTTATAAATGAAACCAAAATTGCGCCTCACCAAGGGGCAAATGGCGGTCGTCATCACGATTGCCATGCCCGTGCTCATCGGCGCCATGGGCTTGGGCATGGACATGGCCGTGCTCTACTACAATTGGGTCCAACTGCAGAAGGCGGCCGACGCCGCCGCGCTCGCCGGCGCCGAGCAACTCACGGGTGACCCCACCACCACCGACAACAGCGCCGTCACCGCCTGCGCGCAGCTCTACGCCTGTCAGGACGGCGTCAGCGTACAGACCCAGGGCACTTGCCCGGGCAACACCGAGGTCTGCGCCGGGGGCACCGCTGACCCGATGACGATAACGCCGGCGGCCGACGAACGCTCGGTGACCGTCACGGTCAGGCGAACGGTGCCGTACTTTTTCTTCAAGCTTATCGGGATCAATGACGCGGGCGTCGCCGTACGCGCGACGGCGGGTATTCTGCCCACCACGGGAGTGTGTGGCGCGGCGCCCTTCGGCCTGCCGTGCAAGCTCAACTGCAATGGCTCTGCCGGTTGCTATGGATCGGGCACTCCCGGGGCGGGGGACCATACTTGTGGCGGGGCCTATAATTTCGGGACCCAACTCCAGTTCAAGGCTTCGAATAACTGCGTCTTGAACGGCTGTGTAATTACCGGCGTTCCTGGCAACTGGGACCCGCTTGCTATCGGGGGCAGTGGCGCCTCGGTTTACCGCTCGAACATCGGCTACGGCGAGACGCAGACGATACGGCCGGGCGATACCTTGCCGACCGAAACCGGCAACATCGTCGGCCCCACCGCGCAGGGCTTCACCGATCGCGGCTTGAATCTGACCGCGACGCCGGTGAGCGTCCCGACCTCGTTTTCGGCCAACGACCATCACATCATCGTGGTGCCGCTGGTCGATTACACGCAGGCCAAGGGCGGCAAGAGCAACGTGCCCGTGGTGGACTTCGTGACGCTCTACGTGCAGGCGCTGAGCGGCAACAACAATACCATCGTCGCCACCGTGATCCCGCCGGTCGCCTGGTGCGGCGCGCCGGTCGGGACAACGCCGACAACTACGCTCGGGGCCCCGTTCAAAGCCATTCTGTGCCCGGACAGCGGATGCCCGACGCTGCCGGGCTCCGAGTGGCCGGCGACCTGAATTTCGAGGGCGGGTCAGGAGGAAAGGCGCGCGGCGTGGCTGCCGCGCGCCTTTTTGTTTGCGGCGAATCTAGGCGATCGGCCACTTACACGCGAACACTTAACTAAGATTGCGCAACCGCTCGCAATGACACGAGGTTGCGTGCGTGCTACGGCTGAGTTGCGTACGCGCCTATGTTACGGCTCGGATCACCGAGAAGAGTCATTGATTTTCTTCGAAAATGTTTCCGGCACATAACCTGCTATTGCTCCAATTAGACTGAATGAGCCGTAAATGACTCTCTCCACGTCCCAAGCCTCCTCTCGTCTCTCCCCTGTCCCAGCGCTGAGGACGGGCCGATTCCCCCACCCCCGTCGGCTCGTCTCGCCCGGCGGTGCCAAACTCACGTGGTTTGTGAGCTCACGCACCGCCGGGCAGCGCCCCTCCTGAGCCGCCGTTGCGCATGCGCAACGGGCGGAGCCCTTACGCCCTTGTTGGCCGCCTTGGTCAAAGGGCGTCGCAGTTGATTTATCGGCAATTTTCTTCGGTACGTTACGTGCTTGCCTACCTACCCCGTCGGAGACTGGAAAATAACGGAGGGGAGGGGCTGTGAGGAGGGCACGGCGCGACGGCTGGACGAAGCGGACAGTGGTGCTCACACTGGTGCTGGCCGCGCTGGTAGGGACAGTTGCGCTCGCCACTGACGTCGGCCTGCTCTATCTGCATTGGGCGCGGCTGCAAAGGGGCGTCGATTCAGCGGCGCTTGCGGGCGCCGGTTATCTGCCAGCGGATCCCGGGCGCGCCCGGCAGACCGCGATTGTTTACGCCGAAGCCAACGGTATCCGAGACTCGGAGCTGGCCGGCGCACCCGTGATCGCGCCTGACGGCTCGACCATCACCGTTACGGCCCGCATAGGCGGCGTTCGGGGGGTTTTGCGCGCTGTGGGCTTGTACGCCGGCAGTGCAGCGGCGTCGGCGACGGCCGAAGCCCCATACGCGCCGAGTGTCGTGGGCGACGGCAACGGCAGCCGCGGCAACCCCTCGCGCGCGTCTCAAAGCGCCTGCAGCGCGATTGGCCGGTGCGACCTGCTTCCAATCGCGCTCGACTACCGCACGCCCTTTAAACAGAATCAGGTCGTTGCGCTGGGCCATCAGGGCTCGCGTGCCGACGGATGGGACCTTCTGGGCATGGACGGCGCGGCGTCTAACGCGCGCGCGGGCGTCGCCAACGGTTACCCAGGTCCGCTCAGAATCGGCGACCAGCTACCTTCGGCGCCCGACGGCGTGGCTGACGATGCAATCCGTGGACTCCGCGTGCGAGTCGCCGCCGGTCAGCGGAGATTCCCCAAAGCGACTTATCTGAGCCACGACCCAATCGACCCCCGCGCCGTAATCGTGCCGATGGTCGAATGGGACAACACAACGCATCAAGCCCGGGTCAAGGCGTTCGCCGCGCTGTGGGTCGATGGGGTCGAAGGGGCCACGGTCGAGGCCCATTTCATCGATCAGGTCGCCCACGACAGTCCGCCCGACCCGAGTGCACCATTCCGCGGCGCCCGAGGCAGACCGATTCTAGTCCGCTAGCCCCGGTCTGTCCTCCCCGGCGGTGCCAGCTTGCGAACGCGCCAGCGCAACTGCACCGCCGGGTCGGCGCGTTTTGCGCAATTCGGTCAGCGCGGCCGCACACCGGGATTCGCGCAGTGTCGCGGCAGTCGTCCGGCGAAGACGTCGAACAGATTATCGACCGCGGTCTCGGCCATCTTGAGCCGCGTGGCATGGCTGGCGCTGCCGATGTGCGGAGTGATTATCACGTTCGGCATCCTGAGCAGCGGATCGTCGCGCCGGATCGGTTCCGGGTCGGTCACGTCGAGTGCGGCGGCGGCCAGCCGTCCGCTGCGCAGGGCGAGCGCGAGCGCGGCTTGATCGACGACCGGTCCGCGCGCGGTGTTGACGAGGATCGCGCCGTGCTTCATCGCAGACAGTTCGTGCGCGCCGATCATGTGACGTGTCGCGGAAGTCAGCGGGACATGGAGCGAAACAAAATCCGATTCGGCGAGCAGCCGCGCGAGCGGGACGGCTTTGGGCCGGAGCTTCTCGCCTGCGCGGGGGCGTCGCGTGCGTGAGGTGGCCGGCCGGCTCAACGATAAGCCGTCATCCACAGCCTCCCGATGATGCGGGCGGGGGACGTACAGCACGCGCATTCCGAAACCCGCCGCCCGCCGCGCCATCGCCTGTCCGATCGCGCCAAACCCGATGATCCCCAACGTCGCGCCATGAATGTCGCGCCCGAGCATCACCTTGGGCCCCCATGTGCGCCAGCGCCCGGCACGCACGTAACGGTCACCCTCGACGACCCGCCGCGCCGCCGCCATCAGCAGCGCAAAGGCGAGGTCGGCGGTGGTCTCGGTCAGGATGCCGGGGGTATGGCCGACCGGGATGCCGGCGCGAGTGGCTGCGGTGAGATCAATATTGTCCACGCCCACGGCGAAGTTGCTGATCGCGCGCAGGCGCGGCAGAGCCTCGATCGCGGCGGCGTCGAAGCGGTCGGTGACCATGCTGAGCACGGCGTCGGCCTGCCGGGCGCGGGCAAGCAGCTCGGCGCGCGGCGGCGGCATCTCGGCGTCCCACAGATCGACCCGCGCCGTCGCCGCCAGCCGTCGTAGCGCGGCTTCCGCGATCGGCCGGGTCACGAAGACGCGCGGAGTGTCGCCTCGCGAGCGCGGCGTCGAGCCGCGTCTGGGCATCGCCGGGTTTCGCTGCATAGGCCAAAGACGCGCGCTTCACGCTACATGGGCGCGGCGCTTCAATTCAAATCGTTGGGCGGCTTTGCTATACGCGATGCCTGTGGATACCAGCAAAGCCGATCGGCTGGTCGCAGAGATGGCTGCCGCCGGGCGCAGCGCACTCTCGGAAGTCGAGTCCAAGGAAGTCCTGGCGGCGCTCGGCGTGCCGGTTGCCGCCTCCGCAGTGGCGCGCAGCGCTGACGAGGCGGCCGAACTCGCCGCGCGCTGCGGCTTCCCCGCCGTGCTCAAGGTGCTGTCGCCCGACGCCGCCCACAAGAGCGAGGTCGCCGGTGTGGCGCTCGGGCTCCGATCGGCCGACGAGGTGAAGGCGGCGTTCGCGCGGATCCGGCAGAACCTCGCTGCCGCGCGTCCCGACGCGCGCTTCGACGGGGTCAGCGTGCAGGCGATGGCGCCGGCGGGAGTGGAGTTGATCGTCGGGGTAACGCGCGACGAGCGCTACGGGCCACTGGTTGTCGCAGGGCTGGGCGGCGTGTTCGTCGAGGTCCTGAAGGACACGGCGCTGAGGCTCGCGCCGGTCAGCGCGGCCGGCGCGCGCGCGATGCTCGACGAGCTGCGCGCCGCGGCGCTGCTCAGGGGCGCGCGCGGAGGCGCGCCGGTCGATCTGGGCGCGCTCGCGGAGCTGATCGCGAGCGTATCCGAGTTTGCCGCGCGGGCGGCTGAAGTACGCGAGATGGACCTCAATCCGGTCGCCGCCTATGCCGATGGTCTGCGCGTGCTCGACGCGCGCATCCTGCTCGACGCCGGCGCGGCAAAGCCCGCGGCGCCCGCCGATCCGCGCCACGCCCGCCGGGTCGAAAACCTGCGCCGCGCCTTCGACGCGCGCGCGGTGGCGGTGATCGGCGACAAGCGGGTCGGCGGCTACCTGTGGCTGCGCGCGATGGCGCGCTTCTCACGCAAGCTTTATTCGATCCAGATCGACCCTAGCGAAATTCCCGGGATCGAGGCGATGGGCGTCGCCAACTACAAGAGCTTGGCCGAGCTGCCTGAGCCGGTCGACTACGCCGTCAGCGCCGTGCCGCGCCAGGTCGCGCCGCGCATCCTCAGGGACTGTGTCGCCGCGGGCGTCGCCGGCATCGGCTTCTTCACCTCGGGCTTCTCCGAGACCGGCGAGGAGCTGGGCGTGAAGCTCGAGCGCGAGCTGCGCGCGACGGCCGCCGAGTCGGACATCGCGCTGGTCGGCCCCAACTGCATGGGCTTATATAACCCGGCGATCGGACTGTGCAATTTTCCCGACCAGGAGGTCGGCACCCAGGGCGACGTCTGCTTCATCTCGCAGAGCGGCACCCACTGCATAAATTTCTGCTCGCAGGCGCCCACCCGCGGCATCCGTATCAACAAGGCCGCCTCGATCGGCAACGTGCTGATGCTTGAGGCGGCGGACTTCATCGATCTGATGGCGGACGACCCGGCGACGCGCGCGCTCGGAATGTACATCGAGGGCGTGCGTGACGGACGGCGCTTCTTCGAGAGCCTGCGCCGCGCGGCCGCGCGCGTGCCGGTCGTGGTATGGAAGGGTGGGATGACCGAGGCCGGTGCGCGCGCGACCTTCTCGCATACCGGCTCGCTGGCGACGCCGGCGGCGGTATGGCGCGCGCTGGTCGAGCAGGGCGGGGCGGTGTCAGTCGCAAGCCTCGACGAGATGCTCGACGCGATGGAGCTGTTCGCACGCGGGCGGCGCGTTGCGGGCCGCAGGATGGGGCTGGTCGCAATGACCGGTGGTCAGTCGGTGGTAATCACCGACACCTTCGCCGCCGTCGGGCTCGAAGTGCCGGCGCTTTCGGAAGCGTCGTATGCCGAGCTTAAAGGATTCTTCAACACCATCGGCGGCAGCTACCGCAATCCGCTCGACGCCGGCGGCACGATCGGGATGGGGCACCATCAGGGCAACCTCGACCGCATCCTCGACATCCTCGATCGCGATCCCGTGATTGACGCGACCGTGCTCGAGATCGGCACCGGCCTGCGCGCGGCGCGCTGGGCCGCCCATGAAGACGAACTGACCGCGCTGCTCGACAAGCTGGCAGAGTTCAACGCGCGCTCGCGCAAGGCCTTCGCCGTAATCCTCCATCCGGCCCACGTCGCGACGATCGTGGTGCGAGCCAAGGAACTGGCGCGCTCACGCGGCCTGGTGGTGTTCGACAGCTTCGAGCGCGCCGCCGCCGCCTTCAGCGCTGCCGCCCACTACTGGGAGCGCCGCGCAAACGCCTGAGCGCGGCCGCTGCGGCGTCAGCGGTTGGGCGCGATCACGGCGAGCACGCCCGAGCCAGCGTCGCCGTCGAAGACCGCGAGCCGGTTGGCTTTGGGCGACCATCCGATGACGGCCGCACCGCGCAGCGGCCCGTGCGCGAGGACGAACGCTTTGCGGTCGAGCAGCGAGTAGCTGACGATTTCGCGCGCCGCTCCCTGCTGCGACGCCGTGTACATCTGCATCGCCACCTGCGCGAACGCCGGCGTGTAAGCCATCGTGCTCGCCATCAGCATCCGTGGCGTCGTCGGCAAGCCAAGCGACTCGATATGGACCTCGGGCTCGGTGGGCTCGAAGGTCGCCAACTGCGCGGTTACCACCCGGTTGGGCGCGGCCAGCGCCGACCTGAACGTCAGCTCGCGGTTGCCCAGGGCGACGATCGCGCCCGAGTTGAGATAGGCCGCAGCCCCCGAGGCGACGGCGATAAGTTCGCTGCGACCAGTGGCGAGGTCGTAGCGGAAGACGCCCGGACCAGTGAGGCTGGTCGCCGGCGCGGCGTAAAGAAAAGCCGCGCTGCCCGGCGCCCATCCCAGCACCCGCACCTGGCTTGCGATGCTGAGCGCGCGGCAGGCCTCGGTCTTGGTATCGAGGATCATCGGCGCAGCCTTCGAATCGCCCTCGCCGACGACGAAGCGCCGGTCGGGGCTGAAAGCCAGCGGCGAGAGCGCACAGTTGACCGCGACCCGCCTTGTTTTCACGGCGCCGGCGACGTCGATGTAGAAAAGACCGCCCGCGTTGGCCTGCGGCGGCGCGATGGGCGGCGGCGCCGGAGCTTCGGCCGCCAAGCCAACCGCCAGTTCGGTCCGCGCGACCCACTTCAGAGTTACTGCGTGGAAGGTGCCGTCGAAGGCTGCCACCGAGTTTTCGCCCGCAGTGCTCAGCAGGTAGCGCAGTACGATCTCGACCCGCCCCGGCTCGCCCTCGGCGACCGCCAGGGTCATACCGTCAGGGCTGACCGCGAGGCCAACGATCCGCCCGTTGCGTGCGCCTGGGCCGCCGTCGGCGGCTATGAGACGGACGCTCTTGTAGCCCTTGCCGCTGAAGCCGAGAACCTCGGTGCGGTCGTTGACCGAACCGACCAGGCCGATCTCGCTTCCGCCTTGCAGCCACAGCGGCGGCTCACCGGCGATCGGCATGAAGCCCGGCGGCGTCTTGACCAGGCCGCGCACGGTGATACCCGGCGTGATCTCCATCGTTGCCGTGTACTGCGGCGCGGTCGAAGCGGGCGTCTGGGTTTTGGATTTGCCGCCAAGGCCGAGCATCGAGCATCCTGCGAGGGCGCAGGCGAGCAGGTACGGGAGCGGGAAGGATCGGCGCATGGAAAAACGCTAGCTTTAGGGATGCACCCGCACACACATCAGGGGAGCGGATGATGAGGATAGCGATTCGTTTACTGCGGCGCGAGATCAGGGTCGCAATTACGGCCGGGGTGCTGGCGGCCCTTGGGGCGCTAGCGATCAGTCACGGCCTGCGCAGCGAGGGCGTGGCGCTGTGCGCGCTGGCGGCGGCGATGGCCGCCGGGTTTTACGTCTTCGTATGGCGGCCGGCGCGAATCCCGCGCGACGCGGTCCTGGTGTTCAAGCTTGCGGGCGCCTTGCACGAAGGGCCGCCGCGCTCACCGTTCGATCAGCTCCGCGGACGTGCCGCGGCGTCGTTGTTCGAGGTCCGCCAGGCGCTCGAAGCGGCCGCACGCGATCCGCGCTTGCGCGCGGTGATCGTGCGGATCGCGGGTTTGGAGGCCGGACTTGCCACCGCCGACGAACTGCACACGCTGCTACGCGCGCTCGGCCGCGCGGGCAAGCGCACGATCGCGCTGCTCGAGGGCGACAGCGTCGGCGTGCGTGAATACCTTGCTGCCTGCGGGGCGGGCGAGGTGATCGCCAATCCCAATGCGGTGCTGACGATGCTCGGGGCGGCGGCGGGCGGCGTGTTTCTGCGCGGCGCGCTCGACAAGCTTCAGATCGAGGCCCAGACCCTGCAATGGAAGGAGTACAAGGGGGCGGCCGAGGTGCTGACGCGCGATCGGATGTCCGCCGAGCTGCGCGAGAGCCTGGCCGCGATCGTCGCCGACTGGAAGGAGCTCCTCGTCTCCCGGATATCTGCGGCCCGCGCGCTCAATCCCGCGTGTGCCGCGCAGCTCGCCGGCGCCGGCTTCCTCAGCGTCCGCGCCGCGATCGGCGCCGGGCTTATCGACCGCGCCGACTATCTTGAAAGCCTGCGCACCGAGTTGGACCCCACCCGCAAGGAGCGGGTTTTCGTCGGACTCAACCGCTACCTGCGCCGCACGGCCTACCGGCGCCGCCCCGCCCGAGCGCGGCTGGCGCTGATTCACGGCGTCGGCCCGGTGATCGCCGGCGAAGCGCCGGCGGCGGGCGACTTCCTGAGCGCCGAGGCGGTCGTCGGCGAGTTCCGCCGCGCCGTGCGTGACAAAAGCGTGCGCGCGATCGTATTCCGGGTCAATTCGCCCGGCGGCTCCGCGCTTGGCTCGGACCTGGTGTGGCGCGCGCTGGGCGAGGCGCGCGAGCGCGGCAAACCGGTAGTGGTCTCGATGGGCGACGTTGCGGGCTCGGGTGGCTATTACGTCGCGATGGGCGCCGACCGGATCGTCGCCGGCGCAGGCACGGTCACCGGTTCGATCGGCGTCGTGTACGCGCGGTTCAACCTGGGACGCGCGCTCGCCGCGCTGGGGGTGACGGTCGAGTTCGTCAAGAGCGACGAGAGCGGCGACGCGCTGTCGATGGCGCGCGCGCTCAGTCCGGCCGAGCTGGCCCAGCTCGACGCGGCGATTGGCGAGCTCTACGCGAACTTCACGGCCAAGGTTGCCCAGGGACGCGGGCTCGATCCGGCGCGCGCCGAGGCGATGGCGCGCGGGCGGGTATGGAGCGGCACCGCCGCGCTGCGCGGCGGGCTCATCGACGAACTGGGCGGGCTCGACCGCGCGATCGAAATCGCGCGCGAGCGTGCGGGACTGAAGCCCGGCGAGGAGCACGACATCGCGCTGTACGCGCCGCGCGGGATCTGGGCCGGACTCCGGACGATGGCCACGCCGACCGGCGTTCCGTGGGGAACGGGTGTGCTGGCGCAGGCGCTCGGGATGCCGCAGCGGTGGACGCCGGCGATGCTGAGGCTGCTCGCGCGCGGCGGCGCGCTGCTGTTCTGTCCGCTCTTCTAGAGCGTTTGGCGGCCGTCAGCCGCCCCGTGTAAAGCGGTCCCAGGGATAGCCTTTGCGCGCGACCGGGGCGAGCGCGCCGTAGCTGGCCGAGGCGTCGGCGGCACGGCCGACGATTTCGGCCAATCGCGCAAGTCCTTTGCGCTCACCCCAGGCCTCGATGGCGGAAAGCATCTCAGCGAAAACCTGGGGACCGCGCGCGAGCACGGCGCTCGCGATCTCCACCGCGCGGGCCCCGCTCAGCAGCGCGCGGATCACGTCGTCGCCCGTGCGCACGCCGTTGGTTGCGATAAGCGGCACCCCGGCGGGCAGGGCCTTGTAGCACTTGCTTATCCAATAAAGCGTGAGCGGCAGCGCCCAGCGCCCGCCGATCGCGCCCGCCGAGCCGAGCAGCGGGCGGCAGGTGTCGATGTCAGGCAGGAAGCCCTGAAAGCGGCCCATCAGGACCAGCATGTCGGCGCCAGCGCGCAGCGCCTGCTCGGCGAGCGCGAGCGGGTCGGCGGTTTGCGCGCTAAGTTTGACGGTCAGCGCAACGGTGGTTGCCGCGCGCACCTGGCGGACATAGTCGTAAACGCTCTTGGCAGCAGTGACTTGGCGTATCGCAGCGCGCGCCGCCTCCCGTCCGTGCGGGGCGCTGAGATTAAGCTCGATCCAGCGCAAGCCCGCGGTCTCCATCGCGGCGGCGATTCGCGCGGCGGGCGCGGCATCGGCGACCGTGATGCTGCCCGCCACGAAGGCGTCGTGCGCGCGCGCTTCCTGATCCGCGCGCGCGACGATTTCGATCCACTGCTCGAGCGGCATCTGGACCAGGCCCGAGCGGCAGAAGAGCGAGGCGTCGGCGGGCGCGGCGTCCCACGGGGCAGGCCGCCACTTCGAGTCCAACAGCACGTATTCCGCGATATCGAGCTGGCGGGCAGCGGCCGGTGATTCGTTGACCGATTTGGCGATCACGGCGGAGGTTCCTGCCCGGAGCGCGGCACGGATCCCTTCGGCGCTCATCGTAAATTCTGAGGAGGCGCAGATAAGCGGGTTCTTGAGCCTGACGCGGCCCAAGTCGGTGGTCAGATCGATCATCGACAATCTCCTGGGGCTCAGCCGACGGGCGGGGCGGCAGTCAGTCGCTGAGATAGCCGGCTCCCTGTTGTGCAAATAGCCATGGGTGTCTGCAAACCCTGTACCTGTCGCATCTGATTTGTCAACTCGTGCTCTGGTGAAATAGCGTTCCTGTTGCGCGTCTTCCTTTCGCCGGTGCCACCGCTTGACATTGCGCCGGTGTCTGCCGTATACGAGCGGCAGAGCGTTCTTTGTGGGCAAAGTGTCTGCAAAAAGGAACGACACGAAGGCCTCCGCCCAGAGCCTTCAGGCCGCGGCGCGTATTCGCCCGCGCGGCACCGGACGCGGCTCGACTGTCGCGGTGGTCGAGCGGCTGGCGGCGATTTTCGGACTCTTTACCGGCGGCATGCCCGAGCTGCATCTGCGTCAAGTGGCGAGCGCGCTCGACCTCCAGCGCTCGACCGTCCATCGCTATTTGAACTCGCTCGTGCGTGCCGGCCTGCTGCGCCAGGTGCGCGTCAGCACCTACGGCCTCGGCCCCCTGCTTATCCAGCTTGGCGCGACTGCCGTGGGTGCGCTGCGCGTGGTCAATCTGGGCGAGGGCTACCTGAACCGGCTCTCCGAAGAGGCGGGCGAGACCGCCGTAATGAGCATCTGGGGCGGCCACGGGCCGGTGGTGGTGCGTTCGCGCGAGCCGCTGGGCAAGTTGGTGCAAATCCGGATCGCGGTCGGTTCGGCACTGCCGCTGGGCTCAGCGCAAGGGCAGATCTTCCTCGCGTGGCATCGCGACGCCAACGCCGTGCGCCGCCTGCTCGATCAGTTGCCGCCCGCCGCACGTGCTGAACTGATGCGCGAGGTCGAGACCGTGCGTCGGCGCAAGGTCGCGATCAGCGCGCACGTGGTCGAAGGTATCCGCACCGTCGCCGTGCCGGTCTTCGATCATGAGACGGTGGCGGCGACGCTCGCGTTCGTCGGCACCACGGCAGCGATCGCGGGCGATCCGAACTCCGGATTGGCCGCCGCGCTGCGCGAGGCCGCCGCGCAGCTATCGCATGAGCTCGGCCATGCCGGCGCTGAGGAACGTCCGGCAGCGGCGCCGCCCGCACAGGATAACGGCGGCGGCGCGACGGCGCCGGTCACGATGGGGCGGGCGTAAATGAACGACGCGCGGGAGGTCAATGCGTACGCGATTAGTCGGCTGCTCTACGACCTGCGGCGGCCGGAAAATCGCGAGGTGTGCCGCACTGATCCCCCGGGGTTCTACGCGCGTTACGCGGTGGGCGAGCGCGGGATGCGGCTTCTGGTCGAGCGCGACTGGCAGGGGCTGGTTGACGCCGGCGTCAGCATCTACCTGCTCACCAAGCTCGGCGCGACGCTCGGTGTGAGCCTCGTCGAGGTCGGCGCCGCCATGCGGGGGATGAACCAAGCGGAGTTCGAGCGCTTCCTCGCCGAACAGAGCCGGCGCAATCGCGCGCTCGCCATTCTGCCTGAAGGCTCCTAGGGAAGGCGGCGATGGCGACGATCGTTGCAGGCCTCGGATGCTCGCATGCGCCGTCGATTGCGCACGCCTACGACAGCGGCGCGGCGCGCGATGCGGGCTTCAAGCCGTTGTTCGAGGCGTTTGCGCGTGCAGCGCACTGGCTCGCCGATCGCCGCCCCGACGCACTGGTCGTGATCTACAATGACCACGTCGACAATTTCTTCTTCGACGCATGGCCGGCCTTTGCGATCGGCGTCGCCGAGCGCTACGAGATTGCCGACGAAGGATTCGGGCCGCGCCGCTTGCCGCCCGTGCCGGGCCACGCCGCCCTGGCGCGTCATCTGGCGGCGCGGCTGATCGCCGGCGGCTTCGACCTCGCCGCCGCGCATCGGATGGAGCTCGACCACGGCTTCCTGTCGCCGATGCCGCTCATCGACGAGGGCTGGCGCGTGCCGGTGGTGCCGATGACGATCAACGTGGTGCTCGAACCGCTGCCTACGCCCGCGCGCTGCTGGGCACTCGGCGCGGCGGTCGGCGCGGCGGTCGCGTCATATCCCGAGCCGCTGCGTGTCGCGGTGATCGGCACCGGGGGACTCTCGCATCAGCTCACCGGCGCGAACTTCGGCGCGGTCTTTCCGTATTGGGACCGCGAGTTTCTCGACCTCCTGGAGCGCGCGCCGCATAGCCTTGCGCACTACACGATGGCGGATTTCGCGCGGCTCGGCGGCGAGCATTCGGTCGAAGTCGTGCAGTGGCTGGCGATGCGCGCGGCGTTGCCGTCCGCGAGCACGATGGAGCTCAAGTACTACTATCCGTTCGGCCTCATGGGTTACGGCATCGCCGGCTTCCGTCCCGCCGCAGCCGACTAAGGGGGACGTCCCGATGACGGTCACAGACCGAGCGAAGCGCACTGGGAAATAGCGGCAGGAGGAGCGCGATGGGAATCCGCACGGGGAGGCAGTTCCTCGACTCCTTGCGCGACGAGCGCGAAATCTGGCTTGAAGGCGAGCGGGTCGCCGATGTCGTGGCGCATCCGCGGCTCGGCCCGGCAGCGCGCTCGCTCGCCGAGCTGTACGGCCTCCAGCATCGCGCCGACCTGCAAGAGCAGTTGACCTATCGTTCACCCGCGACCGGCGACCGCATCGGGCTCAGTTACATCGAGCCGGCCAACGCTGACGACCTCGTGCGCCGGCGCACGATGGTGAAGACATGGATGGACTGGTGCGGCGGGATGATGGGGCGCACGCCCGACTTCATGAACATCCACCTCACCGGATTCGGCTCCGCGCATGATTACTTTGCGCGCGCGGGCAAAGAGTTCGGGCGCAACATCCGCCGCTACTACGAATATCTGCGCGAGCACGACCTCTCCCTGACCCATACGCTGCTTAGCCCGACAGTGGACAAGTCAAAGCCGGTGCAGCATCAGCCGCCGGGCGTGGCGGCGGCGATCGTCAAGGAGACCGACAATGGGATCGTGATCAACGGCGCGCGGTCGGTCGCGACGCTGGCGCCGTTCGCCAACGAAATCGCGGTCTTCCCGTCCACCTATTTGCAGAATTCCGAGGAGGCGCGCCCGTACGCGTTCGCCTTCTGCATCCCGATGGCGACGCCGGGACTGCGCTTCATCTGCCGCCCGTCGCTGACCGAGCGCGGGGGTCGCCCGGGCGACCATCCGCTTTCCGCGCGGATGGACGAGATGGACTGCGTGGCGATCTTCGATCACGTGCTGGTGCCGTGGGAGCGCGTGTTCATCGCGCGCGACGTCGCACTCGCCAACGGACTGTTCGTCGAGACCGGATGCATGAACCAGATCATGCATCAGTTCGCGATCAAGAACCTGGCCAAGGCCGAGTTCATGCTCGGCGTCGCGCTCAACATGTGCGAGGTGGTCAACTCGCAGCGCGCCGAGAACGTGCAGAACCTGCTCGCCGAGATGATCAACACGGTCGAGCTGGTGCGCGCGGCGATCCGCGCCGCTGAAGCCGATCACGTACCCGGGCCCAACGGTACCGTGCTGCCCAATGCCGAGCCGCTTTGGACCGTGCGCCTGCTGTTCCCGCAGCTCTATCCGCGGCTGGTCGAGATCGTGCAAATCCTCGGTTCCAGCAACCTGGTGCTGATGCCATCGCTGACGGAACTGGATGGCGAACGCGCTTCCGATGTCGCGCTGTACTGCCAGGGCGTGGGCGTCGGCGCCGAGGAGCGCATCCGGCTGTTCCGTCTTGCCTGGGATGTCGCGTGCTCGTCGTTCGGCGGCCGCCAGGCGCTCTACGAGCGATTTTTCTCGGGCGACCCGTGGCGGCTTGCGATCGCGCGCTGCCAGAACTACGCGCTCAAGGATTCGCTCAAGCGGCGCGTGTGGGACTTTATCGCGCGCGCCGCGCGCGACGACGCCGGCCAAGCTTAACCGCCGCGGCAACGCCCGACGCGCGCTCCGACGCCTGCGCGGAGACCGCCGCGGCGGGGAAAGGACGCCCTATGGATTTCGGCCTGCTGATGATGCCGAGTGCGGCGCGCGCCGCCGAGGAAGCCCGCGTCGCGGAAGCCTGCGGCTTCAGCCATTGCTGGGCTGCTGATTCGGAGCTGATGGCGGCCGATCCGTACGTCGTGCTGGCGGCGGCGGCGCTGGCGACGAAGCGGATCGTGCTTGGCACCGGCGTCGCGGTCGCCGGCACGCGGATCGCGCCGGTTACCGCATGCGCGGTCGCGTCGGTGAATTCGCTCGCGCCCGGGCGCGTGGTGCTCGGGGTCGGCACCGGCAACAGCGCGCGGCGGGCGATGGGGCTCGCGCCGTACCGGGTGAGCGAGCTGCGCGAACACGTGCGCGTGGTGCGCGGCCTGCTCGGCGGCGGCGCGGTCGAGTATCACGAGGGCGCGGAGCGCCGCATGATTCGGCTCTTTCATCAGGATCTCCAGTTGATCAACTCGCGCGACCGCGTCCCGATTTACATCGCGGGCAACGCTCCTCGCGCAATCGAGCTGGCCGGCGAGGTGGGCGACGGCTTCATCACCTCACGCACCAATTCGGTCGCGGGATGGCGCGAGACGTGGGCGCGGGCGCGCGCCGGTGCCGAGCGGGCGGGGCGGCGACCGCAGGAGCTGTACACGGTGCTGCTCAGTACGGCGTGCCTGATGCGGCCGGGCGAGGCGTACGACTCGCCGCGGGTGCGCGCGGAGGCGGGGCCGTGGGCGATGGTCGCGCTGCACGCGCTATACGAGGGTGTGCAGCAGCCCGAAGCGGCTCCCGCGCCAATCCGCGCCGTGTTCGCGGCGTATAAGGAATACGCCGACCGCCGATTCGCCGATAATCCGCAGTATTACCTCGAATTGCATGACGGCCACGGCCTGTACGTCCAGCCGGAGGAGGAGCGTTTCGTGACGGCCGAGCTGATCCAGCACGCGACGATGAGCGGCACGCCGGAGGAGCTGCGCGAACGGCTGCACGCGCTCGAAGCCGAGGGCGTCCGCCAGGTCGCCTTTATCCCCACCGCGAGCGGCGCTGTTCCGTTCGCGCGCGAGTTCGCCGACCAGATAATCGCACGCTACTGATGACGGCGGGCCGCTGACGCGGCGCTCAGCGCTCGAGCTCCTCGCGGATCGAGTACAACTTCTGGCGGGCCTCCGAGATGTAGGCGTCGAGGTTGCGCCGGTGGTTGGCGAAAATCCCGTTGGGCGCGCCGTCGAGCACGATCAGCGGCTTGAGCGTCGCGGCCTTGCCCAACGGGTCGAGCGCCTCGTTGAAGAGCTGCGCGAGCACCGGCTTGGTGGTGAGCGACTGATGGTACTCGCGCTCGACCGCCGGGATCATGCAGTACATCACGTGCGCGTAGCCCTGCGCGTGGTAGAAATAGTCGTCAACATTCCACGGGCGCACCCGGCCGCCGTCGTCGCGGCGCGTGCGATAAAGGTTGGCGTGCGCGTCGCCAAGCAGGTCGCCCCATACCTGGATCAGCCGAATCAGTTCGACGTTGCGCTGGTTGAGCTCGCGCGAGGTTTCCGGATTGGCATGCAGCCCAGCGATGTACATCCTCAGGTGGCGCACCCCGTCGCGGTACTTTGACTCGGCCGAGGGCAGGATCCAGCGCGTCGCATCGTTGCGGAAATCGGTCTCGGCGATGACCAGGTTGGGATCGTACTCGTTGGAGGAAACCTTAGTCAGATGGTCGCGGAACACTCGCGTCGTCTCGCGCACCGCCATGATGATGCCGAGCTGGCGGTTGGCGTTGTTGTCGGCCATCGCGCGCGGCCCCCACAGGAAAAAATCGTTGGGACGCCATCCGAAGCCATCGTTGAGCTCATGCTCCACTATTGCGGCGAGCGTCGCCGCGTAGATCTCGCCCGGCACAAACGCCTTGCCCGGCGGGAAAGCCTGGCTGACGGAATAATCGAGATGATCGTGGCGTTTCTGGCCGAAATGCAGCCCGAGATTGATCAGAATCAACGTCGCGACCACGACCGCCGCGGCGATTCCCAGCTTGCGCACCGACATCGGTCAATTCTCCGCCATCGCGAGCCGCCGGCCAAGCTCGGCGTGTCGGCTATCAGCGGCGCGTGCGGCGCTCAAAACACATGGCGGACGCGCTCGAACAGCGAGGGGCGCGGCGCTATCGCCGCCGGCGCAACCAGCGGCGCGCTCGCCAGCACCTTGCCGCCGCCGACCGCCTGCCCCATGCCGATCTGAACCCCGGCGTGCACCGGCGCCGCGAGCGCGGTCGGAAGCTCAAATTGCACCTTGACGGGATCGTCATCCCCGCGCTTGCGCAGCACGCTCAAATCCCGGCCCCACACCGGCGTCAAGCTCGCAACCGTGCCTCCGTTGACGGCGACCGTCTGCGTGATCGGCGCGCCGCGCCTGCCGACCGTGCGCATTTCGTAGTTGGCGAAGCCCCGCGCGAGCAGCTCAGAGGCGGCTTTGAAGTTCTCACCTTTGCGCGGCGAGCCCAGCACCACCGCGATAAGCCGCATGCCGTCGCGGCGGGCGGTGGCGACTACGTTGAAGCCGGCCTTATAGTAAAAGCCCGTCTTCAGCCCGTCGCATCCGGGGAACGTGCGCACCAGATGATTGGTGTTGCGCAGCTCGAAACTGCCGTTGCGAAAGGGCGTGCTGTCGGTCCCCGCCCATTTGAGGACCTGCGGATAGCGGACGAGCGCACCCGCCAGGATCGCCTCGTCCCACGCGCTCGACGTGTCGGGTTGCTCGCCGGGCCCGGGCGGCAGGCCGTGCACCGAGTAGTAGTGCGTTTCCTTCATCCCCAGCTTCTCCGCCTGCCGGTTCATCATCGCGACGAAGCCATCGGTCGAACCACCGACGTACTCGGCGACCGCGACCGACGCGTCGTTGGCCGAGTGCACCATGATCGCCTTCATCATGTCATCGAGCGAGAAGGTCTCGCCCTCTTTGAGGTAGACCTGGGAGCCGCCCATCTTCGCCGCCTTGGCCGAGGTCGTGACCCGGTCGGAGAGCTTGAGGCTGCCGTCGGCAAGTTTTTGCGCCACGATGTAGGCGATCATCATCTTGGCCAGCGAGGCGGTCGGCCACGGCTGATGCGTGTCCTTCTCGAACATCACGGTGCCGGTCTCGGGCTCGATGAGGAGGGCCTCGGCGTAGGTCTGGTCGCCGGCGGCGCTGCGGGATGCGACGGGTACGTTGGCATGAATACGGCGACGGCGTGCGAACGCCGTGTCGGGCGTCAGCAGAGCGGCGCCCGCGACGACGGCGAGTATCAGCGCGAGCGCGGCGCGCGGCGCGGGCATGAACGAAACGGCCGCCAAAGCGGGCGACATCCTCATGGCACTACCTCCTCAACCACCCGGCGCGCGTTGTACCGCGCGGGCCCCGGCTAAAAGCGATCCGCAGTCCAATATAGCGCGTTTGGCGCTTCAAGCAGCGAAAAAAAATTCGCCTCGACCTCGGTAGGCGAACAGTTCAACCGCTCCGCCAGCCGCGCAGGCGCGATCACCCGCCACATGTAGAAGTTGTCCGGATGATGCATCAGGAAAGCACCCGCCGCGCTGAGCCGCCCCTCCAAGTCGGGATCATGCGCTCCATGGGTGACGATCAGTGCCGTACCTGGCGCCGCGGCGGGGCTGCGCAGGATTGCGGCGCCGTCGGCTTGCGCAGGGGATGAGCCGAGACCAGCGGCCGCGTGCCCAAGATGCGCGAACAGCGCGACCATCGCACCGGCCGCATCAGACCCATAGCCGTACTCCATCACCATCGGGAAGCCGTGAAACATCATCGCGCGGGCGTAGGCGGCGATTGCACGGTCGTGCGGCCGGCGCGCGACAACGAAATACTCACCAGGATTCCCCGCATAGCGCAGGTTGCCGCGCCATCCGCGTTCATCGCGGACGACGGTCGTTTCGAAACGGCCGCTGTACGCACGGTGGAGCGCGGCGACCTCGGGGAGGTCGCGCGTTTCGTCAAAGCGCGCAAGATCGAACTCACCATCCGGGACAATCGCCTGCGCGTCGGCGACCGCGGTGAACTGCCGAGTCGCCGCGCGCCAACCGAAGCGCGCATAGAAGTCCAGCCGTTCGGCGAACAGCAGCGAAAGCTCGAAGCCCTCGCGCCCCATCGTCGCCACCGCTAGCCGCATCAGCGCCGACGCCAACCCGCGTCCGCGCCAGCTCTCAAGGGTGTAGACCGAACCGATCCCGCCCATCGGAACCGGCGCACCGCGCAGGTTGATCGAGCGGTCGAAAATCTGGACGGTGGCAACGATCCGACCAGCATCGCAGGCAACCAGGCACAGGTCGTCGCGAAAACCGGGGTCGTGGCGATTGTAGCGGGCAAAAAAATCGCGGTCGCCGTACCACAGGGCGAGCAGGTCGAGGACTTCGTCGCGCTCGCCGCGGCGCGCCGCGCGCAGTTCCATGCTCAGTGGATGTCGTAGTGAAGCTGGAGCGGCTGGCCGTTGCGCAGCACGGTCAGGTTGATCGTGGACTGGTTGCGCAGGCTGCCGAGCATCTGCATCGCGCGCGCCGGGTCGCTCACGGTCTGTCCGTCGACGCTGGTCAGAATGTCGCCGTCGTGCAGGCCGACCTGGTCGAAAATCGAGCCCGGCTGGATCTCCGACAGACGAAAGCCGTCGGAGCTGCCGTCGGCGCCGATATTGGGGATCGCGCGAATCTGGGTGAACAGCGACGCCATGTTCCGAAGGTTGTCGTTCAACGTCAAGCGGTCGACGGCAAAGCGTCCGGGGCCGAGCGGGCGCACTCCACGCCCTGAGAGGGGCGAGAAAGGACGCCCTGGGCCCAACGAGCGCGCCGCCCATGGATAGGGGAGCGCCCGCGCATCGCTGGCGGCGGGGACGGGCGCCGCCGGCATCTCGAGCTTTATCCGCCGCCCTTGGTGCAGGATGATCGCGTGGTCCTTATAAACGCCCACCAGCTTGCCGGCCTCCGGAATCTCGTCGCCCAATCTGTAGAGCGACTGCCTCTGGGTGTTCTGGTCGAGCACGATGATGAACGGGCGCGAGAGCGTAAGCTGCGAGGTTCCGATCAGCTTGATGTGAAGGTTGGTCGCCGTTTCCGCCGGCGTTTCGGGCGCGGGTTCGAGATTAAAAATGTCGCGCCGGACGATCGCCTCGTAGTACGCGCGCGGACGGGCCTGTGCGGCCACCGGCCGGGGGCGGGTAAGCGCGGGCAGCTCAAGCGGCGCCCCGCCTCCCAGGCGGCCCCGAATAACGTCGTTGACCGAGAGCGCCAGAAAGTAGGCAAGCGCAGCGATCAGCAACAGGTTGAGCGCCGTGAGATAGCGCTCGGAGAACGCCAGCCGCAGCGTCATCAGACGAACGCCTCGACCCCGTAGGCGCAGCCTTCGACCAGGCGCTGTACGTCGTAGTTCCAGCGCCCCTTCCAGCGTTCTATCGTCAGGCTCGCCTGGGTCACCCCGCTACGCACCTGGTCGAGCAGGCGCAGCAGGTAAACGCTCTCGTTCTCGCCGCGCGCGTTGACCGCGTTGTGGCGCTCGAGCCCCACGCTCGCGATCATCAGGAGCTCCAGCGCGAGGTCGCGCAACGGGATTCGTCCTGCGCGCGCCTGGAGCCCCAACTTGTGCGCCGCGTCGGTCAGCAGCAGACGCTCCTCGAAGTTCCAGCGCTTGACCAGATCCCAGGCGCCCGCCATGCAGTCGGTGTCGTACAGGATCCCCTTGCAGAGCGCCGGCAGCGCCAGCATCAGCGCCGGCGGCTGGCTGTCCGCGGTGCGCACCTCGACGTACTTCTTGAGCCGCACCTCGGTGAAGATGGTGGTCAGATGGTTGGCCCAGTCGTCGAGCGTGGCGCGCTCGCCGCGCCATCCGCGCTCCATGAACTGGCGGAAGGTGATGCCGGGCGGCTGGGTCAGGTCGAGGTAGTGGTGGTCGCGCTCGATGAAGTACATCGGAACATCGAGCGCGTACTCAGCGTAGTCCTCAAAACTCGTGTCGTCGCGGAAGACGAACTCGAGCGTGCCGCAGCGGTCGCGGTCGGTGTCCATCCAGATGTGCCCGCGGTAGCTCTGGTAGCCGTTGAGCCGGCCGTCGCTCAGCGGCGAGTTGGCAAAGATCGCATAGAGCAGCGGAACCAACCCCATGCTGACGCGCAGCTTGCGCATCGCGTCGGGCTCGTCGCTGTAGTCAAGGTTGGCCTGCACGCCCGCGGTCTGCTTCATCATCCGCTGGCCGAGCCGCCCCTTGCGCGCCATGTACGGGTACATGATTTGGTAGCGCGCCTTGGGCAATAGCTCGATCTCGTCGACCGTGCTGATCGGCTGCATCCCCAGTCCCAGCACCACCGCGCCAAGCTCGTTGCCGACCTCGACGAGTTGCTCGATATGGCGTGTGAATTCGGCGTACGCGCAATGAATCGTTTCGCACTGTTCGCCCGAGAGCTCGATCTGGCTGCCGGGCTCGATCGTGATCGCGGCGCGCTCGCCCCTTAGGGCGAGGATGCGGCCGTTTTCCTTGACCGGCTCGTAGCCGTAGCGAGCGGCCAGCCTGCGCAGGATTTCCTCGACCCCGTTCGGCCCGGAGAAGGGCAGGGCACGCCCGTCGCGCGCAGAGACTATGACCTTCTCGTACTCGGTGCCGACCCGCCATCGCTCGCGCGGCTTGGCCCCGCTGGCGAAGTAGTCAATAAGCTGCTGGCGGGATTCGATCGGATCGCTCGTCGACATACGCTCGGCTCCGAAAGCGGCGCTTCGCGCGCGAGCTTATCATGGCTTTGTCCGAACCCGTAGGCAAGGCTGCGCGGGCCTTGTCGGGCGCCGCCGCCTTGCCTAACGTGGGTGCGGTTTAACGGGCAGATCGGGGAGCGGCGAAGGCGAATGGCGCAGGCGGTGCTCGCAATCGACCAGGGGACCACAGGGACGACGGTGATGGTCCTCGACGCGAGCGGGCGCATCCTTGGCCGCGCTTATGGTGAGATTCGTCAGTACTACCCGCGCCCGGGATGGGTCGAACACGACCCGGAGGAGATCTACCGTTCGGTGGTACGCCTGAGCCGGCGGGCAATCGGCGAGTCGCGCGTCGGCGCCGACGGTATCGCCGCCGCCGGCATCACCAACCAGCGCGAGACGTTCGTCGTATGGGAACGCGGCAGTGGCCGCCCAATCCATCGCGCGATCGTCTGGCAATGCCGGCGCAGCGCGGCGATCTGCGCTGCGCTCAAGCCGCGCGAGACCGAAGTGAGCCTCCGCACCGGGTTGCTGATCGATCCGTACTTCTCCGGCACCAAGCTCAGGTGGCTGCTCGACACCCGCCCGGAGCTGCGCCGGCGCGCCGCGCGCGGCGAGCTGTGCTTCGGCACGATCGATTCGTGGCTGGTCTTCCGGCTTTCGCGTGGCAGCGGGTTCGTCACCGATTTCACCAACGCCTCGCGCACGCTGATGTTGAACCTGCGCAGCCGTGCATGGGACAGGGAGATGCTCAGGATGCTGGGCGTGCCGGCCGAGATGCTGCCGCAGCCGGTAAGCTCGCGCGGGCCGCTGGCCGAGGCCGCAGCAGGAACACTGGCGTCGCGCGCGATCCCAATCGGGGCCGTTATCGGCGACCAGCAATCGGCGCTCTACGGCCAGCGCGCGGTGCGCGCGGGCGAGGCCAAGGCGACCTACGGAACCGGCGCATTTCTCCTGATGCATACGGGCGACCAGCCGGTCGCCTCACGCAACCGGCTACTTACCACCGCGGCGTTGGGGCCGACCGGCGAGCCGGCCTACGCGCTGGAGGGCTCGGTGTTTATCGCGGGTGCGGCGATTCAATGGCTGCGCGACGAGTTAGGGCTCATCGGCGCGTCGGCCGAGAGCGAGAGGCTCGCGCGCGCAAGTCGCGAACGCACTCATCCGTATCTGGTGCCCGCCTTCGTCGGGCTGGGCGCGCCGTACTGGGACGCAGACGCGCGCGGCGCGATTGTCGGGATCACGCGGGGCACCAGCCGGGCCGACCTGGTGCGCGCGGCGCTTGATTCCATTGCCTACCAGGTGCGCGATGTCGTCGTCGCGATGGAACGCGATACCGGGCGGCGGGTGCGCGAGCTGCGAGTTGACGGAGGGGCGACCGCCAACGACTACCTGATGCAGTTCCAGGCCGACGTGCTCGGGCGTCCGGTGCGGCGCCCGGCGATGGCGGAGACGACGGCGTTGGGTGCGGCGATGCTGGCCGGACTGGCAGCGGGAGTGTGGCGCTCGCCGCGCGAGTTGGCGGCGCTCAAGCGCGCGGGGCGAGTGTTTCGTCCGGCGATGCGCGCACAAGAACGCAAGGGGTTGCTCAGCGGATGGCGCGACGCGGTCGCCCGAGTGCGCAGTTCGCTGTGAGGGCGCGGCCGCCAGCGCGTCGGTCAAATTGAGCCAGGAGGCGGAGGGTCGATCCATGGTGCTGAATGCGTGGCCGCGCGTATTGCTGGTGTTTCCAGAGCATTATGCGGACGCCGCAGCGCTGCTCAGCCGCGCATTCGTCGCCGATCCCCTGGCGCTGGCCACCGCGCCCGAGCCCAGGGAACCCGAAGCACGCGCCCGACGCCTGACCGGCCTGTTCGCCACCGCGCTCCGCATCCACCGCGCGGCTGGCCAGCCCGTCTTTGGCGTGTTCGACGGTGGGCGGCTGGTCGCGGCAGCCGTCGTCGAAGGCACGATGCATGCGCCGTCGAGCGTGACCGTCTTTCATGGCCTCGCGACACTGCCGACGCTGATTCGGGCGGTCGGATGGGCCGGGATGGCGCGTTCGATCAAGCTCGTCGATACGCTGGCGCGCAACCATCCGCCCGAGCCGCATCTCTATCTCAACATCCTTGGAGTCGAGCCCGCCTTCCAGGGCCGCCATGGCGGCGTCGCGATTCTCGACTATCTGCGCGAGCTGGCGGCCGCGCGCACCGACGTCGCGGGCGTGTATCTGGAGACCGCGAAGGAAGCCAACGTCGGGTACTACATGCGCAACGGCTACGAAGTGATCGGCGAATTCTATCCGCTGGGCGTGAGGTGTTGGCGGATGTTCCAGCCGCGGCGGGCTTAATCCCGTTTCACCTCGGCGCAACGGCGCGCCGGATTGATCCGCGTGACGCGCAATCCCCTGGATGTCCAGCCGACGTCGAAGCCGACGCTGTCGCCCGGGTTCAGCAGATCGATTCCCGGCATGCGGCCACCAAGCGGCGCGCCAACGACCTCGACGAAAGGAAACTCGAAAGGGAGTTCGCGTCCGGAGTGCGCGCGCACCATGCCGCGCCCACGCGCCCGATCCAGCGAGAGGATCATCCCGCGGTAAAAGTTGTCGGGAAAGCGCTCGGCGTCGAACAGATCGCTCATCTCGCTCATCCCGGCTCCTTCAGCAGCGCATCCAGTTCGCCCCGCTGTTCAAGCGCGCGCAGTTCGTCGTAGCCGCCAATAATTTTGCCGTTGATGAAGATTTCGGGTACCGTACGCCGGCCGCCCGCCCGTTCGACCATCTTCGCGCGCCGCACCGGGTCATCGGTTACGTCGATTTCCTCGAAGGCGACACCCTTGTGCGTCAGTAAGGATTTGGCTCGTACGCAGTAGGGGCAGTACTCCGTCGTGTAAACCTCGACTTTGGCCACCACTCACCTCTGGTTTATTTTCGACCGCCACGGCCACCTTGTCCAGATGAGCGGCTTCCCAAAGGAACCGTCTCAGCGCGCGTCTGTATACAGCCGCGCCAGGCGCGCCGGCGAGACGCCCATCAGGAACGCGGCGCGGATGAGCCACATCTGGAGCACGGTCCGGAGCACGCCGCCGCGATGCCATCGCCGCGCCGAGGTCACCACGCATGAACGCAGGCAGGCGACGCGGCCTGCGCGCTTGAGCCGGCGCGCGAAGTCGAGGTCCTCGCACAGCTCGATTTCGCGATAGCCGCCGAGCCGCGCGAAGACCTCGCGCCGCACGAACAACGCCTGATCGCCGGTGCCGGTGTGGCTGAGCCGCGAGCGCACGCTGATAAGCCATCCGATAAGGCGCATTAGCGGCGCCGGATCCTCCAGCCGCACGTCGAAACGGCCGCCGACCACGGTTGGAGTGGCGAGCGCGGCGTCGATGTCACGCGCGAAGTTGCGCGGCACGAGCGTGTCGGCGTGCACGAACGCCAGCGTATCGCCGTGGGCGGCGGCGGCGCCCGCGTTCATCTGGCGCGCCCGCCCGCGGGGCGCACTTAGCAGTGTTGTGCATCGCGGACGCGCCTCCTCGATGCTGCGGTCTGCGCTGCCGCCGTCCACGACGATTATCTCGGCACCGGGTGCGCCAACCGCGAGCGCCTCGAGCGTGCGCGCGATGGCGCGCTCCTCGTTGAGCATCGGCACGATAACCGAGAGCTGTTTCACGGCGGCCGCGCCGGCGCGCTACGGCAAGGCGCTCAGTGAGAGCGCGAGGCAGTGGGAGGCGGATTGAGCAAGGCCTGATGCTCGTCAACGGCGGACTCGGCGGCGTCCGGCGCCGGCGCGATAATTACGCGGCGGCCTTCGATTTTGAGCCGGCCTTCCTGATACAGCCGGATCGCCAGCGGATAGATGCGATGCTCCTGGGCGAGGATGCGCTTGCTCAGGCGCTCCTCGTCGTCGCCGGGCATCACCGGCACCGCCGCCTGTACGATAATCGGGCCGTCGTCCACGCCCTCGCGCACAAAAAACACCGTGCATCCTGCGATCCGCACGCCGTATTCGAGCGCCGCCTTCTGCGCGTCAATTCCGGGGAAGGCGGGCAGCAGCGCGGGATGGATATTCATGATGCGGTCGGGAAAGGCGGCGAGCATCACGGGCGAGAGCAGGCGCATGAACCCGGCGCAGGCGACTAGCTCGACACCATGCTCGTTCAGCGCCGCGGCCAAGGCGCGGTCGAAATCTTCGCGCGCGGCAAAGCGGCGATGCTCGATGACGCGGGCAGGGATACCGTGGCGGCGCGCACGCTCGAGTCCCTGGGCGGCGGGGCGGTTCGAGACGACGAGGCGGATTTCAGCACGCAACTCGTTGCGCTCGATGGCGTCGATTATAGCCTGCAAATTGGTGCCGGTGCCGGAAATCAGCACCCCCAGCCTAACCGGCGGCCGTTGCTTCATCGCGCGATGCTCCCGTGCGGTATGCCGCGCGTCTCAGCCTATCACCACGCCGCGTTCACCACGTCTGATTTCGCCCACGACGCGAGCGGGCGTGCGCCGGCGGCGCAGATGAGCCACGACCGCGTCGGCGGCCGCGCTCGGCACGACGGCGATCATCCCCAGGCCGTTGTTGAACGTGCGGTCCATCTCGGCGGTGTCGATTCGTCCGAGCCGCGCAATGAGGTCGAAGATCGGCGGCACCTGCCAGCTGCCGCGGCGGATCACGGCTCGTGCTCCCCGGGGCAGGACGCGCGGCAGGTTTTCGATCACGCCGCCGCCGGTGATATTGGCAAGCCCGCGAATCGGAAAGCGTTCGAAAAGTTCCACCGCGATTTTTGCGTAAATCTTGGTCGGGCGCAGCAGCTCCTCGCCCAGCGTGCATCCGAGTTCCGACACACGCCCATTAAGTCTGAGCCGCGCGCGCTCGAGCAGCACCCTGCGCGCGAGCGAGAAGCCGTTGGAGTGCAGTCCGCTGGAGGCCAGGCCTATCAGCACGTCGCCCGCCCCGATCCGCTCGGGGCGCGGGATCCGCGCGCGCTCGGCGACCCCCACGGCGAAGCCCGCGATGTCGTATTCGCCCGGGCGATAGAAGCCCGGCATCTGCGCGGTTTCGCCCCCAACCAGGCTCATCCCGGCCATCCGGCATCCGCGCGCCACACCCTTGACCAGCGCCAGCGCGACGGCGGAGCTGAGCTTGCCGGTCGCGATGTAGTCCAGGAAGAAGAGCGGCCGCGCGGCGTGGCATACGATGTCGTTGACGCACATCGCGACGCAGTCGATACCGACCGTGTCGTGGCGGCCGGTGAGAAAGGCGATCTTGAGCTTGGTGCCGACGCCGTCGGTGCCGGCGACCAGCACCGGCGAGCGCATCGCGCGTGCGCCGTCGAGGCTTACCAGCGCGCCGAAGCCGCCGATCCCCTCCAGCACCTGCGCGCCGAGCGTCGGTCGCGCCAGCCGCCGGAACATCGGCACCAGCCGCTGCTTGAGCTCGATATCGATGCCCGCCGCCTTGTAAGTGAGCCCGTGCGCCATCGGCTACCCGCTCCTCCTAATGGCGAGCGCTCCGGCGCGCCATGCGCGCTTGCCGTCGGGATAGACCGTGATTCCCTCGCGGTAGCGCAAAAGTTCCATCCTTGCCGCGTCGAGCATCTCCCGCAACTCGTAATGCTTGAGCAGGAAATCGGGATTGCGCGGATGGCCGAATGCGATCTGATCGATGAGAAACGTATCGAAGAGCAGCATGCCGCCCGGTTTGAGGCTCGCCACGAGGCGTGGCGCAAGGCCGCGGTCGAGGAAGCTCACGTTGAGCGCAAGATCGAAACGGTCGCAGGGCAGGGGATAGTCGCAGAGATCCGCGACGACAGGCCAAGCCGCAAGGCGCTCGGCGCGCGCAGCGGCCTGCATCGCGCGCAGGCCCGCCTCCGCGTAGTCGATCGCAACCACTTTGAAGCCCGCGCGCGCCAGCAGCAGGCTATGGCGACCGGCGCCGGCAGCGGCGTCGAGCGCGAGGCCGCCGCGCGGCAGCAGCGCCATCATTTCGGACACCCACGGCTCCGGCGCTTGGGGCGCGGCGCCGGCGCGGTAGCGCTCGTTCCACTGCGGGCGATTAGGCTCGTTCACAGGACGCGGGCCAGGGTGAAGACGTCGATACGCCGGGCGCCGGCGGCGCGGAGCACGCGCGCGCATTCGCCGACCGTCGCGCCGGTGGTCATGACGTCGTCAACAAGCAGCACGCGCCGGCCGGCGACGCGCGCCGGCCGGCACACCTTGAACGCGTTGCGCACGTTGCGGGCGCGTTCGGCGTGGTCACGCGCCGTCTGCGGCGGAGTCGGACGTACGCGGGCTAGCGTGGCGACGTCGATGGGGCATTTGAACCGGCGGGCGAGTGCCGAGCCCAGCAGCGCCGCCTGATTGAAGCCGCGCCATCGCAGGCGCGCGCGATGAAGCGGCACGGGGATGACGAGATCGTAGCCGTCGGCTGCGAGCGGCGGCGCGGCGTCGAGGCATTCCGCCAGCGCGCGTCCCAGCGACTGGTCGAGACCGTACTTGTGGCGGCGCAAGAGCGAACCGACGGTGTTCGAGCCCTCGGCGCCGGCACGATAGCGGGTAATCGCACGTGCAGAGTCGAAAGCAGGTGGCAAAACCAGGCACTGCCGGCAACGCTGACTGCCATCATCGTGCGCCAGCGGCGTGCCGCATACGTCGCACAGCGCTCCCGCGAGCGGCTCAATACCGGCCAGGCATCGCGCGCACAGGCGGCGAGCAGAGTCGATCGGCATCGACACGCCGCACATCGCGCATCGCGGCGGATAAACAAAATTGAGCAGATAGCGCAACATCGCCCGCCTTCATTGATGAAGGCTTAAGCCGGCTAACTCAAGTACCGAACGTACGGGCGCTGTGGATAAGGCGCGGCGGTTCGAGGTTGGCCCCCTTGCGCGGCCATCCGCCTCGGCCGCTCTTATGGTATAGGGAAAACCATGAAGACGCCGCTTGACGGAATAAGGGTCATCGACTGGACGATCTGGCAGCAGGGGCCGTATTCTACCGCGCTGCTCGGCGACCTGGGCGCTGAAGTCATCAAGCTTGAGACACTGGAGGGCGACCCGGGACGCGCGATTTTCGCGGTTTCCGGCAGCACCACCGAGCGCAACGGGCGCAACTTTTACTTCGAATCCAACAACCGTCACAAGAAGAGCGTCACGCTGGATTTGAAAAAGCCTCAAGCGCGCGAGATCGTTTACCGTCTGGTCGAACGGAGCGACGTGTTCGTGCAAAACTACCGCAAGGGCGTCGCCCAGCGGCTCGGCCTCGACTACAAGACCCTGCGCGAGCACAACCCTAAGCTCATCTATGCGACCGCCTCCGGCTACGGGCCCGAAGGGCCCGACAGCGGCGAGCCATCGTTCGATTACCTGGCGCAGGCGCGTTCCGGGATCATGAATATCGCCGGCATCAATAGCGACGAGCCGGTGTACCTGTTCGGCGGGGTGGCCGACCAGATGGGCGCGATCATGTTGTGCTACGGCGTGCTGACGGCGTTACTCGCACGCGAGCGCTACGGCGTCGGACAGGAGGTCAACGCGTCGCATCTCGGCTCGATGATCGCGCTCCAGGGGCTCAATCTCTCGTGCCGCACGATCCTGGGGACCGAGTTCCGCCGCAATACGCGCGAGAATTCCTTCAATCCGCTGTGGAACCACTACCGATGCGCGGACGGCAAGTGGCTGACACTCGGGATGATCCAGGCCGATCGCTACTGGAAGGACCTGTGCAACACGCTCGGCGCGCCCGAGCTGATCGACGACCCGCGCTTCAAAGACATCGCGGTGCGCGGCAAGCATTGCAAGGAACTGATCGCGATCTTCGACCGGATCTTCGCGACCCAGCCTCGCGACGAGTGGATGCGGCGGCTGAAGGCGGGCGGCGACTTCATCTACACCGTCGTCAATCGCGTCTCCGACCTGCCCGACGACCCGCAGGTGCAAGCCAACGAGTATGTGGTCAACTATCAACATCCCACAATGGGCGAGATGAAGCTGGTCGGCTTCCCGGTGCGCTTCAGCGAGACGCCGGCCGAGCCGCGCGGCCACGCGCCCGAGCTGGGCGAACACACCGAAATGATCCTGACCGAGATGCTGGGCTATAGCTGGGAGGACGTGGCGCGGCTTAAGGAGTCGGGTGTAATCTGACGCGGCGCGAGGCGTGCCGATAGGCGGCGCGCATCGGGGAGGAGACAGTCGTATGCCAGCAATCACCGGCACCATGGAAGACCGCGAGCAGATCCGCGAGCTTTACGCCCGCTATGCGATTTACATCGACAACAGCCAGTTCGACGACTGGGTCAACTGCTTTACCGAGGACGGGATTTTCGAAAGCCCGATGCTCGGCAAACATGAGGGGCACGCCGCGCTGCGGCGCTTTTGCTCGTCGTACAAAGAATCGTGGGCGGGCGCGCAGGTGCGCCACATGATGGTTAACGTGAGCTTCG
The DNA here is from genome assembly GCA_035650475.1 of Candidatus Binataceae bacterium. Classification (NCBI taxonomy): domain Bacteria; phylum Candidatus Binatota; class Binatia (SeqCode); order Binatales (SeqCode); family Binataceae (SeqCode); species Binataceae bacterium (SeqCode). The sequence continues at coordinate 786,638 of DASRHP010000012.1, forward strand.
ACGTCCACGGGGACCACGCCCATGGCACCTGCAACCTGATCTATTTCCATATCAAGGGCGGCAAGACCGAGCTGGCCGCGGTCGGCGGCTACCGCGACGAGCTACGCAAGGTCGGCGCCAACTGGCTGTTCGCCCATCGCAAGGTCTGGGTGGACAAGTAAGCCCCGCCTAGCCCCGCGCGCTGCGTCCTGCTTCGTGCAGCGCGTCCTCCAAATCGCGCGGCAGCGGCGCGCGCACGCGCGCCGCTCCCGAGCCGGGCGAGCGAAATTCGATTTCCGCCAGATGGAGCCAGAAGCGGCCGGGCGCAAGCGCTCGAAGCGGCGGCCCGCCGTACAGCGCATCCCCGGCGATAGGATAGCCCGCCTGCGAGAGATGGACACGAATCTGATGGCGCATCCCGGTGCGCGGCGTCACCGCGACCAGGCTGAAGCGCCCGATTCGACGGATCGGCTCAACCGCCGTCGCGGCCGGGCGCGCCCCGGTGCGCGTCGCGCCCACGGCGAGCATCCGACGCGCGCTGCGCGGATGGTGGGCGAGCGGCGCGTCGATTTGAAGTGGTTCTTTAAATTCTCCCGCAACCAGCGCATGGTAGGTGCGGCGGATGCATCCGGCGCGGATGGCGGCGCGCAACTCAGCGAACGCTACCCGCTCCAACGCCACCAGCAGCGCGCCCGACGTGCCGTTGTCCAGTCGGTGGACCAGGCCGCCCTCGCGCAAATCGTCGCCGGATGCGGCCGCCCGCGGGAAGCGCGCAACCACTCCGTTCATCACGGTGCCGCGCTCGCCGGGACGCAGTGGATGGCATGGGAGGGGCGCGGACTTGTTGACGACCAGCACGGCGGAGTCACAAAAGAGAATCTCAAGCGCAACATCAGGGTCGGGCGCGAGAGCGGCCAGGACCGGCGCCGCCGCCACCTCGACGCGGTCCGAAGTGCCGACCAACTCGCCCTTGCCGCGCGGCCGGCCGTTGACGCGCACCAAGCCCTGCGCCAGCATCTGGCGCGCGGCGCGGCGCGAGCGCGCAAAGCCGCGCCGCACCAAGTACTGATCGAGCCGTTCGCGCGCGTCCTGGGCGCTCAATTGGGAGTCAGGCGCAGCCGCACCCAGCCTTCAATTTTCTCGCGGAAGCCGGCGAACGGATCCTGCTTGGGCGCGGGCGCGAAGAAACATTTGCGCATGTAGTCGAGCGCGCCCGAGTAGTTCTCGAACCCGCGGCTGAGCTCCTCGAAGATCAGAAAGCCTGGCCGGTAGAGTTGCACGTCGAATTCGGAAACCGCCTGGTAGGAGCGCTTGCCCTCTTCGAGGTAATAGTCGAGATAACCGCCGCGCTCGACGAAGGCGCGGAACAGGCCGGACATGAACAGCGTGTAGTCGCCCACGTACTTGCGCAATTCGCGTTCGCCTACCATGCGCCGGCGGGTGTGCGGAGCGCCCATTTGCGCTGCCAGCATCTCGACCACGCTGGTCACGCGCCGTCCGCGCGCGTCCCGTATCGTCAGCCATCGCTCGGAAGCGCTGAATTCGGTAAGCATCGAGGCTACGTAATCGACGATTTGCTGATCGCCCAGCCCGAGCTGGCCGAAACTGGTGCGGGTGAGGGCGAGAAAGAAATCTTTGAGTCGCTTGGCGGACGGGCGTTCGAGATCCATAGTCCCTGCTCAACGCGATGCCCGACGAGCCCACCCCCGCCGGGGCTGACCTGTAAAAATTCTAGCAGACGAATTCACCGCTTGCGAAATCGCTCGCTCATCGCGGCGCAAGCGGAAGCGGTGACGGCGCGATACCCGAACCCTGACCCGGGGCCGGCAGTGGCGCAGGAGCTACCTCCGGCGCTGGCGCGGGCGGCCGCCTGTAGGCTGGAAACTGCTTCCATGACGCCCACAGCAGAATCGCGAGTACGATGAGTACGACGATCACGTCGCTCAGACCAAGCCGCGTTGCGCCGCGACGCCATCGGAATATCTTTCGGCCCCGCTCCATCACAACCCCTGCGCCCATCGCGCGCGAATGCGCGTCATGGCCCCGCGGCATCTTGGCCGGCGCTTGCACGTAGCTTTGCCGAGCGCATCGCGGCGCGCGACACGTTGGCCGGCAATCCGAACAGGCGGCGCAATTCGCGCCCGGTCAGCGAGCGCGCCGTCGCCGCCAGCTTGAGCGGCGAACCCGCCGCCACCAGACGTCCGCCGTCCTCGCCACCGCCCGGGCCGAGGTCGATCACGTAGTCCGCGTGCGCGATGAATTCCAAATTGTGCTCGATCACGATCAGCGTGTTGCCCTCGGCGACCAGCCGGCCGAGCACGCGCAGAAGCTGGCGAATGTCAGCTGAGCTGAGGCCGGTGGTCGGCTCGTCGAGCAAAAACACGCGCCCAGCCGCCCTGCCGCCGGGCGTCGCCGGCGCAGGCTCGAGCTCGACCAGCAAGAAGCGCGACAGCTTGAGCCGCTGCGCCTCGCCGCCCGAGAGCGTCGAGGTCGTCTGGCCAAGGCACAGATAGCCCAAGCCGACCGCGCTCAGCGCTTCGAGCCGGCGCGTGATTGCGGGAGTGCGCGCAAAGAAGATGCGCGCCTCGTCAACGGTCAGAGTGAGGACCTCGTTGATGTTCTTGCCCTGGTAGCGGATGGCGAGGATATGGCTTTTGAAGCGGCGGCCGTCGCAGGCATCGCACTGCACTTCGAGGTCGGCCATGAAGTGCATCTCGATCGTCACGGTGCCGGTGCCGTGGCACTTTTCGCACCGGCCGCCGTCGACGTTGAACGAGAAGTGGCCGGGCTGGATACCAAGGCGGCGCGCGTCGGGACTCTGCGCGAACAGCTTGCGGATGTCGTCGTAGATCTTCAGGTAAGTCGCCGGATTCGAGCGCAGCGAGCGCGCCGGCAGCTCCTGCCCCATGTGGACCATCTCGCCGACCAGTTCCAACCCCTCGATGCGGTCGCACGCGCCGACCTCGCTCACCAGCTCGCCGCGCGAGCGCAGGTAGTTGTTGTAGAGCACGTCCTCAACCAGGGTCGATTTACCGGAGCCCGAGACCCCGGTGACGCACACCATCCGGCCCAGCGGAATCCGCACGTCGATGTCCTTGAGGTTGTGCTCGCGCGCGCCGACGATGTGAAGGGCGGGGTCGCGGCGCGAGAAACGACGCTCGCGCGCCAGCGCCCGCATCAGCATCACCCGCCCCGGCATCTCGGCCGGCGCCTTGCCCGCGCGCACCCGTGCGGGCGGTCCGGCGCGCATCAGGCGGCCGCCCTCGCGTCCGCCGCCCGGGCCGAGCTCGACCACAAAATCGGCGCCCGCGATCATCGCGGGGTCGTGTTCGACCACCGTCACCGTGTTGCCGAGGTCGCGCAGATGGCGCAGCACGCCGAGCAGGCGGCGCACGTCGCTCGCGTGCAGGCCCACGGTCGGCTCGTCGAGCGCGTATAGCGTGCCGGTGAGCAGGCTGCCGAGCGCGCCCGCCAGATGGATCCGCTGGGCCTCGCCGCCGGAGAGCGTACGGGCCTGGCGTTCGAGGGTCAGATAGCCGAGCCCCACTTCCTCAAGATAGCCGACGCGCCCGCGCAGCTCGCGCAGTACAGCGCCCGCGCGTTCCTGCACGTCGCGCCGACGTGCGAGCGCTTCCAGCCATCGCGCGAGCTCGCGCACGGCGAGCCGACCGACTTCGGCGATCGTCATTCGCGCGACGCGCACATTGAGCGCCTCGGGCCTGAGCTTGCTGCCGTCGCAGGCGGGGCAGGGCACGAAGCGGCGATAGCGCGCGAGCAGGATTCGGACATGCGTCTTGTAACGCCGCCCTTCGAGCCAGCGGAAGAAGCCGCGCACGCCCGGCCATCGCTCCCAGTCACGCTCTTCGCCTTCCTCGCGTGGCTCGCCCTCGAGCAGCCATGTCCGCTCGGCGTCGGTCATCTCGCGAAAGGCAACTGCGGTGCGGATATGGGCGCGGCGGGCGCACTTCAGCATCCAGTTCTTCATTTCGCGGTAGGCCGGCGTACGCCACGGCGCGATCAGCCCCTGACGCAGCGAGAGACCGGGATCGGGGATAACCTTCTCAAGGTCGAGCTCGACGGTGCGGCCGAAGCCCTCGCATTGGGGACAGGCGCCGAGCGGGCTGTTGGCCGAAAAGAGCGCCGGCGTTGGTTCGGGAAACAACGTGCCGCAGCGCGAGCAGTTGAAGCGGCGATCGAACTCGACGCCGCCGGTGACGCGTATCCGTCCGTCCTCGCGCATTACGCCGAGCGCGCGCGCCCGCCCGCCTCCGAGATAGAACGCCTTCTCCAGCGCCTCGCGCACGCGCGCTTCGGCGCCCACCGCATCGTTGGCGACGCGGTCGATTACAACCATCAAAGGCCCGGCGGGAGCAGCCGCGCCGTTGGCGGTCGCGTTCGGCCGGGCTGCGCCGTCCTCTGATGCGCGCGCGAGCAGCATGGCGGTTTCGATCACCTCGCCGTCGGCGAACAGGCGATGATATCCGTTCTGGGCGAGGAAATCGCAGGCGGCGGTGATCGAGCGCGAGCCCGGCTCGAATGGGGCGAGGAAGAGATGCGCTCCCGGCTCGGCGAGCACGCGCGCCGCCGAGCTCTCGACGGTGTCGCGCGCGACCTCCTCGCCGCAGCGTGGGCAAATGGTGCGGCCGACGGTCGCAAACAGCAGCCGGAGATAGTCGCTGATCTCGGTGACGGTGCCGACGGTGGAGCGCGCGTTCTTGATCGCGTTCTTCTGGCGTAAGGCCAGCGCCGGCGGAATCTCCGAAATCGCATCGACGTCCGGCCGGTCCATCCGTTCCAGGAACAGCCGCGCGTAGGTGGACAGGCTCTGCACGTAGCGCCGCTGGCCCTCGGCGTACAGCGTGTCGAAGACCAGGCTCGATTTGCCCGAGCCCGAGACGCCGGTAACGACGGTCAGCCGGTTATGCGGAAGTTCGAGCGAGACGCCCTTGAGGTTATGGGTGCGCGCCCCGCGGATGCTGATCGAGCGCTCCACGCCGCCCTTGTCCCCGCAGGGACGGCCGTTGGAGGAACCGTGGTGCCGCCGCCGCGGCGTCACGCTAGCGCGGATCGCTCAGCGGGCGCGCCCTTTTGCGCCGCTCGCCGGGAAATTCGCCCGCGACCTTGGCGTAGAGCTCGGCAAGCTTGACGTCGAAAGCCGCCTGAAGGCGCGCGGTCTCGGCCTTGCGCGTGGCCTCGGGCAGGTCTTGCAGGCGCGCGAGATCTTCTTCGAGCTTGAACATCAGGCGGTTGCGTTCGAGGAGATATTGGTAGCCATTCATACGGCGAGTCCCCGCGAATTCCAAAGGTAAGAATTATAGGTTAAGCTTGCGGCAGCGGACAACCACGTCCGCGTCCTTCTCAAAAGTGGCTGTCCTCCGCCGCCGTATCGCGCTCCCGCCCGCCCCTTCGGTCCTTCGCGCATGGGACGACCCCGGGCTTTCGCACGGCTTCCTTGGGCGGGAGGGAGGAGTCAGCCGCGGACCGTACGCCACGCTTAACCTTTCGTACTGGGTTGGCGATAACGCGCGCCTGGTCGATCTCAACTGGCAGCGGGCGCGGATGCTGATGCCGCGCGGGACGCGGTTCGCCCAGCTCAACCAGGTCCACGGCAAAACGGTACACGTCGTACATCCGCATCACACGGGCGATCCGCGCCCGCCGGGCGACGGCCTCATCACGACCGCTGCCGGCCTGGCGCTATGCATCTTTACTGCGGACTGTGTGCCGGTGCTGCTGGTCGACGCCGAGCGCGGCGTGCTTGGCGCGCTGCACGCGGGATGGCGCGGAGCGCTGGCCGGAGTTGCGGCGGCGGGCGTGCGCGCGATGGTGCGCCAGAGGGCGCGGCCGGCGCGGATTCGCGCGGCGCTCGGCCCCTCGATCGGCCCGTGCTGTTACGAGGTCGATGCGGCGCTGGCCGAGCAGTTTGTCCGCCGCATCCACGGCGCCGGCGGCCATACCCGCGCAGGCACCCGGACGGACAAGGTTTATCTCGATCTACGCGGAATTATCGCCGACCAGCTCGTAGAGGCGGGGCTTGCGCGCGAGGCGGTGCAAAAGATCGGTCCGTGCACGCGGTGCAACTCCGAACGTTATTTCTCGCGGCGCGCCGCCGGCGGCGCGCCCACCGGCCTCCAGTTGAGTTTCATCGCGCGCGTCATGGGCTGAAATTTTCGCCTCCGTTGATTGGGGTGTGCGGCGCCAGGCGCCTTGGCTGCGGCAGCGCGCGCCGGATTGCGCTAGACTGAAAAGGTCTCGCGGCGCTACGTCCGCGCCGCCGAATCTTGGAGAAGCGTTGATGGAAGCGTCGCCCACCAGCGTCCGGCAAAAGACCGGATCTGACCTGGTCGCTCCCGACTGCCGCGGAACAAATTTCTATCGCGCCGATCGCGCCTTTCGCGATCTGCTCGGGGTTTACATGGAACCCGCGCTGCAGGTGCATCTCGAGCCGCACTACGATCGGCTCGGAGAGCTCGCGGGCGGCCGTCTCGACGAGCTCGCCGACCTCGCCGACAAGCATCCCCCCGTGCTTCATCCGCGCGACCGCTTTGGACGCGACGAGGAATGGATAGAGTATCATCCGGCGTACCACGAGATGGAGCGCATCGCGTTCGTCGAACTGGGCCTCCACGCGATGAGCCATCGCGCCGGCGTGCTCGGATGGCCGGAGCCGATGCCGCCGATCGCCAAGTACGGTTTCCAGTACCTCTTCGTGCAGGCCGAGTTCGGCCTGATGTGCCCGGTCAGCGTTTCTGACACCAGCAATTACGTAATCGCGCGCTACGGCAGCGACCAGCTCAAGCGCGAGCTGCTGCCGCGCCTGCTCTCGCAAGACCCGGCCACGATGTGGAAGGGCACGCAGTTCATGACCGAGAAGTCGGGCGGCTCTGACGTCGGCGCGCTCGAAAGCGTCGCGCGCGTCGAGAACGGCGAGTGGCGGCTGTACGGCGAGAAGTGGTTCTGCTCGCACGCCGACGCCGACCTGGCGCTTATCCTCGCGCGGCCCGAGGGGGCGCCCGCCGGCACGCGCGGGTTGGGGCTGTTCGCGATGCCGCGCCGGCTCGCCGACGGCAGGCGCAACCGCTACCGCGTGGTGCGTCTGAAGGATAAGCTCGGCACGCGCTCGATGGCGAGCGGCGAAATCCGGCTGGAGGGCGCCTTCGCATGGCAGGTCGGCGAACTGCGCAACGGCTTCAAGCAGATGCTCGACCAGGTCAACCTCTCGCGTCTGTCGCACGGCGTGCGCGCGGCGGCGATGATGCGGCGGTGCCTCAACGAGGCGCTATGCGTCGCGCGCAAGCGCACGGCCTTCGGCCGCGCGCTCATCGAGATGCCGCTGATGCGCCGCCAGTTGCTCAAGCTGATGGTCCCGACCGAACAAGCGCTCTCGATGTACGCGTGGACGGCGGACGTGATGGGGCGCGCGAATCGGGGCGAGGAGGGCGCCGCGCATCTTTTGCGGATTCTGACTCCGCTGTACAAGTTCCGCGCCTGCCGCGACAACCTCCGCGTGGCGACCGGCGCGATGGAGGTGCGCGGCGGCAACGGCTACATCGAGGACTGGGTCAACGCGCGCTTGGTGCGCGACGCCCAGATTGGCGTGCTGTGGGAGGGCACCAGCAACATCAACGCGCTCGACGCGATTGGGCGGGCGGCGGCCCGCATGCGCGCGCACGAGACGTTGGGCGAGGCGCTGCGTGCGCGCCTGGACGACGCGCCGCGTTTGCCGCGGCAATACCGCACGCGGCTGGCTGAATTGGTCGCCCGCGCGGTCGCGTTTGCCGCCGAAGCATCCAATGGGCAGAACGAAAAGCTCGCGCGAATGGCGGCAGGCGCGTTGTACAATGTGGGCAGCGCCGTCCTGATGGCGTGGGAGGCGGCGAAGCTCAATAACGGACGGCGGTTGCTGCTCTCACGGATGGTTGTCGAGCATCGATTAAGCCCACAAGATCCGCTCGCGCCGCCAAGCGAGGCGTGGGAGGAGCGGGCGACCGCGCTGCTGCTCGGTGACAGCGAGGTTACGCTCGACGACGCCGCGGCATTAATGGCTTGAAAGATGGCGGACCGACCGAGCTGGCTGCGCGAGATCGAGCATACGGGCGATACCGGCGTCGAGGTCGAAGCGCCGACGCGCGCCGAGCTGTTCGCGCGCGCAGCGCTTGCGATGGCGCGGCTGATGGTCGAAGAAGAGGGAATCGAGCCGGTCGAGCGGCGCGAGGTTGCAGCGCGCGGCGTCGAAGACGCCGCGCTCCTGCATGACCTGCTCGCAGGGGCGCTCAATCTTTTTCTGTCCGACGGCTTCATCTGGCGCGACGCCGCCGCGACCGAGGACGGAGAGCGCGTGGTGCTTACCCTGACCGGGGAGCGCTTTGACCGCCGGCGCCATACCCTGCTCGGCGAGATCAAAGCGGTCACCTACCATCAGCTGAGCGTGGCGAAGAGCGATACGGAAGGTTGGCGCGCCCGCGTGATCTTCGACGTATGAGCGGGCGTGCCCTCGGCGACGTTAATTCGCATCGGAGAGAAATCGCCATGAACCCCAGAACGACGCTATTCTACGACGTCGACACGCAGCGCGACTTTCTCGAGCCCGGCGGCCGGCTTTACGTCAAGGGTGCCGACCGGATAATTCCGGCGCTCGAGCGCCTCACTGCGATCGCGCGGGAGCGCGGGTGTCGGATCGTCGCTTCGGTCGATCGTCACTTCCCCGGCGACCCCGAGCTCAAGCGCAACGGCGGGGAGTTCGACGATCACTGCATGGACGGCACGTCCGGCCAGCAGAAAATCGCGGCGACCGCGCCGCGCAATCCATACTATCTGGAGAATCGCGAGTTGAGCGGCGCCGAGCTGGACGCGGCGCTGGCGCATCGCGGCGAGCTGGTAATCGAAAAGCAGCGCTTCGACGTCTTCGCCGGAAATCGCCACGCCCGCTCGGTGCTCGCGCGAATCCTGCGCGATTACACTGACGTCGTCGTGTACGGGGTTTACGCCGAGGTGTGCGTGAACGACGCGATTCGCGGCCTGCTCGAACTGGGTCCGAAGATCCACGCTGTGACCGACGCGATCGCGGACATCGGCGCTGAGGGTGCGCGATGCCGCGAGCAGTGGCGCGCGGCGGGCGTCGAGCTGCTGACGTTGGATGAGCTGGCCGCGCGGCTCGGGCCGCCGGCGTGAGCCGCTTGTCCAGCCGGCAGGGGCTAGCGCGGCGCAAGGCCGGCAGCACGCAGCGCGGCGGCCAGCGCCCGCGCGGCGGCTGGCGGGTCATCGGCGCCCAAGATGGCGCCGATGACGGCGACGCCGACAGGCGCATCCAGCTCGACCACGCGCTCGGCGGTCACGCCGCCGAGCGCGAAGACCGGCATCCCGGCCGCGGCGCGGCACGCGGCGGCGAGCTCCTTGCCGCCGCGTGCCGGGCCGTAGGCCGCCTTCGACAGCGGTCGCCATACTGGGCCGAACACGGCGAAGTCCGCACCCGTCGCCGCGGCGGCCGCAGCCTCCGCGGCGCTGTGCGTTGACACCCCCACCAGCCGCGACGGCCCGAGCAGCCGGCGCGCGTCCGCCACTGTGAACGAGCCGCCCGACAGATGGACGCCGTCGGCGTCGGCAGCCAAGGCAACGTCGAGTCGATCATTGACCAGCAGGCGCGCGCCGTGGCGCGTGCAGATCGCGCGCAACACGACCGCCAGTTCGTACAGCGCGCGACCGTCGAGGTCCTTTTCGCGAAGTTGAAGCGCGACGCCCATGCGCTCGGGCGAGCGCGCGAGCGCGGCGAGCACGGCCTCGCATACTTCGGCCAGGGGCCGCGGTGCGACCAGCTTGCGGTCGGTTATCAGGTAAAGTTGAAAATCGACGCTTGCGGACGGCGTGTGGCTCAAGCTCGACCCGGAAGCGTTGTTCTAGCGGAGCATGCCGGTCAGCGGGCTGGACGCCGTGGCATACAGCTTGGACTCGATGCGCCCGGCGCGATACGCCATCCGCCCCGCCTCGACCGCCAGCTTCATCGCGCGCGCCATCGCAATCGGCTCCTTCGCCCCCGCGATCGCCGAGTTGACGAGCAACCCGTCGCAGCCGAGCTCCATGGCCTCCGCCGCGTGCGACGCCGTGCCCACACCCGCATCGACGATCACCGGCACCTTGGCCTGCTCGATAATGATGCGCAGATTGTAGGGATTGCGGATGCCCATCCCGGAGCCGATCGGCGCCGCCAGCGGCATGACCGCTGCGCATCCGATCTCGGCGAGCTTGAGGCAGGCAACCGGATCGTCGGTGATATACGGCAGGACCTTGAAACCCTCCTTGACCAGGATCCTGGCGGCTTCGATCGTGGCCGCGACGTCGGGAAAGAGCGTCTTCTGGTCGCCGATTACTTCGAGCTTGACCATATCGCCGACGCCGGTCTCGCGCGCCAGGCGGCAGGTTCGCACGGCCTCCTCGACCGTGTAGCACCCGGCCGTGTTGGGCAGGATCTGGTAGCGTCTGGGGTCGATATAGTCGAGCAGGTTCTCGCTCTTGCGGTCGGTGATATTGACCCGGCGTACGGCGACCGTGACGATCTCGGCGCCGCTGGCCTCGACGGCCGCGCGCGTCTCGGCGAAGTCGCGATATTTGCCGGTACCGACGATCAGCCGGGAAGTGAAGACTCGACCGGCCAGTTCGAAAGAGTCCTGTTGCATAATCGAATCACGGGCGCGACGCTCCGCCGCACGCACGCCAACCGGCGCGTCACCCGCCTCCAACGAAATTCACGATTTCGACCCGGTCACCGGGCTTCAGCGTTACCGCGTCGTACTCGGCGCGCGGCACGATCGCCAGATTGATCTCGACGGCGATCCGCCCGCGACGCATCTTCAGCCGCTCGAGCAGTGCGGCGAGGCGGGCATCGCCGTCCACCAGGTAGTCCTCGCCGTTTAGCTGGATGGTGAAGGAGGATACGATCTCGGGCATTAAAAAAGCCGCTTCCCCGAGCCGGGAAGCGGCTTTGGGCGGGACCGCGATCGTCCCGCCGTCGAGGCAGGAGCGCTGCGCGGCTTCCCTACGCCGGCATTACCCGGATCAGGTTCGAGGGGTTTTCTCTCAGTGCGCCGTCCGCGCACACCCCCAGCCATTTCTGTGCATATCACTTGGAGTGGGGAGTGTCAAAAAAGGGGGCTCCTCGGTATCATCATCGCGTCCGGATAAGTAGCCCGAAGGGACGGATTCAGGCACGGCATGGAAATCGTGAAGGAGCCGCCGACGGTGGCCGAGATCGACCTCGGCGCGCTGTGCGCGAATTACCGGGCGATCAAGGCGGTGGCCAACGGCGCCCAAGTGATGGTGGTGGTCAAAGCCGACGCCTACGGCCACGGCGCGGTCGAGGTGACGCGCGCGCTGCGCGCCGAGGGTTGCGGCCACTTCGGGGTCGCGCGCCTGTCCGAGGCACGCGAGCTGCGCGAGGGGGGCGTCCGCGAGCGCATCTATCTGCTCGGCGGGTTTCTGGCCTCGGAAGCGGAGGAAATCGTCGCCCTCGATGCGACGCCCTTTGTCTTTGACGCCGCGATGATTGCGCCGATGGCGCGGGCCGCCGAAATCCAAGGCCGAATCGGCTTCCCGATTCATCTCAAGATCGACAGCGGAGCGACCCGGCTCGGCATCCTGCCCGACCAGCTCGACGATGCAATCGTCGAGCTCGGCCGTGCGCCCTCGTTGAAGGTCGAAGGTATATGCACGCTGCTGGTCAACGCGGGCGATCCGTCGAGCACGGTCACGGACGCGCAGCTGGGCGTCTTTAACGCCGCGGTGGAGCGACTGCGGACGGTGGGAATCACCCCGTCGGTGGCCCACGTCGCCAATTCTGCCGCCTCGGTGCTGCGCCGCGACGCGCACTACAGCCTGCTGCGTCCCGGACTCGCGATTTACGGCCTGCCACCGGTGCCCGCGGTGCGCGAGCAGGTCGAACTGCGTCCGGTGATGACCTTCAAGACACGCGTGATTCAGCTCAAGCGCGTTCCCGCCGGCGTCGGCGTGAGCTACGGCCACACCTATGTCACCCGCCGCCCCAGCGTGATAGGCGTACTCGCCGTCGGTTACGCTGACGGCTACCGGCGCGGCCTTCAACACGGCGGCGAGGTGCTCATCCGCGGCCGGCGTGCGCCGGTGGTCGGAGCGGTGTGCATGGACCTGACGATGGTCGATCTGACCGACGTTCCGGGCGCCGCGCCCGGCGACGAGGTGATCCTGTGGGGCGGCGCGGGCGAGGCTATGATCAGCGTCAATGATATCGCGCGGCTGGCGCAAACGATTTCCTACGAGATGCTGTGCACGGTGGGCAAACGGGTGCCGCGCGTCTATTGCAGTCGGGATAATCGAACGGCTTGAGATGGAAACCGGCGCAGTCAAGATCACCCGGGCGCTGCTGGGCGTCTCGGACAAGGCGGGATTGGACGAACTGGCGCATGCGCTGGCGGCGTGCGGCGCGGAGATTGTGTCGACCGGCGGGACGCGCGCGGCGCTCGAGGCGGCCGGCGTCAAGGTGCGGGGCGTCGAAGATTTCACCGGATCGCCCGAAATGCTCGACGGACGGGTCAAGACGCTTCATCCGAAGATCCACGGCGGAATTCTAGCCCGCCGCGCCGACCCGGCCCATCAGCGCCAGATGCGCGAGTACGGGATCGAGCCGATCGATCTCGTGGTGGTGAACTTCTATCCGTTTGAGCGCACGGTCGAGCGCGCCGGCGTAAGTCTGGACGACGCAATCGAAAACATCGACATCGGCGGCCCCACGCTGGTGCGCGCGGCGGCCAAGAACTGGAACGACGTGGCGGTGGTGGTCGATCCCGCGGACTATCCGGCGCTGACCGCTGAGCTTAGGGCGAGCGGCGGGAGGCTCGGGCGCGAAACGCGATGGCGCCTGGCGCGCAAGGCGTTCGCCCGCGTAACCGCCTATGACTGCGCGATCTCGAACTACCTTGGCGCGCTCGAGGAGGGCGAACGCCGCGCGCTCGGCGAAACCTTCAGCCTCTCGCTGCCGCGTGAGCAGAGGCTGCGCTATGGCGAAAACCCGCATCAGACGGGCGCGCTGTACGGCCGCTTCCTCGAGATCGCCGAGCAGATCCATGGCCGCGAACTGTCCTTCAACAATGTCTTCGACATCAGCTCGGCGATAAATCTGATGCTCGACTTCGCCGACTACCGCGACGCGGTGGTTGCGATCCTCAAGCACAACACACCGTGCGGGGTGGGCGTCGCACCGACGTTGCTTGAGGCGTGGGAAAAGGCCTTCGCGACCGATCCCGACTCGCCCTTTGGCGGAATCGTAATTGCCAACCGTCGATGGGACCCGCCGTTTGCGCGCGCGGTGGACGAGCTCTTCACCGAAGTCCTCATCGGCCCCGATTACGAGCCCGGGGTGCTCGACTTCCTGCGCAAGAAAAAGAACCGGCGCGTGATGCGCTTCCATCCCGAGGCCGTCCGCCGCGACGAGCCCGACATCAAGCGCGTGCTCGGGGGGCTTTTGGTGCAGACGCCGGACCTGAGCCTGGAAGATCCGCGCGAGGGCAAGGTCGTCACCCGCCGCGCGCCGACCGACGCCGAGCTGCGCGCAATGCGCTTCGGTATCCGGGTATGCAAGCACGTCAAGTCCAATGCGATCGCCTTCGTCACCGAGGACCGCACGCTCGCGGTTGGCGGCGGCGCGACTTCGCGGATCGACCCGCTGTACGCGGCGCGCGAGAAGGCCGCGCGACTTAAAGTATCGCTTAAAGGTTCGGTGCTGGTCTCCGAAGCGCTGTTTCCGTTCCCCGACGGACCGACCCTCGCCGCCGAGGCCGGTGCCACAGCGATTGCCCAGCCCGGCGGCGCCGTGCGCGACGCCGAGGTCATCGCAGCGGCCGACGCCCACGGGCTCGCGATGGTTTTCACCGGCGTGCGTCACTTCCGACACTGAGCGCGGCAGGCCACAATGAGATCGACGCCGCAGGCGGCGGCGCAAAGATGAAGCAAAGGCCGCAGCGCCGCACGGGCGCCATCGGATGAAAGTACTGGTTATCGGTAAGGGCGCGCGCGAGCACGCGCTGGTTTGGCGACTCAACCAGAGCCAGAGCGTGCGCGAGATCTACTGCACCGGCGGCAATCCGGGAATCAACCAGATCGCGCGGCCGGTCGCGATCGATCCGCTCGACCTTGCCGGGCTGGTGGATTTTGCACGGCGCGAGATGATCGACCTGACGATCGTCGGACCGGAAGACCCGCTCGCGGCGGGCATCGCCGACGAGTTCGCACGCGCGGGACTGGCGATCTTCGGCCCCTCCAAAGCCGCCGCGCAGCTCGAGGCGAGCAAGGCGTTCGCCAAGGCGGTGATGCGCGAGGCAAACGTGCCGACCGCCGACTTCGCGATATTCGACGACGCCGAAGCGGCGCGGCGATGGGTGCGGGCGCGCGGCGGCGCGATGGTCGTGAAGGCGGACGGGCTGGCGCTGGGCAAGGGCGTCACGGTATGCGACGACGCCGAAGCGGCACTCGATGCGATCGACGACGCGATGGAACGCCGGCGCTTCGGCGCGGCCGGCGCACGCGTTGTGATCGAGGAGCGCTTAAGCGGCGAGGAGCTGTCATACTTCGCGCTGTGCGATGGCGAGCGCGCCATCCCGCTCGGCCTGGTGCAGGATCATAAGGCAATCTTCGACGGCGACCGCGGCCCCAACACGGGCGGGATGGGCGCGTACACGCCGGTGCCGCATTTCGACGCGGCGCTCGAGGCGCGCGTGATGGCGGAGGTCGTCGGGCCGACGCTTGGTGCAATGCGCGCGCGCGGCGCGCCGTTCCGGGGCGTGCTGTTCGTGGGCCTGATGGTCGATGGCGACCGGCTCAATGTGCTCGAGTTCAACGTCCGCTTCGGCGACCCCGAGTGCGAGCCGCTGATGATGCGCTTCGAGAGCGACCTCGGCGAAACCCTGCTCGCCTGCGCCCAAGGCCGGCTCGACCACGCCGACGTGCGGCTCTCGCCGCGCAGCGCGGTCTGTGTCGTGCTCGCCTCTGGCGGCTATCCGGGCAACTACCGCAAGGGCCTCGCGATAAGCGGGCTGGAGCGGATCAACGGTGCCGAGCCCTCGGAGGCGAAGGTCCGATGGGCGTTGGCGAAGACGCGGGTCAAGGTGTTCCACGCGGGCACCGCGATGCGCGACGGGCGCCTGACGACCGACGGCGGTCGAGTGCTGGCGGTAACCGTGATGGCCGACGGGCTGCGGACGGCCGTCGACGCCGCCTACGAGGCGGCCGCGATGGTCGAGTTCGAGGGCAAGCAGATGCGCCGCGATATCGGGCGGCGCGCGCTCGAACGGATTGCTTGAACCGCCGCGATTTCCGGAGCTGAAGTCTGTGGAGCCTCGCAGCGTGCAAGACAGGCGGCCTGCATCGATTGATCCCGCGCTCAGCCGGGCGCTCGCCGCGCTGCGCGCCGGCGCCGCCGTGGTTTACCCGACCGAAACCTTCTACGCGCTCGGTGTTGACGCGTTGTCGCCCGCGGCGCTCCAGCGCCTGTTCGCGATCAAGGAGCGCGAGCCCGGCAAACCGGTTGCGCTGATCGCCGCCGACGCCGAGATGGCGTTCGGCGTCGCACGCGAGGTTCCGCCACAGGCGCGAATCCTTGCCGACGCGTTCTGGCCCGGGCCGCTCACGCTGGTGCTGCCGGCGCGAGAAGGGATCGACGCCGCGCTGGTCAACCCCGAGGGCGGAGTGGGGGTTCGTGTCTCGCCGCATCCGATAGCGCGCGCGCTGGCCGCCGGCCTCGGACGCCCACTGACCGCGACCAGCGCGAATCTCGCCGGCGCGCCGCCGGCCGTGGAGCTGGATGAGGCGCGCTGCGCGCTCGGCGCGAAAGTCAAAATCTATCTTGACGGAGGAAGGCTTCCCGGCGGCGCGCCCAGCAGCGTGGTGGTGGCCGACGCTGTCGGGATTCGGGTGTTTCGTCCGGGCGCGATAACCGAGGAACAAATCACCGCCGCCCTTGGCCGGGGCTCGCGCAAATAGCTCGGCGTTCGGCTCCCCCGGCTATCGAAATGGAAATGCGTATTTCTCAACCGCAATGATGACGAACCGGATCGAACCGTTCCGCGGCCTGCTCTACGACGTCGAGCGATGCGGCGTGCTGAGCAACGTGGTCGCGCCGCCCTACGACCTGATCGACCGCGCGCGCCAGGACGCGCTGTACGCGCGCAGCCGCTACAACATCGTGCGCCTCGAGCTCAACCGCGACCCCGACCCTTACGCCTCGGCGGCGCGCACGATGGGGGAGTGGCTGCGCGAAGGCGTGCTGCGGCGCGCGCCGCGCCCGGCGATTTACCTGTATTCGCAATTTTTCGAGGTCGAGGGGCGCAGGATGCGCCGCGACGGGCTTATCGTGCGGCTGCGGCTGGAGGAGTTCAGCGCCCGGCGCATCCTGCCGCACGAGCGCACCTTCCCCAAGGCGAGGCAGGATCGGCTCGATCTCCTGACCGCGCTGAGAGCCAACGTGAGCTCGGTCTTCGGCCTCTATTCCGGCGCCCACCCCGAGATCGCGCACCTGGTCGCCGACATGCTGGGCCGCGAGCCCCTGCTCGAGGTCACCGACGATCTCGGAATTCGCAACCAGTTGCGCCCGATCGAAGAAGCCGAGGCGATCGCGATGATCCAGCGCGAGCTGGACAGCCCGCGCATCTTCATCGCCGACGGCCACCATCGCTACGAAACTGCTCTCGAATATCGCCGTCGGCTGCGCGCCGCCGAGGGCGATCCGGTGCCGATCCGGCCGTATGACTACACGATGATGACGCTGGTCGCGTGCGACGACCCGGGGTTGTTGATCCTGCCGACCCATCGAGTCGTGCGCCGACTCGATCCCGCAGCGCTGGCCCGATTCGACGAAGCGGCGGCCGCCTTCTTTACGATCGAACGCTTTGCCGACGCGGACGCGATGCGCGCGGCGCGCTCCGCCGGCGGGCGCGGCACGCTCGCGGTCGCGCTCGGCGGTGATCGGCTGGCGTTGCGCCTGCTGCGGCTCAAATCGCCGGCGGCGATGGCCGAGGCGATGCCCGCGGCGCCCGCCCCCGTGCGCCGGCTTGACGTGAGTGTGCTGCATACGCTGGTTCTGGAGCGGCTGTTCGGCATCACCCCCGAGCAGGTCAAGGCCGGCGGGCTGGTCGATTACACGACCGACGCGCGTGCTGCGCTCGACGAGGTCGTGCAGGGCCGCGCGGCGGGCGCCTTCCTGATGAATCCGCCGTCGATCACCGACGTCGAGGAGGTCAGCCTGGCGGGCGCCGTGATGCCGGAGAAATCGACCTACTTCTATCCCAAGCTGCTGACCGGCCTCGTGCTCAACCCGCTCGACGACGACCTTGGCGCGCAGGAAGACGGCGGCGATGGCTGAGCGCGCGCGGCTGGTGCTGGTGCGCCACGGCGAGACCGTCGGCAACTCGAGTGTCCGCTACTATGGCCGCACCAACGTCGCGCTCTCGGAGCTCGGCCGCCGCCAGATGCGCGCGGCGCGCAGCTGGCTCGCGCGGCGCCTTCACACGCGCCGCTTCGCGCCTGTGTTCACCAGCCCACTGGTGCGCGCGGTCGAGGGTGCGCGGCTTATCGCGGGCAAGGCCCCGCAGGCGATCGTAATCGACGAGTTCGTCGAGGTTGACTTCGGCCTGTTCGAGGGGCTGACCGCCGACGAGATCGCCGAACGATACCCTGACGAGTACCGGCAATGGAATGCCGGTCGGCTGGCGGCCGACTTCGTCTATCCCGGCGGCGAGAGCCGCAATGCCTTTGCCGGGCGCGTGGGGCGCGGAACGACGCGGATGCTTGTGCTATGGGAAGCGGCGCGGCGCGCAGGACAGGGCGCCGGCGCCGCGGCCCTGATGGTGGCGCATCGCGGAGTCATCCGCGCCGTTGTGCAGCGCCTGGCAGGCGCGCTTGAGCCGTCTATCGACCTCGGCTCGATCCATATTCTTGAACACGAAGGCAACGGCGCGGACGACCTGCGCGCGGGCCGCTGGCGCCCAATGGTCCTCGACGAGACCGCACACCTCGCCGAGCTCGAATAACGCGCGCACAGCGCCCACAGGTCGGGCGTCAGAAATGTTCCGGCTCGACGGCGCGGCGGCTGTTGCGTTCGAGCTGCACCGTGATGTGGCGGATGTTGAACTTGTGCTCGAGCATCGCCGACATGTCGGAGAGCACGCGGTCGTGGTCGGCGCCCTGGGTGACCACCGCGTGCGCGGAGAGCGCGAACTGGCGGCTCGCCAGGCACCATACGTGAAGGTCATGGACCTCTTCGGTGTCGCGCACCGCCAGCAGGTCGCGGCGCAGCTCTTCGAGATCGATGTGCGCCGGCACCGATTCCATCAGGATATCCACGCCCTCGCGCACCAGGCCCCATGAGCTGTACAGCACCAGCGCGCCGATAAACAGCCCGACCAGCGAGTCCGCCTCGCGCCATCCGGTGAAATGCACCAGCGCGCCCGCCGCCAGCACGCCGAAGGTGCCGATCAGGTCGGAGATGACGTGGACGAAAACCGCGTTGATCGCCATCCCCGCCCGCCCGGGTTCGGCGGCGCGCGCACGCGTCATCCAGGCCGAAAAGCTGTTCACCGCAAGGCCGGCAAGCGCGATCAGGATCACCGTCATCCCGCCCACCGGTTCCGGATTGCGCAGGCGCTCGATCGCTTCGAACCAGATGAAGACCACGAGCAGCCACAGGAACAGCCCGTTGGCGAGCGCGCCGAGAATTTCCGCGCGCAGGTAACCGTAGGTCTTGGCGCCGCTCGCCGGCCGCATCGAGAGCCACAGCGTGACCAGGGCCACGCACAGGGCACCGATATCGGTCAGGACGTGAACCGCGTCGGAGAACAGCGCCAGGCTGTTGGCGTAGAAGCCGCCGGCGAACTCGGCCGCGCAGTATAGCGCGGTCACGGCGAGCACGGTCAGCAGGCGCCTGCGATCTTCCGCGACCGCGTCATGCATCTCGGCCAGTTGCATGCCGTCTGCGCGTCCCCCGAAGGTTCGAGCTGCGCGAGCCGAGCGCGGTGAGCCCGCCGCTTCAACTTCAAGCCGGCTCCGCCGCCCGCGCGGCAGCGAACGGGTCAATCATACTGGATCAGCGAGAAGCATTGGACCGGCGCCAGTCGCGCGCGCCCGCCGAGCGCGTTGAGCTCGATGACGAAGGCGCACGCCACCAGCTGCGCTTCGAGCTTGCGCGCCAGATGGACCGCCGCGGCGGCGGTGCCGCCGGTGGCGAGCAGGTCATCGACGATCAACACCCGCGCGCCGCGTCTGAGCCCGTCGGCGTGCATCTCGAGCGCCGCGCTGCCGTATTCGAGCTGATAGCTCTCGCCGATCGTATGAAAGGGCAACTTGCCCGGCTTGCGCGCGATCGTCAGCCCCACCCCGAGCCTGTAGGCGACCGGCGCGCCGATAATGAACCCGCGCGACTCGATGCCGAGCACGGTGTCCACCTTGCCCAGGAATGGCTCCGCCATCCGATCGACCAGCGTGGCGAAAGCGCGCGCGTCGCCGATGAGCGGCGTGATGTCGCGGAACATGATTCCGGGCTGCGGAAAGTCCGGGATGTCGCGCACGAGACTGCGCAGTTCTGTCAGATCCATCATCGGCAATTGTCTGCCGCGGACGCGCGCGGCGTCCCGGCCCCGCGCAAGGATACAGGGCGCGCCCGCCGCGGGCAAAGCACAACCGCCCCCTCACGCCGCCTGGTTGTATGGTGCGCCTGCTACTCGATGAAGCTCAGCTGCTTGTACAGGCTCAGCTGGCCGTAGCCGTGAGGACTTCCATAGCCGCTTTGGAGCGCGACGCCCATCTGCCACGGCCGGTAATACAGCCCGAGGTCGAGCCCGCCCTGACCCTGCGCCCCCGCGATGAAGCCGCCGGCGTAAAATGCGCCGCCTCCTCCGACCATCGCAAGCCATCGCTCGGTCGATAGCACCGCGACCTGGATATCGACCGCGGTCGAGGTCACTTCGTTCTGGAAATCATGCACCGAGCTGAAGGCGAAGTTCACCGGATGCGTCGTGTGCGGCAGGAGCCAGCTCGAAAAGTCGCCCTCGATTATCGAGCCGTCGCTGTCGGCGACGTCGTGGCCGCCGGACAGGAAGAGCGACGTTCCCGGATAGAGCTTGAAGTCGATTCCGCCCTGAAGCCGGCCGAAGTTGAGCCGCGGCGCGTGCGCGGCGGTGGGATTGAACGGGCTCGACGCGTCGCCGCCGACGAAGAGCTGATAGCCGGTGGCGCGCCCGAAGACTCCCACGTACGGAGTCACGCTCTGTTCGAGTTGGAAGCCCTCCTGGATCACCCCGTAGTTTTCGCTGCCGAAACCGCCGCCGAACAGCGTCGCGTCCAGCCGGCCCGGTGTCGCCAACGTCAAGAAGCCGGGATAGAGGTCAGAGAGTTGCGCGCGCGCCAACGAGGCGGCGCCCGCGATCCATAGAGTCGCGATTGCCGCCACGAGCCGAACCCGGCGGCGCTTCATTATGCCTGACAAGATCAAGCTGTTGTCTCCTTGAAAACTTGACCGTCGCAACAGATGCTCCATAGCCGCCGCGGCTAGCCCGGAGGAGGCGGGGGAGGCGGGGGAGGCGGTGGCGGTGGCGGTGGTGGCGGCGGCGGCGGAGGTGGCGGCGGTGGTGGTGGAGGAGGCGGCACCGCGCTCATCGGCGACGGCAATCCGGGCACGGCACTCTCCAATCCGAGCGGACCCGGCCCCATCGGCGCGTTCTGGCAAGCGACCGTTGCATGGTAGCCCGCGCCAACGTCGATCGCTGCGCCTGGCGCGGCGACATTCGCGACCGCGACCGTTCCCTTGTAGACGCTCACGTCGGTGAACTGCCTGCAGTCGCCGAAGCCCGGCCGTTGGCCCGTCGAGTAGGCGGTGTCGTATTCCGTGCCACGTACGGTGGCGACCGCGTTGGGCGTGTGAACTTCGAAGTTCGGCGGCGTGCCTGCCACCACGCTTACCAGCGAGCGCACTACGCCGCCGAGGAGGCCGAACGACGCGCGCATCCTGCCCCCCGCAGGCGCGGCAATATACTGGTCAACAACCAAGGTAGTGGAGGAACCGACTTCGAGCCGGCTGCCGTCGGCGAGGGCGAGCGTTATTCGGCCACCAGCCCCAGTGACCAGGCGATCGCCGCGTTCGACCGTAAGACCCGGCGCCGCCGCCACGGTGCGCGCGCCGCGCTGAAACGTCGCGCTGCCGCTTACACTGGTGATCGAGCCGGCGTTCTGCGCTCGCGCGGTGGAAGCCGCAGCGAGTGCCAGCGCGAAGGCAAACGTTACCGCGGAGAGCCTCTTCATCATCCCCACACCGCCTCGTACCCGCGTCGAGCGGAAATACCATCTAGGGTGCGATCAGTGGCTAACCAAAGCAAGCAATCTGAGGAGTGATTGGCGGTGATAATACGCAATATTAGTCCATGCTGAGCAACGCATTTCTTTTCGCTGATTTATTGCATTCGCGATTGTAACAGTGCAAAGTCGGCAAATTGCTAACCCAGTGAGTGGGCTCCAGGCCGAGTCGCCCGTGCGTGAGGCGAAGCGCCGGGCAAACCGCGCATGCGACGTGCCGTGCGGCGGCTGAAAGACGCGCTCCGGCCACTTTTGTGGCCGGAGCGCCGTTGCTCGTGCGGAATTGTCAGGCGAGCGAGTGTTGAGGGCGTCGCTCGTGGTTAAAGCGGAGGCTTGACAGCCGCCGGATCGAGCGCCGCCACCTTGGTCGCGATGGTGGAGAGCGAAGCCGTTGGTCCCGGCACCGCCTGCTTGTCGGGCGCGGTCGCCGTTTGCGCCGCCGCGGGCGCCGGCGGGGGCTGTTCGGACGAAACCGTGGTTACGCCGCCGTTCGTCGCGGTCGTGCCGATCGGCGAGGCGCTCGCCACCACCGGCTGCGCAGCCTCGCGATGAGCCTCTTCGATCGCCTTGCCCATCCAATCCTCTGCCCACGCCTGCTGCATCACACCGTGATCATCGACCGGGAAGCCGGCGTAACGTGCGCAGTTGACGAAGCTCTGGAACGAAGCATCCTTCTCGAGGCCGAGAACGCCGTTGGCCTGCGCGCGGGTCAGCAAGATCGGGCCGTCACCTTCCTTGGAAAAAGCGGGGAAGAATTCGCCGACGCCGGACTTCTGATAA
Organism: Candidatus Binataceae bacterium; assembly: GCA_035650475.1. Taxonomy (NCBI): domain Bacteria; phylum Candidatus Binatota; class Binatia (SeqCode); order Binatales (SeqCode); family Binataceae (SeqCode); species Binataceae bacterium (SeqCode). The sequence continues at coordinate 808,754 of DASRHP010000012.1, forward strand.
CAGCCGGCCTCGCTCAGCCTGTTCTCCAACCATTTCGCCTCGGCGATATGTTTGTAGCAGCCGTCCATCACCAGGTCGTGGCCGCATCCGAGGAAATGGAAAGTCTCATGGCGCGCAACCTTAGACGGCGACAGCCACAGCCCCATCAACACCTGGTTGAGACTCGCGATCCGATCGACTACGTAGCCGCGCGTCATCGTGTAATCATCAACCTCGCCCAGCACCTCGGGCGCGCCGTAGGCCTCGGGCACCGACCACAGCGTGTCGAGCACGTTGCGATTCACGAAGTACATCATGCGGTCGCATCCGGGCGGGATCTGCTTGGCGATGAGCTTGCGCCCGATCTGCCACTCGAAAAAGTCACTCAACGAGCGTGGCATGCTCGAGTAGGAAACCAGTTTGACCGACAGGTTGTACTTGGACGCCTCGGTCTGGTTCCAATAATCCTCGAGCGTCTCCTGCGCATCGGCAGGAGTTATCCCGTCGTCGAGCAGGCCGCATACGCGCAAGGTCTCAGACGGACCGAAGTCGTTCTGCGCCCGCACCGCGGGCTGGTCCATGCCGATACTGGTAAAGAAGCAGCCGCTGGTGCCCATCAAACACAGGCCCAGGGCGACCGAGCCTAATAGAGTCGCCATCCTCCGCGCCATCATCTCTCAAGCCTCCTTTGCGGACCCAAAGGCGGCGCCGCGGTGGCCGTTTAGCGCCAGTTTCATGCCACTGCGGGGCCGCAGGTCGGGGCGCGGAGCAAGGGTGGCTATTGGTAAAGAAAAGTTAAAAATGCGTCCAACTGAGAATTACGCTCAACATAGCTAGCTAGGTGGTGAGCCTCGATCTAAAAAAGACCGTCAGAAGCTTATCGGAGCACTAACGGCCAATGGATTCCGTTATTGTCCGTTGCGTGCACGTAGCCCGCACGCACGTCGGACGTTGCGCGCTTGCAACGACCGCTCGCCCTGTACGCCGGCTTCAAGCGGTAAGCGGATAGTCAGGGCGACCGACTGGATAGTGGACGACTGCGCGCCGGCAGATCAGGACGGCCCGTTGCTCGCGAAGCTCGTCGTGATGGCCGACGGTCCGGGCGGAGGCAGATAACTCAGCGGATTGTAGGCGAGGTTGTTGTAGCGCACTTCGAAGTGCAGGTTGGGTCCGGTGGTGCGGCCGCTGGTGCCGATGCGCGCGATCTTCTGTCCACGGGTGACGTGCTGACCCTCGCTCACGAGGTTGGCCGCGTCGTGCGCATATACCGTGACGTAGTTGTCGGTGTGGCGGATGATCACGGTGTTGCCGTAACCATGCAGGCGGCCGACGTAGATCACTATGCCCGAGCCTGCCGCGTGCACCGGCGTGCCAATCGGCGCCGCGATGTCAATGCCGTCATGCATTGTTCCGTGGCGCATCCCAAAGCCTGAAGTAACCGTCCCCGACCATACCGGCCATGCGAACTGGCGCGCGGCGCGCGGCACGTTCCACAGCACGCTCTGCGAGTCGTCGGCGGCGCCGAGCGAGGCGTAGCTGTAACGGCCCGGAATGGTCAGCGTCTCGCCGGCGCGCAGGTTGCGCGCGTCGCGCAGATGGTTGGCCGCCATCAGGCTGGCGACGCTGACGCCGTAAATATGCGCGATGTGATAGACGGTCTCGCCGCGGCGCACGACGTGCTCGACCGCCGAGGCGCCGGCGGTTGAGGCCGATGCGGGCGGTGGCGCCTGACGCGAGGTCGCCGCGGAGCATCCGGCGCCCGCGGCAAGCGCCATCGCCAGAATCGTCGCGCGCGCGATTTCGAAAATCCGGCGATTGTTTGCGTCCGCCGCCAACCTCCGCCACTCCGCCGCCGGCCCTGCGGCCGCCGCTTGGTTTGAAGCCGCGCCCGGCGCGGCGAGTCGATCAGGTGCTGAAACCGTGCCGGCCGGTCATCTTCACGAACCGGCACTCGCCGAAGTATTCCTCTTGCCAAACGCCATTGCGCCGGCTGATGCGCACCAGGGTTTGGAGATCGTCTTCGCCGATCGGCGCTACCAGCCGTCCCACGGGCGTCAGCTGCTCGAGCAGCGGGCGCGCCACTCCGGGCATCGCCGCCGTGACCATGATTACGTCGAACGGCGCCATCTCGGGCCATCCCTCCGAACCGTCGCCACAACGCAGCCGGACGTTGCTTACACCCATCGCGGCAAGCCGCGCGCGCGCCTGCTCATGCAGTGGCGCAATACACTCCACCGAGTACACCTCCGCCGCCAGCCGCGCCAGCACCGCCGCGCCGTAGCCCGAGCCGCTGCCGACTTCGAGCACGCGCTCGCCGCCGCTGAGCGCCGCCACTTCGCACATCAGGGCGACCATGTAGGGTTGCGAGATGGTTTGCTGAGCGCCTATCGGCAGCGGTTCGTCGGCGTAGGCCTGGGCGGCGTATTCGACGGGGATGAAGCGGTCGCGCTCGACCGTGCGCATCGCCGCCAGCACGCGCGGATCACGGATTCCACGCCGCTCGAGCTGTTCGACCACCATCCGCTCGCGGGCTTGGGCGAGAGTGTCCATCGCAGGCCTGATTATAACTCCCGCTGACGCGCTATTACAGGCACAGTCTCGGGACCGCCGAAGGGTTCGTGGACGAGGACCGGGGTTGGCCGCGGTTTTGCGGTGCGCGCCGATTCGCAAGCCGGGTCGCCGAAAAAGCGCGCGCCGGCTCAAATTTGCTGTGGTAAACAGCGCGGCTCTGTACTAAAGCTTGTCCGGTCCGGGCGAACCGGCGGGGCAATTGCGCGCCCCGGGGACGCCACGAATACTCGTTTCGGAGAAGGCTCAATGGCAGACACCAAGGAATGGACCGAAGAGAAGGTCCGTGTCGGGGAAACCGACCTGGTCGTCGTCAAGGGCGGCAAGGGCAAGCCACTGCTGATCCTGCACGGCGAACTGGGATGGGCGGGATGGATGTCGTGGAACGCGGCGCTGGCCAAGGAGCGCACGCTGCTAATCCCGATGCATCCCGGCTTCGGCAAGACCGCGATGGCGGAGTGGATCAGCAACATCCGCGACCTCGCCGGCTTCTACCAGCGCTACCTGCGCGAGCAGGGGCTGGCGCCGATTGACGTGATGGGCTTTTCGCTCGGCGGCTGGGTGGCGGCTGAAATGGCGGCGTGCGACTCCAGGCAGTTCCGCAAGATGATCCTGGTCGCCCCGACCGGCATCCGCCCGCCCCAGGGCGAGATCATGGACATGTTCACGGTTACCGCGCGCACCTACCTGACTCGCAGCGCGTTCGATCCGCACGCCGCGCCCGAGTTCGCCAAGTTGTTCGGCGGAGAACAGACGCCCGAGCAGTTCGAGGCGTGGGAAGACGCGCGCGCGGAAAGCGCGCGCCTGGCGTGGGAGCCCTACATGTTCAATCCGAGCCTGCCCCACCTGCTCGAAGGCATCGAGGGTCTGCCGACGCTGCTGCTGTGGGGCAAGCAGGACCCAGTGGTGCCGCTGAGTGCGGGCGAGGCCTATCAGCGCGCGATCAAAGGCTCCAAACTCGTCACCATTGACAAGTGCGGACACTGGCCGACGGTCGAGCAGCCAGCCCAATTTCTCAAACACGTTGAGGGCTTTCTGAGCTGAGGCTCAGAGACCGACAAGCACGGAGACAAGACTGAAATGCACATAATGTGGTTTACCGAACGGGCCTATCACCACGTCCCTGAGGACGAGGTGCTCAAGCTGCGCAGCTTCTTCGGCGTACCCAATAGATTTTTCGATCCCCAGAAGGGAGCACAGCTCCTTAATCAGTATCTCGACGAGAAGATCTACACCGACGAACTCGGCACCTTCGACGGCGTGATGCTCAACGAGCATCACGGCACCCCCTTCTGCATGGGTGCGGTGATGGACGTGGAGGCGGCGGTGCTCGCCAAGGTCACCAAGAAAGTCAGGATCGTGCTGCTGGGCAACCCGCTGCCGGTGGTGCACAATCCGGTGCGCCTGGCCGAGGAGCTGGCGATGATCGATCTCATCTCGGGCGGACGGCTGGTGCCCGGATGGGTGCGTGGGGCGGGCAGCGAGCAGCTCGCCAACAATGCCAACCCGGCCTACAACCGCGAGTACTTCGAAGAGGCGCACGACCTCGTGATCGCGGCGTGGACGCGTCCGGGTCCTTTCCGATGGGAGGGCAAACACTTCAATTACCGCTTCGTCAACCCGTGGGTGCTGCCGCTCCAGAAGCCGCATCCGCCGATCTGGATCCCCGGTCTCATCAGCCCGGAGACCGTGCGCTGGTGCGCCGAGCATCGCTATCCCTACGTCGCGCTGGCGACGATGCTCGAGCCGACGGTCGAACTGTGGAAGATGTACACCGATCGCGCGGCCGAACTGGGCTATCAGGCAGGGCCGGAGAATTTCGGCTATCTCCAGCCGATCTTCGTCCATGAGACCGAAGCGAAAGCCGACGAAATGGGGCGCAACTTCCTCTACGGCGGCGGCTTTTCGCACTTCGCGCGCCCAGAGTGGATGTTTCCGCCGGGCTACAACTCCAAGGCCGCGACGCGCCGTCTGGCGAGCCTATACGCCAACCCCAATACCCCGGGGCTGTCGTTCGTCTCGCAGGACCACACCGAGGACTTGGACCAGCTGCGCAAGACGATCTACGCGGCCTACGAGGGTTCCAAACAGAACCTTCAGATGATAACCGGCACGCCCAAGACCGTGATTCCGAAGCTCAAGAAGGTCTTGCAGGTGCTGCGGCCGGGAATCTTCTCGTTCTGGCTCGACGGTCCCGCCCCGGCCAAGGATCGGTTGACGTGCCTGAAGCTGCTCGGCACCGAGGTTATCCCGGCGCTGCGCGAGATCGGCAGAGAACTCGATCTGAAGGATCCGTTCGAGCGCAAGCCTGGTTCAGTGCCGCTGGGCCCGACTGGCAAGCCCGATTACATCGGGTCGCTGGAGGCGCTGAGCGCATAAGGGTATGACGACGTTTGCGGCGGGCCCTGCGGCCCGCCGCAAACCCCTCGTGCGCCCGCCCGTACGGGTTGACATTGGGCCGGCGGCGGGCGGATTGAGTGTTAGCGAAGGTTCGAGGTTGGAGATGCGGTAACCGCGACTACAAACGGGTGCGATGCAGGGTTCCCGGAGGGAGGTTTTGCGATGCACATAATGTACTTCACCGAGCGGCCGTACATTTACGTTCCCGAGGACGAGGTGCTCAAGATCCAGAGCTTCTTCGGCGTGCCCAACCGCCATTTCGATCCGCAAAAGGGTGCGCAGCTCCTCAACGAGTACCTCGACGACAAAGTGATGGCGGAGGAGTTGGGCTTCGACGGCGTGATGCTCAACGAGCATCACGGCACCCCCTTCTGCATGGGCGCAGTGATGGACATGGAGGCCTCAATCCTCGCGCGCATCACCAAGAAGGTCCGCATCGTGCTCCTCGGCAATCCGCTGCCCATCGTGCATAACCCGCTGCGCCTGGCCGAAGAGCTTGCGATGATCGACATGGTCTCGGGCGGACGGCTGGTGCCCGGATGGGTGCGCGGGGCGGGCAGCGAGCAGCTCGCCAACAATGCCAACCCGGCCTACAATCGCGAATACTTCAACGAAGCGCACGATCTCGTGATCGCGGCGTGGACGCGTCCCGGGCCGTTTCGATGGGAGGGCAAGCACTTCCACTACCGCTTCGTCAATCCGTGGGTGCTGCCGGTTCAGAAACCCCATCCGCCGATCTGGATTCCCGGCCTCGTCAGCCCCGAGACCCTGCTCTGGTGCGCCAAGCATCGCTACCCATACCTGGCGCTGGCGACCTACCTCGAACCGACCGTCGAGTGCTGGAACATCTACACGCAGGCCGCGGCAAAGGAGGGCTATCAGGCGGGCACTGAGAACTTCGGTTACCTCCAGAAAGTCTTCGTCGCCGAGACCGAGGCCAAGGCGCAGGAGTTGGGCAAGGCTGACCTTTACGCTGGCGGCCTGACCCATTTCGCGCGCGGCGAATGGATGTTTCCGCCGGGCTACAACTCCAAGGAAGCGACGCGGCGGATGGCGCGCCAGTTCAGCGATCCCAACAATCCCAACGGACCCGCGCTGTTCCAGTCGCTCGAGGGCGAGGTGGACGTCGAGGCGCTGCGCAAGTCGATCTACGCCGGCTATGAAGGCGCGCAAAAAGCCAACCAGCTCATCGTCGGCACCCCTAAAACAGTCATTCCCAAACTCAAGCACATCCTCGATGTGCTGCGGCCGGGCATTTTCGCCTTCTGGCAGAACGACGGCCCGATCCCGACCGAGGCGCGGCGCACCAGCATGCGCCTCATCGCACAGGAAGTGATCCCAGCGCTGCGCGAGCACGCAAAGAAGCTGGACCTGAAGGATCCCTTCGAGCGCAAGCCGGGCTCGACGCCGCTGCCTGCATCGGGAAAGCCCGAGCCGGTGGCGCACGCCGAAGCGCTGGCGGCATTGGCGTAGGCTGCGAATTGCGACTGGATATCGGGGCGGCGGGGCACATGGCGCCTCGCCGCCTTTTTTTCAGGGTGGGCAGGATTAGCTCTGGTTCCGCTGATTTTGCTATAAAAACCGCTTATCTTCACCTGAATAGGCCTTAGAGCTAGGAGAAAAGCGTAAGTGCAACGATTAGCAAAAAACTCGATGGTGGCGGCGGCAATACTTTGCGCTGGCTTGCTTTTGCGCCCAGCTCTCGCGTCGGCTGTGACCTTCGGCGACGCGACCCTCAACGGAACATACGCTTTCCAGTTCAACAAGTTTGGAACGTGTCCGAACATCGCTGTGATCGTCGGAGTGTTTGACTTCAACGGCAGCGGAAACGTGACCGCCAACTTTACGGTTTTCAACAGCAACAAGGGAGGCGCCGGCCCTAAGACCTCGACCGGGAGCGCCTCTGGCACCTACACGGTAAATCCCGACGGGACCGGCGTCATACAGTTCAGCTCGTCGGGCTCGCCGAAGTTTGCGTTTGTGATAGACAGCTCAGCGTCAGTCCCGCGGCTCGAGTTGATCACTACCAATCTCGGGTCGTCGAGCTGCGCCGAGAGCGGCTACGCGATCCAACAGTAGCGCGCCGCGCGCCGGCCGCTCGTCGCGCTCAGCGCGGCGGGTGGGTCGTGAAGACGAAGGCGACGTTGCGCTGCGCCTGCGGCGTAACGATCGCGATCGGAGCTGAGTTCTTCTCGAGCAGCGCGAGGTTCGCGTGCGCCGGCTGATAGTCGGGCGCGTCGTGAATCAGCGCCCGCCATTGCGCCGCTGCGTCGGCGTAGTCACCGCGGCGCGCCGCGATCACCGCGAGCATGTTGCGCGCGTCGAGCTGCGAGGGATCGAGCACCAGCGAGGCGAGGATCTGCTGCTGAGCCCTAGCCAACATCCCCTGCCGTTCGTACACCAGGCCCAGGTTGAAGTGCGCTTCGGGATGGCCGGGACCGGCCAGCACGGCCATCTGGAGTGCGTCGCGCGCGGCGTTCAGATCGCCATGATCGAGTTCGGCAAGCCCGAGGTTAAGAAACAGGTCCCAGTTCGTCAGGCCGAGGGCCAGCGCCTCGCGATACTCGCGCAGCTCTCCAGCACGATCGCCGAGCATCCCGTAGGCGTAACCGAGATGATAGTGGACAAGCGCGTCGTCGGGACGCTTGACGAGCAGCTCGCGATGAAGCCGGGCGGCCTCGGGGTAGTCCTCTTCGCCCAGAAAAAAGTCCGCGTTGGGATCGCAAATCTCTTGCGAGATCGCGGCCGCCGAGGCGACCGTCGGAACTTCGATTCCGATACCCACCGCAACAACCACCATCACCGCCGCAGCAACTAAAAGCGGGGTGCGTTTCACGGTTTTTCTCCTGACCAGCCGACGGGACTGGACGGTCAGGTGAGCAATTTACGCGCCATTCACAAGGATCGTCGCAAGTCTCACGAGTTGAAGCAAGCGGTATGCGCGGATTGACCCGCGCGCGCCCCAATTGGGGCAAGTATTCCGCCGATGCGCCCGGCGAGTTGCGAAAGCCCCCTCGATCTGCAAACAAATCGCGCCCGCCCGACAGGCTGGCCGAGCTTCGGTCGGCCGACCGGCTTGCCTTCCTGCGCGACGTGTTCGCGCTCGCCGGGCGTCGTCTGCCCGGTCAATAAATCAGCCGCGCGGGCGTGTTTCACGTCTATCGGCGCGCGGCAATTAAGCCTATAGTCTGGGAGTCTCCAGCCGGAGGCTCGGAGGAGCAGGCGGCGGTGGCGACGAGCCGAGGAGCGACGAACCGAGGACTCAGCGCCAAGGTTGTGCCGATCGCGCACGGCCGTATTGCCGCCCATCGCGGCACGCCGCGTCGCGCCCGCGCCGCACTCGGGACACCCCGCCTGCGCGCCATACGTGGCGGCCTGCGCGATGCGCCGAGCCGCGTCACTCCGGCGTGGATATGTATTGCCTCGCTGGTGGCAGTGACGATGTGGCCGTCGGCGGCGGTGTTGCTCGCCAAGCTCGCGCTGCGAATGTTCCGTGGGTAGCGCCGTCGAGCGTCGCCGAGCCGAGGCGGAATTTTTGGAGCAGACGACCGGGGTCGAACCGGCGACGCTTGGGAAGCTGGCATTCTAACGCTGAATTACGCCCGCCGGACTCGTGGTAAGGCCCGTGGGCAGCTTCTGGAGCAGAGCGACATATTCGGTAATCGGGGATTCGCTAATATGTCCTGCAAAAGGGCGGTAACCTCTTCAGCCGCTTCGTAGGTTACCCAATGACCCGCTCCAGCAACCACGCGCAAGTCGAGATCGGGTTGAGCCGAAGCCAGCACTCGCCGATAAGCGTCCAGCCGCGGACCCATAATCGCGTCGTAACTTCCCGAGATACCTGCGATGCGCGCTCGAATTGCCGGCAGGGCGTGCAGCAAGATACCCGAGGCTGGAATAGTTCCGGATTTAAAACGCGCCCGGCGGATGTTCTCTATCTGCAAGAAAACAGCAAGCTCGTCAACCTTCCGTGGATCAGCGATCATCAAAATGCGCAAGTTCTCACCATGCACTCGCTCGAGATCGGCGCGCGTCATGTCCGGCCGTGGTTGCAGCAGCTGTAGAGGCGGTGCACTGCCAAGCCCCAACCCGCCCGCTCCAAGCAGAACCAGCGTGCGGACACGATATTCCAACCGCGCAGCGACGAGCCCCGCGATAATCCCACCAAATGAGAAGCCGGCCATATCGAATTCCATTGGCGGTGGCACGAGGGTGTTGAGCCCGCAAGCCAGCAAATCAGCGAGCACGTCCGCCGTGTGTGGTTCAGGCGGCGTATCCGAATCCCCGAATCCGGGCATGTCGGGGGCGATCACGCGGAAACTTCTAGCGAGCGGCACGATGTTTCGAATCCAGTGGGTCCATGAGCCGCTGGCCCCATGAAGGAGTATGAGCGGCCTGCCGCTTCCCCAGACTCGCCAGACCATAGAGCCGGCGCCGCATGGCGTGAGTTCGCGTATCGCCAGAGACTCAATCCTCGATACTGAGGCCGAGGGGCTTTCCGGCGCCTCAGGAATCATAACAGAAGCCCTCCTATCGCTATTACTCAGACGAGGCGCGAAGACACGGGAACCTGACAGCGGCGGGCACAGGCCTCGGCAAACTCGCCTGGATCGTCCGACTGCACTTCTGCATGTTTTATCGCTGTAGGTGCGGCCTCTGCATTAGTGCATGCTCAGGCCTCCGCAGACTGCGATCGCTTGCCCCGTGATACTCCTGGCGCCCTCGCTTGCCAGGTACCCTGCCATTTCGGCGATTTCTTCCGGCTCGATAAGTCTTCGAAGCGCGCTGCCCGAGACAGAGCGTTGCGCAAACGCCTCGATGTCCATCCCGCTCTTTTCCGCGAGCTTCCCTATTCCCGCGGGGCTTATTGTCCATCCTGAACGCGTCGCGCCGGGGCAAATCGCGTTGCACGTAATGCCGTATCGTCCGACTTCCAGAGCCAGCGTGCGCGTAAAGCCAATCACGCCGTGCTTAGCGGCTGCATATGCTCCAAGTTTTGGCATACCCATGAGTCCGCCGACTGACGCTATATTGATTACGCGGCCGCTTTGGCGTTCCACCATGTGTGGTAGCAATGCTTTGGTGAAATACCAGACCGCATTTAGATGAACGTTGATGTTGTCAAACCAGCACTCGTCGTCCATCTCGAGGAAGGTCCGGTAGTCAGGCACGGCACCTCCGCCGGCGTTGTTCACGAGGATATCGATTTTGCCCAATTGTTTGAGTGCACTCTCGGCAGTGACAAATGCTTCTTTCTTCACAGCAACATCGCACCGTTGGAACCAGCATCGTCGGCCGAGCGTTTTCACTTCGTCCGCGACAGCCGCCAAATCGCTTTCGTTGCGCGCGCAGATCGCGATGTCGGCGCCTTCACGCGCATAGGTGAGCGCAATCGCGCGCCCAATTCCTCGGCTACCGCCGGTAATAAAGGCAGTCTTGCCTCGCAAATACATGATCATTTACCTCTCGCGGGAGAGTTCGAAGCCAATGCCCGCGTCTAATGCTTTAAATATGCCCCCATTACCGATGTGAATTGCGGAGCTAACCCGCCAACTCGATTCGCCGGTTCCATTCGTTGTCTGCATGCATACGGCTGTAACACCCGTATGACAGTCAATGTGAAATTGCGCACAAACTGACCCCGCTCACGGCGACGCCTGGAGTTCTGCAAACCTGGTGGTGTTCTTTCACATTCGTGCGTTCGAGGTATTACAGCGCGCAGGCTAGTGAGATGATTTCGGATCCGATTCCTGCGAAATTCGATTCACCACGAGCGTGGCTTATGGTCGCCGCGGCTTCTACGTGGTCTTCGGAGTCAGTCACAGTTTCGGCGTCTTTTTCGAACCGATGGCCGCGGAATTCCACGAGAGCCGCGCGGCCACTTCGGCGCTCTTCTCGATCACCGGTTTCATCAGCTACATGCTCGCGTCGGTGACGGCTTCGTACGCGGCGATCACTTGTTGGACGCTGAGCTACGCGTACCGGCCGTCGGTCCCGCATGCCTCTTGATGAAACCTCCGCCTCCTCTCCGATTGAACTCGGCCGCAGGGGCGCCGGACGATGGGGGCGTTGTCCGAATAGAGTATAGACCGGCACCAACACCGGCACCGGCCGGTAGCATCGTCTTCCTAAAAATCAACCAAGCTCTTGGGAGAGAATGGAGCGGGCGACCGGGGTCGAACCGGCGACGTCCAGCTTGGGAAGCTGGCATTCTACCGCTGAATTACGCCCGCCCGCCCTGAAGTCTAGGGTCGGCGTCCGTCAGTGTCAAATCGCCGAGCGCCGCTACCAGTAGCGCACGCGGCCAACGTCGACGTGGACGAAATCCGAGCGCGGGTAGTAACCAACGCCACCGCCGCGCATTGCCACCGCCGCCCGATGCACCTCTTCGAGCGTACGCTCGGGCACCCGGAAGTCCAGCGCCATCGCGTCCACGTGCAGGCTGTGGCGGGCGACGCCGCGGCTGTGCGCCGCCAGCATCGCGTTGGTCTGTGGCGTGCGATAGCCGGAGATTACCGCGATCTCGCCCTCGGTGCCGAGACGGCGCCGGATCGCGACGACGAGATCGAGCAGCCCCGGATGGATCGGCTTGATCGCGTTCTGGCGAAAGTCGCGCAGGATGTAGTTGATCGCGTCGAGCGCCTGGCCGACGTAGCGGCCACTTTCGTAGTACACCGCGTCGAGCCGCTCGCCCGTGTGCAGGTTGAACAGGCGCAGCCTGCGCGGCGTGCGCGGCGCGCTCAGCGCGGCGAGCGCGCTTGCCGGCGCCAGCGCGGCGGTCGCGCCCGCGATAGCGGCGGTCCGGATGAAGCGCCGCCGGCTGACGGCCTGCTTCGAAGATTCGAGCGCGGATTTCAGCGTGAGTCCCGGTGCGAGCGGATCGCGGTGCGGCACCTCACTCATTCGAGTCCAATCCCCCCGAACAAAATCGGATCTCGCCCGGCCGCAGTGGCGCGAGGTTGGAGCCCGCCGAGGCGATGCGGTAGTTTACTACCTTCCACCGGCGGGGTGCGCAATACCCCCGCGCTTACGGCGCGATGAAACTGCGGCCTATCGACCCGACCCGCGCGCACACCCGCCCGCTCGCCTCGCTCTCGCGCATCGTCGGGCGCGCGCAGTTTGCGCGCCCCACGCGTGCCGGCGCGACGGTCGCCGGCTTCCTCGACTCGCTGCCCGAGGTTCTCGCCGCCGCCGACCTGCGCGAGTTGGCGCGGCGGATCGCGGCGGCGCGCCGCGCGGGGCGCACGGTGCTGATGCTGTCGGGGGCACATCCGCTCAAAGTCGGATTGAGCCCGCTCATCTGCGCGATGCTGCGCGACGGGGTGCTGAGTGCACTCGCGACTAACGGCGCCGCGATCATCCACGATTTCGAGCTCGCCTACGCGGGCCGCACGTCGGAGAACGTCGGCGCCGGGCTGGAGGCGGGCAGCTTCGGGATGGCGGCGGAGACGGGCGAGTTTCTCAATCGCGCGGCGCGCCTCGCGGCCGAGGAGGGCAGGGGCCTCGGCGAGGTGGTCGGACGCGAGATCGTCCGGGCGCGCCTGCGCTACCGCAACGCGAGCATCTTCGCCGCCGCCTGGCGCGCGGGCGCGCCGGCGACCGTGCACGTCGCGCTCGGCGCCGACATCGTGCACATGCATCCGCAGGCCGACGGCGGCGCGATCGGGCGCGCCACGATGGCCGATTTCCATCGCCTCGCCGCGGTGGTCGCCACGCTCAGCCGCGGCGTGGTGCTCAACGTCGGCTCGGCGGTGATCATGCCCGAGGTTTTCCTCAAGGCGCTCAACCTCGCGCGCAACCTCGGACGGCGGGTCAGCGGCTTCTGCGCCGCCGACATGGACTTCATCCGCCAGTATCGGCCGCGGCTCAACGTGGTCGAGCGCCCCACGCAAGGCGGCGGCGGACGCGGGATCATGCTCACCGGCCATCACGAGATCATGTTTCCGCTGCTCGCGGCGGCGGTGCGCGAGGAGCTCGCGCGGCGCGGACGACAGCGGGGCTGACCGTGGCGCGCACGACGGGCCGCGCCGGCCGCCGAACCTCCAGTGGCAGGCCGCCGATCGCACTGCTGACCGACTTCGGCTATCGCGACCATTACGTCGGCGTGATGAAGGGTGTGATCGGCGCGATCGCGCCTGCCGCGCCCGTCATCGACATCACGCACGGGGTTGATCCGCAGTCCGTGATGGGCGGCGCGCTGATGCTGCGCGAGAGCTGGCGCTTTTTCGCGCCGCGCACGATTTTCGTTGCCGTCGTCGATCCCGGCGTCGGCACGGCGCGTGCGGCGGTCGCGATTGAGACTCGTGCGGGCGCGCGCTTCGTTGGACCCGACAACGGCGTGCTGTCGCTGGCGGTCGAGGAGGCCGGTCCGCTGCGCGTGGTGGAATTACGCGCGCCGCGCTATCGGCTGGCCGAGGTCAGCTCGACCTTCCACGGACGCGACATCTTTGCGCCCGCCGCGGCGCATCTGTGGCGCGGGGTCAGGCTGGGCGCGTTGGGGCCGCCGATGCGCGAGGGGCTGGTGCGGCTGGAGCTCGCCGAGCCGCGCGAGGGGCTGCGCGAGCTGCGCGGCGAGGTGATCTACGTTGACGGCTTCGGCAACCTGATAAGCAATATCGGGCGCGACGCGCTGGCGCGCTTCAAGGCGCGCTTTTCCGCTATGCGGCTTTCGGTTAGGATCGGTGCGGGCGGCCCGCTTGAGATACGCGAGACCTACGGCGCCGTCCGCAAAGGTGTCCCGCTCGCAACTTTCGGAAGTTTCGGACTGCTGGAAATTGCCGTGCGCGACGGCAGTGCGGCGCGCCGCTTCGCCGCCGGGCCGGGCGCGGTGGTGACCATCCGGCCGGTTCGCCCCAAAGCCCATGGATGATCTCATCGCACGCGACGACGCACGAATCCTGACCGAGATCCCACGCGTCTCCCCAGCCCCGGTCTATGAACCCGAGACGGCCGAGCCGGTGCGCACGCGCGCCGGCAGCGCAGTGACCGCAAGCCACGCGGTGCTGTTCGTGCTGACCCTGTTGACGACCACCATGGCGGGGGCCGACATGGCCGGCGCCGTGGTCTCGCTTGCCCATCCGCTTGCGACCTTCGGCAATCTCGCGGCGGGGCTGTCATTTTCGATTCCGCTGATGGCGATTCTGCTCGCGCATGAGATGGGCCACTACGTGCTCGCGCGCCATCACAAGGTGGACGTAAGCGCGCCGTACTTCATCCCGGCGCCGTTCCCGTCGTACTTCTTCATCGGTACCTTCGGCGCGTTCATCCGGATGCGCTCGCCGGCGCGCACGCGGCGCGTGATGTTCGACATCGGTGCGGCCGGGCCGTGGGCGGGCGTGGTGGTGGCGATCCCGGCGGTGATCATCGGGCTGCGGCTTTCCGAAATTCAGCCGCTGACCACGCAGGCGGGCGGGCTCCAGCTCGGCAACTCGCTGCTGTTCTATGGGCTGTCGTACGCGGTGCTCGGCGTCGATCCCAACTCGGTCAACGTCAATCTCCATCCGATCGCGTTCGCCGGATGGATCGGACTTCTGGTGACGACACTCAACCTGCTGCCGGTGGGCCAGCTCGACGGGGGGCACGTGGTGTACGCGCTCTTCGGGCGCTGGCATCGCGCGATCTCACGCACGTTCATCATCGTGTGCGTGCTGATGGTGGTGGTGCCGCTGGTGCTGGGTTCGACCTACTGGGGCGGATGGCTGTTCTGGGTGGTGATCCTGATGATCCTTGGCCTGGGACACCCGGCGACGGTGGATGCCGACACTCCGCTGGATCCCAGGCGGCGCGCGATGGCGTGGGCGACGGTCGCGCTCTTTATCCTGACCTTCAGCCCGGTGCCGGCGTGGTACAGCGAGCCCGCCGCGCCCGAGCAGCCGTCGAATGAGAAGTACTACACCGTGAGCTACCGGCCAGCACCGCCGGCGCTGCCGGCCGGGGTGCGGTTGAAAGGACTCTGATGGGCGAGACGAAGCGGCCGAGCTGGGACCAGTACTTCATGACTATCACCCGGCAGGTCGCCGAACGCTCGACCTGCCTGCGTGCCAAGGTCGGCGCGGTGATCGTGCGCGACCGCAGCATTCTCGCCACCGGCTACAACGGCGCGCCGGCAGGGATGCCGCATTGCACGGAGCTGGGCTGCCAGATTTACGAGTCGCGCACGCCCGACGGCGAGATCGAGCAGAACTGCTGGCGCACCATTCACGCGGAGATAAACGCGATCACCCAGGCGGCACGCAATGGCGCGGCCATCCGCGACGCCGACATCTACGTCACCCACACGCCCTGCGTGCATTGCCTGAAGGTCCTCATCAATACGGGCATCCGCACCGTCTACTACGGTCGCGAGTACAAGATGCATACGGTGGGCGAGCTTTTGCGCTACGCCGCGATCAAGTTGATCAAGGTCGTCGCCGAGGACGCCGGGCCCGAGGACGGCCATGCCTGACCGCGGCGCGCGTCCGTGTGGTATCTGCGCACTCATCGAGCGATGCCGCGCGGGTGGATTTACCGACCTTATCGCCGAGCTGCCGCAGTCGTTCGTAATCCTGGGCGACGCGCAGTTCTACCGCGGCTACTGCGTGGTCCTTGCCAAGCGGCACGTCAATGAGATCCACCTGATGGAACCGGCGCAGGCGCGCGCGCTGTTCGACGAGATCCTCGCGGTGGGAAACGCGATTTACTCGGTCACGCGGCCGCTCAAGCTCAACTACGAATGCCTCGGGAATCTCGAACCGCACGTCCACTGGCATGTCTTTCCGCGCTACCAGAGCGACGCGCTGCGCGCGGCGCCGGTATGGGTACGGCCGGAGTCTGAGCGCAAGGTTGTGCTTGACGACGCCGACCGCCGAGAGCTGATCCGCGCGCTGGAAGCTGAACTGCGCCGCTGTCTCGCTGCGGCGCGGACGTCCGAGTAGCGGGGGGCAAGCCGGGAAGGATCCGGCAGCGGCGGCGGGGCTGGGCGGCGCGGAGTCGATGCCACTCTCAACAATCACATCAAATTATCGGGCGCTCATACTCAGCTTGCTGTTAAGTGCGGCTTCTTTACTAACTGCATGCCAAAGCGGCAAACTACCAGAAGCTGACAGTCAAGTCGCGAAATTATATGTTAAAAGATGCGGCGAATGTCACAGAGCGTACAATCCACACGAGATGACGGCGGCGATGTGGGCGGTTAAGGTCGACGCGATGCAGGACCTGATGCGTAGGGCTGGTGTGCCGCCGCTCACCACGGACGAGCGCAAGACCATCCTCAACTATCTGACTCGCAACGCGGGCACCCAGTGAGGTAACACGCTTTCGCGGGGCATCGAGCGATGGCGGAGAGTCAGCAGTTTCGGGTCAATCCGCGCTCACGGCGCGACCAGTTGGCCAACGCCGGCGCCAGCCTGTTGTTCATCGGCGCAATCGCGCTCGCCTTCCAGCTCGAACCGTGGATACGAACCCGCCTCGGCTACGCAATTGGCGCGACTCTCGCCCTGTTTCTGGTCTGGGTGTTCGTGCGCGAAGTGCAGCTTATGTGCGGCGGACGAAGCGCGCCGGTCGTAATTGACGAGCGTGGCGTGCGCTACGCGAGCCCGGGCGAGATCGCGTGGTCCGAAGTCGCCGGCATCGAGCAGATACCAGCGATGCAGCGGGTCGATCTGCTCGACGCGCAAGGGCGTGCGCGCGTGAGCCTCCGCTACGACCTCGAGGAGGCGGGCGCGCTGCTTCAGTTCGTCGCCGACGTGCTCGCCAGTCGATGGCCGTCCAAGCCGCTGCCGCTGGAATTCATCTACCGTATGCCCGTCCGTCTGGTGGTCGCCGGCGGCACAGCGTTGGCTTTGCTGGGCGGGCTCGCGTGGTTTGCCTACTGGCTGGGTGGCCACGAAATGATCGAGACGCTCTGCGTTGGCACGATCGCCGTGATTCTGCTGATCCATTTCGCGATCTGGAACTCGTCGATTCGCCGGTTGACGATCGCCGCCGCCGACATCGTGGTGGTCAAGGGACTCAGACAACAGGCGCGGCGTTATCCAGAGATCGCAGCCGTGGCGCTGGTGCTCGCCCAGCGCGGCAAGGGCGAGCGCTATCTCGACGTCAGGATCAAGCTGCGCGACAGGACCGCGCTCTCCGTACTACCGCGCCGCGCCGACCCGTTCGAAGTTTATGCCACGCTCAAGCGGGCGTGGCAGCAGGGATGCGCCGCGGCGGCGGCGATGCCAAGCATCCCGGCCTCGGCGGCGTGAACTGGCTCACGCGGCAGATGCCTCAACCTTAGAACGCGGAATTCCTCGCGCGCGCCGCCCATCAGGAATGCATCGGCGCGCCTACCCTTATTTGAGCAGGCGCCGCTGGCCGCCGTCGTAAATGATCCGGCCCCCGACCACCGAGGCGAACTCGGGCAGCCGATGGGGCGCCAGGCGGCCGTTGGGCAGGATATGCTCGACCTGCCACCCGCGCACCGTCATCTGGTCAGAGACGATTCGCCGATGGCATCGCCACCACAGCCCCTCCGAGCACATGATCGCCGTGCGCGAACGCGCGGCGATTTCGATCAGCTCCGCGATCCCCGCCGCGAACTCCTCGCTGTCGCAGTAGTCGGCGTAGGAGCGGAACGCAATCAGCCTCCATGCTGTATGCGGCGAATCGTCGCGCCGGCCATGGCGGCGTCCGCCGAGCCGCTTGAGCCATCGATATTCCACCCCCGCGCGCTCCATCGCGGCGGCCAACGCCTCCTGGTTGAATTGCGGCCAGCGGCGCGAACTGGGAAACGATCGGATGTCGGCGAGCAGCGCGATCCGGTGCTCGCCGAGCAGATCGAGGAAGCGCTCGATTGGATGGGTCGAGTGGCCGACGGTGTAGAGGGCTGGCGCGGCGGCCGCCAATGGCGCGTTCCGCGCGCTCAGCTGAGCGCCGCCAGCGCGAGGCCCGAGGCGATAAGCGCGAAGCCCGAGGCGGTCGCGATCGCTTCGCCCCAGCGCGTGACGCGCTCGATCAGCACGAAGGCGGCGAGCGCCGCCACCCACACCAGGTTCATCACGCCGGCGACGAACAACACCGCCATCAGCATCCAGCAGCATCCGACGCAGAACGCGCCGTGACTGAGCCCCATCCGGAACGCTCCGCCACTGTCGTCGCGCCAGTGCGTCATCAGGAAACCGATCGGCGACTGGCACTGGCGCAGGCATCGGCGCTTGAGCGGCGAGAGCTGGTAGGCGCCGGCAAGCCCAAGGATGAGCCCGCCGACAAGCGGTGCGACGCGCATCGCTCCGCCCAGCATCGCCGCGTGGTCCATCGCGGCCTGCGCAAACGCCGCGGCGGCGCTGAAGCCGGTCCATACAGCGATATAGCCGGCCGCGAACAGCCAGACGCGCAAACGCGCCGGCCCGCCGCGGCTCTCGGCGATTCGCGCGTAAGTGGTCAGCATCGGCGATGCGCTCGGCATCATCATCGCGACCATCATCACCGACCACATCAGAAAAGTCAGCCACAGCGCGGCTGGCGACCATGGATTGGCCGCGGGCGCCATCTGCATCCCGGCCATTCCCGCCATCCCCGACATCCCAGCCATACCTGACATGGCAGGCATCGCGTCCATGGCGCCTGCGCGCGCGCTCATGTTCATCGGCATCAAGATGAGATAGAGCCACGCGAGCGCGCTCAGCGCTGCAAGCCCGCCCCATATCGCAAGCTGGTCGGAAAACTTGAGCGCCGAAGCCAACGCTCGACCCTGAGGCTTGGAAACTGCGGAAGCCATCGTACTACCGAAGGTCGCCGCGGCGGGTCGCCGCGCGCGCCGCGCTACGAATTCGACCAACGGATCGGCGAGAAATGGCCGTTACGCCCCGAGTTCTCGAAGTTCAACGAGTGATCCTTGTAGCGGCTGTGAGTGCCGCGCGCCGCGGCCAGCCGGCCCGAGAACGGATGGGTCACGTTGTCGAGCCACACCGCCTGCTTGCCGTCGCGTCCAACCACGCCCTCGACCGTCACTTCGGTGACGCCGGCAATCGCGAGCTTGCGCGTATTGCCCTCGGCGCTGAACTCGATCTGCGCGGTTTTGGTGGGTAGGCGATGCGCGACCATCGGAGCCATCAGGCCCGGCGGCCCACCGGCCTGGCCGGTGAAGATCGCCTCGAGCGCGGCGCGCTGCTCGGGGTTGGCGCGGCTATCGACGTACACCGCCATCGTGCCCCCGCCCTTGGACATCACGTCGGGCGTGGTGAGCGCCTGCACCGCGCGCAGCCCGGAAAGGTTGGTCTTGCCGTAGGCGCCCCGGTCGATGTGGAAGGCGAGGACCACGTCGCAATGGCCCTCGGTGGGACGCGCCTGGGCGCGGGTCAAAAGGCAGGGGCAGAGCAGCTCGCAGTTGCAGGACTCGAAATACTCGCCCTCGATATTCCAGCTCTCGTTGGCCATCGCTCGTTGCTCCAAGGCGGCGCGCCCCAGCGGGCGGTGCGCAGCCGGTCTGAGTTCGGTGCTGCGGCGCACGGGGGTTGCGCGCAGCCGTCCGAACTATACACGAAAAGCCTCGCAAGCGGGGAACGGGCGCGGATTGAGAGCGGCGCGGCAATCCGTCACCAAATCATAGGCGGCCACGGAACCTTGCCCCACCGGGTCAGCGGCCATGGCCCGATATGAGTTCAGTGGGGGAGCCCCCTGGACTCGGCGCGGGGGTGTTCGACTAAACGAGGCGCGATGCCCAAATCATGCGCTTCGCGCCACCACGAGTTGACTCCCGGCGTAGATTTTGCGGGAATCGGAGCGGCGCCCAGCCGTCGGCGCTCGGGGAACAATTACGGGGAGGCGAACATGCCTGCGGTCGCGATCAAGGACGAAGCGCGAATCGGCACCGAGGCGCGGATCAAGGTCGAGCCGTCGCCGTATCTCAAGAAGCTGTTCGGGACCGGGACGCCGGACCTGGGCTGGATGAAGGAAACCGGCCAGTGGGGCGTGCGCGCCCAACCGTCGGCGCTCGGCCTGCGTCTGAAGGACATCGAGGTCGGCAGCTACGGCGTGGTGCCCGAGCAAGGTGGGGCGCACCTGTCGATGGCGCCGCGCGGCGCAGTGGTGCCGGACAACGTGCCGTCGCTGGGCTTCACGATCAACAGCAAGGACGAGTGCTGGGCCGACAACGTCGCCGAGCTTTACGAGGAGGCGGTCGCGCGCCAGTGGAGCTCCGCGCGCGACATCCCGTGGAACGAACTGCGGCCGCTGCCCGACGACCTCGAACGCGCGATGTGCCAGCTGTGCACCTTCCTCACCGAGGTCGAGTTTATCGCCGCCGACGCCCCGACGCGCTGGATGAGCCGCATCAACCAGGACTTCTTCGAGGTCAAGATGTTTCTCGCCACGCAGGCGATGGACGAGGCGCGCCACATGGAGGTCTTTCGCAAGCGCGCGCTGGCCAACGGCGGCGGGCTGGGCAAGGCGAGCGCGTACAGCGAGCTCGGGCTGAAAAAGATTTTCGACGCGCCGAGCTTCTCCGCCCAAACCGGCCGGCTCCATCTGCTCGGCGAGGGCTTCGTGCTGACGATTTTCCGCCAGGGCGAGTTCATTGCGCCGAGCCGCGTGGACCAGGAGATCTTCCGCCGCTGCATGCAGGACGAATCGCGCCACGTCGGCTACGGCACGATGCATCTGCGCGCCCAGCTCAAGGCGCGCCCCGAGTTGGCCGCGGAGATCCACGCCGAGCTCGACGACGCCGAGCGCATCCTGCTCGAAATTTTCAGCGAGCCCGAGTCGGTGGAGCCGATGGCGGTGCTGATGGGCGGTGGGCTCGAGCATTTCGACAAGGGGATGGAGATGCAGGGGTAGCTGTGGCGCCGGATCGTCGGCGAGTACCTCCAGCGCTGCGACTCGGCGGGGCTCGATCGCCGGCCCCGCTGCCTGCTGCCGACCGACTTCGCCAAGCTCGTCGCGTGATGCGCTTTCCCGACGCCGAGTGGTTTCTCGCCCTGGGCCGCCTGATGGAGACCCGGGGCGAATTGTTTCGGCGCATCGGTTACGTCGAGACGCGCTTGGTGGTGCGCGTTTTGCCCGATGAGGGAGGCGGCGGCGTGGAGCGCAACGTGGGCCTGGTCTTCGAGGGCTACGCGCTGACCGCCGCGCGCGAGCTCAACAATGGGGCCATTGCGGAGTTCGACGCCGACTTCGTCGTATGCGCGCGCGCCGCGATCTGGCGCCGGATGCTCGACGAGATCACACGCGGGGGGCGCCCGGAGCTGCGCCGTACGCTGAACTCCCTCGCGCTCATCGGCGACGAGATGTGGCTGGAGTCCTCCGACCAACTACGCGAGGACAAGTTCTACCGCTTCAATCAGAGCCTTCAGGAATTCTTCAACCTCGCCGCGCAACTACCTCCATGACGGAGCGGGCCGAATGAAGCCGGCGCGAGCATCGGACGCTGGTCTTCGTGCTCGCAGCGCTTGAGTTGCCGGTGCCGCTGATGCTCGCCGTCGGATTCGCTGTGGACAGCGATTCGCTGATGGTGGCCGCGTACGCGATGGGATGCCGGTGACGTCGCACTGCTCGCCAACCTGAGCCTCTACCTGACTTGGCCAAGCCAGCCGTAGCGGCCGCGCGGCCGGGGCGTCGGCGAGGCCGGCTGCGGTGGAAACCACCCCTGCGTTCGATCCAGAATACACCCAGCCCTTCCCCTTCTCCTGAAGGGGAAGGAGAGTAAGAATTCCAAGGTCGTCGTTTGATTCTCACGTTCCCTTTCGAAAGATCTAAGTCGCCTTTTGACAGGAGCAGGCATGGCCGGGGCTGAAGAAATCTGGGCTGAAGCGCAGCGCACGCTCGAGCGCGACAAGCCGTTCGCGCTGGCCACCGTGGTTAACGTGCGCGGCTCAACGCCACGCGAGGTCGGCGCCAAGATGATCGTGCGCGATGACGGTCAGTTCGGCACGATCGGCGGCGGTTGCGGCGAGGCGGAGGTCTATCGCAAGGCCCGGTTGTTGCTGGACGAGGGCGGCGACGGGCGCCTTACCGAGGTCGATCTGACTGGCGACTTCGACCAGCAGCAGATCGGCACCTGCGGCGGGATCATGGACGTCTTTATCGATCTGTGGCGGCCTCCGTCGGAGATGGAGATTGCGCGGCGCCTTGCCGACGCCGCAGCCCATAACCGCCCCGCCGCGCTGCTCACGGTCGTCGATCCCGGCAAGCGCGCCGGCGTGAAAGCGGGCGACCGCACGGTCGTTGACGTATCGCGCCGCGCGCCTTCCGCCGAGGGCTTCGCCGGCCTGGGCATGGCGGCCAGCGACCAGCTCAGGGAACGCACGGCCGACGCGGTGCCGGCGCTGCTCGAAGTCGGCGCCGATGGCCTGCTTCATCCGGCAACGCGAATCGAGTCAAGCGGCGCGCCGCGCCTGTTTCTTGATCCGATAAGCGGTGCACAACGCCTGATTATCGCCGGCGCCGGACATATCGCGCAGCCGCTCGCGCAGCTCGGCTCGATGCTCGGGTTTCACGTCACCGTGATCGACGACCGCGCCGCCTTCGCCAACCGCGAGCGCTTTCCCAACGCCGACGAGATTATCGTGCGTCCGTTCGGCGCCGCGATCGAGTCGCTCAAGCTCGACCGCCATTGCTACCTCGTTTCGATCACGCGCGGGCATGCCTTTGACGAGGAGGTTGTGCGCACCGCGCTCAGGCGCGCCAACGGCGCGTTCATCGGGATGATCGGCTCGCGCCGGCGCGTGCGCGCGACGCTCGAGCGTATCGGCGAGGAGGGCGTGGACGCCGCCGCGCTCGACGAGGTGCACGCCCCGCTCGGGGTCGATATCGGCGCGGAGACGCCGGCCGAGATAGCGGTCGCTATCATCGCCGAGATAATCCGTGAGCGGCGCACCGGCACACGCGATCCGTTCAATCTCGGAGCCAAGCTCGGGCGGCTGCGCCGGCGCTCGGCCTAGCGCGCCGCGGGCGATCGCGTGTCCCATCAATCCACCGCCGGGCGCTCGGGCGCTCCACGCTTCGACGGAATCCTGCTCGCGGCCGGCGAGTCGCGCCGGATGGGTTATCCCAAGCCGCTGCTCGAAGTCGGCGGGCGGACCTTCCTTGCGACGATCGCGCAGGCGATGCTCGAAGCGGTCGGGCGGCTGGTGGTCGTGGTCGGCGCGCATGCCGACGCCGTGCGCCGTGCCGTTCCGGCCGACTCGCGAATCGCGGTGGCCGAAAATACCGAGTATCAGCGCGGCCAGCTCTCGTCGATCAAGGCCGGGCTGCGAGCGATCGGACGCGACGCCGCCGGCGCGCTGATCCACCTGGCGGACCATCCGATGGTCCGCCCGGCGACCTTCAAAGCCGTGATCGAGGAGCATCGGCAATCGCGAAGGCCAATCGTGATCGCGCGCTACTGCGGCCGCCGCGGCCATCCGGTGCTCTTCGCGCGCGAGCTCTTTGCCGAGTTGGAGGCCGCACCCGAAGACCAGGGCGCGCGCGTCGTGGTGGCTGCTGACCCGCAGCGCGTCGCCTACGTCGAGGTTGATGACCCGGGCGTCGTGATGGACCTCGATACGCCCGAGGAACTGGAACGGGCGGGGCTGGGCCGTCCGCCTGCGGGGCTTGTCCGAGGATAGGGCAGCCCTTTGATTTTACGGCGAAAATCGGCGGATTTGCAGATGTAACCGACTGGCGGCGCCGTCGTATTTCATCGATGTGATGCGTGGCGTGCTTGCCTTCAGGCGATTCGCGCGTAGCGTGGCCGAGCCGTCAGACCAGGACCTGGTAACCCGCGCGCTCGACGGCGAGGCCGCGGCCTTCAGCGAGCTTGCCGGGCGCCATCGCGGACGCGTCGAACGGCTCTGCCAGCGCTTCTTTGCCGACTCCGAGCTCGTACGCGACATCGCGCAGGAGGCCTTCATCCACGCCTACGCCGGGCTCAAGGGCTATCGCGCCGAGATTCCGTTCGGTGCCTGGCTGCGCGCGATCGTCGTCAACCTGTGCTATGACGAGTTGCGCCGGCGCAGGCGCCGTCCCGAGGAGTTGGTGAGTGACTTCACGGCGCCCGAGATGAGCTGGATCGGGCTCGTCAACACCGCCACGCCCGAGGAGATCGTCGAGGCGGCCGAGGAGCGGCGCGAGGCAAAGCAGCTCGCCGAGCGGCTGCTGGCCACGCTCAAGCCCGAGGACCGACTGGTGTTGACGCTCCAGAACGGCGAGGAGATGAGCGTCAGCGAGATCGCCGAGATCGTTGGATGGAGCGAGGCCAAGGTGAAGATTCGGGCCTTTCGCGCGCGCCAGGCGCTGCGCCGGCAGGCGGCGCATCTGGTACCGACGCGGCAGGCGGAGCAAAAATAGAAAGTGAAGCGCTTGTTTATATTTCAGCATCCCCTGCGACGCCCTCGCGCGGGAGCGACCGTACAAGATGAACTGCTTCGAGGCACGACCGCAATTCGTTGACTTCTGGCGCGGCACGCTCGACGCCGAACAGCGCGCCGCCCTGGTAGCGCACCTCAAGGAGTGCGCGAAGTGCGACCGGGGATTCCGCGCCTTCGCGCTGACCGCTCCAATGCTCCATCCGCGCGCCGGTGCCGGAGCGCCTGAGCAGGGGACAGCGTCGGCAGACGCGGGCGACCGGCCAATGGACACGCGGCGCGCGCCGCGCGCCGACGCCGTACGCGCTGCGGAGATTATTCGCCGTGCGGCGGTCTACCAGATGGAGCCGCGCGGTGCGGTGCAAAGCTGGGGTGCGATCGCCAGCGCGCTGTCGGCGGTGGCGGCGGCGGTTCTGCTCGCCTGGGTTTCGGTGACAGCGCCGCCGCAGTCGCTCGAAGACGCGCTGGGTGCCACGCAGGAAGTGACCACCTCCGCCAACAACCCGCTCCTAGGGCAGCCGATGCCCGAGATCCCCAACGACCTTGTCGGATAAGGGCAAAGGCTGGCTGATTGCGCTGGTGGCGATCGCCGCGTTGGTGATTGGCTTTGCCGCCAGCAGCCTCGCCTATCGCTACCGGCTGCTCCGTGTCCCGCACGAGCCGGTGATTGTGCGGATGCAGCGTGAGCTGAACCTGACCTTCTCCCAGCGCGAGCAGGTTTTGCAGATCATCGAGGATACGCGGTCCAAAATCCTCGGCCTGCGCCAGCAGTTCGAGCGTGAGCGCCGCGAGCAGCTGCGCCAGGCCTACAGTCAGATCCGCGCCTTGCTCACCCCCGAGCAGCAACAGAAATTCGACCGCGAGTTCAAACCGCCACCCGAGCGCTTCGGACTGCCGGGGCACGGCGCTGCGCCGGGCCCGCGGCCCTGAGCCTAGAGGGCGCCGATTTCGCCCAGAATCTTGCGCGCCTCGGCTGCCGCGGCCGGGCTCTTGGAGCTGTCGGCGGCGGCTTTCTTCAGGTATTGGAGCGCCTCGCCGCGATTGCCCTGCTGGGCGAGGATCTCGCCGATCCTGAGCGCGGCGAAAGCCGAGGTCGGGTCGAGCTGGTAGGCCTTGCGGTAGTAGGGCAGGGCGTCGGCGGCCTTGGGCGGCGTGAACGACATGTAGGCCTCGCCAATATTGAGATAGGCGCTGATCGAGTTGGGTTCGTACTTGATGAGCTTCTTGTAAACCGAGACGACCTGGTCGAACTGCGAGCGCGAGTTGTAGTACAGCCCCAGGTAAACGTAGGGGTCTTCCAGCGTGGGATCGATATCGGTCGCCTGCCAGAGCAGTTTGACCGCCTGCTGGCTGTCGGTCATGTTGATAGCCGCGTCCACCAGCGAGCGGGCCTTGGCCGCGCTGGCCTCGTCGGCGTACGTCGCGCGCGGCGCGCCGATCACGAGCAGCGCGAGCACTCCCAACAGTCCCAGCCTCGCCCCGGTACGCATCGAAAAACGCCGTCCCCGTGTCACCCTTGGATCGTGGCATGAGGAATAGTGCGTTGCAAAGCCGCAGGCCCGACGCCATAAGCGAGCGGCGCGCGGCACTGCGCAAAGAAGGGTTCGATCGCGCGGATGGAGAATCGCAAATTCAACGGCACCGGTGGAATCGAGCTCAACTGCGTCGATTATGGCGGCGAGGGAAAGCCGCCGATGTTGCTGGTGCATGGCGGCTCCGCGCACGCCCGGTGGTGGGACTTCGTGGCACCGGCGCTGACCGACCGCTTCCATGTGCTCGCGCTTGACCAGCGTGGCCACGGCGACAGCCGATGGGCCGCGGATTGGGCCTACGGCTCGCGTCATTACGCGGACGACCTCGATGCCGTGATAACGGACTGGGGCCTGGGCGCGCCCGTGCTGGTTGGCCATTCGATGGGCGGGCACAGCGTGCTGGTGTACGCGGTCGAGCATAGCGAGCGGCTGCGCGCGATGGTCGCGATCGACTCCACGCCTGTTTATCCCGAGTACGCGGTCGAGCAGCTGCGCGCGATCGCAGCGCGTCCGGCGCCGGTATACGATTCGCTGCAGGCGGCGATCGCCGCCTTCCGCACGTTACCGGCCGAGACGCTGGCGTCGCCCGAAGCCCTGCGCCACGTCGCCGCCCTCAGCTTCCGCCAGCGTGAGGACGGCAAGTGGGTGCACAAGATGGACCGCCGCACGCTCGTTCGCGAACCGATCCAACTGAAGATGGCTGACCTCGCGCGCATCCGATGCCCGGCGCTGCTGATCAAGCCGGCCGGAAGCCCGCTGCTGACGCCCGAGTTCATGCAGAAGATGGCGGAGCGGATGGCGCGCGGGCGCGTCGTGATGGTCGAGAATTCCAACCATCACGTGCCGATCGACAATCCCAAGGGGCTGGCCGCCGCCATGGGTCCATTTCTCGCCGAGGTCCTCGCGGCCGGCGCGCGATGAGTGAGCCGCTCAGCCGCTTTACCGGCGGGACACCGCGCCTGCACTTCCTGGAATGGAATCCCGGCGCGCTACGCACGCTCGTCCTGCTGCACGGCAACAGCGCCAACGCATGGTGGTGGCAGCCGGTGGCCGACGCGATGGGCGAGGCGGATCTACGGCTGCTCGCGCTCGACCAGCGCGGCCACGGCGACAGCGAATGGGTGCGTCCGCCGGCCTACTCGCCGCTCGATTATGCGCACGACCTCGCGCGCTTCATCGCCGAGTACGCGCCGCCGCGTCCGTTCGTCGCCGGCCACAGCATGGGCGGGCTCAGCGCGCTCGCCTTCGGCGCCGAATATCCGGGGCTGGCCCGCGCAATCGTTGCGATCGATGTCGCGGTGACGTCCACCGAGCGGCGCAACCATTACCTGCGCCGGCTCAAGGGGCTGCCGGTGGTAACCTATCCCGATTTCGAAACCGCGCGCGCACGGTTTCGCCTGATGCCCGACGAGGGCGACGTCGCGCCGGCGACGCTGGCCGCGATTGCGGAAAAGAGCCTTGGGCAGGCGGCGGAGGGGCGATGGACGATGAAGTTTGACCGCGAGAGCTTCGTCGGCAGCGACGGGATTGACGTGCGGGCGGCGATCGCGCGCGTGCGCGATCCGCTGCTGCTCATCCGCGCCGAGCACAGCCGGATCATGCATGTCGACGCGGCGCGGCTGGCGGCGGCGTCCAATCCGCTCGCGCGCCTGCTGACGATCCCGGCCACGCACCATCACGTGATCCTCGAGCGGCCCGCCGCGATCGCCCGCGCGATCGCCGAGTTCGTCGCCGAAGTCGAAGCGCAGGGGTGAGTGATGTTCACGCAGGGGAAGCCATCGCTTCGCCCGGGATGACCGCGGGGCGACATTTTGTCATTTTGAGTGCAGGCCGCCGAAGCGAGGAATCTCCGCGAATCCATGGTCTTTGGCTGGCGGGCCGCTCGACGGGACCGGCGTTGAAGCATCAGCACGCTGGCGCGGGTTCCCGGCGCTGGCGTAAATTCCGATCGGAACCGGGCACGGCCGCCGCCCTGCGGATGAGCGCGCGCCCCGGACCGGCACGCCGATGGCCAAAACCATACGCACGCAAGTCGGAATCGTGGGCGCGGGTCCCGCGGGCCTGATGCTCTCGCATCTGCTCAATCGCGACGGCATCGAGTCAGTTGTAATCGAGGACCGCAGCCGCGAGTATGTTCAGGAGCGCGTGCGCGCCGGCGTGCTCGAACAGGGCACGGTTGACCTGCTGGTCGAGAGCGGCGTCGGCGAGCGCTTGCTGCGCGAGGGCCTGGTCCATCGCGGGCTCGAGCTGCGCTTCGCCCATCGCGGCCATCGCATCGACCTCCACGGTCTCACCGGCGGCAAGACGATCACAATCTATGGCCAGAACAAGGTGGTCGAGGATCTGACCAACGCGCGGCTGGCGGCGGGCGGCCGGATCTTCTTCGAAGCCGAAGACGTAAGCCCGCACGGCTTCACCAGCTCCGAGCCGACGATCGGCTTTCGCAAGGATGGCGAGCCGTACGAGCTCAAGTGCGATTTCGTCGCCGGGTGCGACGGCTTCCACGGCGTATGCCGGCCGTCAATTCCGGCCGGCGTGCTGACCGAGTACGAGCGGGTCTATCCGTTCGGATGGCTGGGAATTCTGGCCCAGGTAGAGCCGTCGTCCGACGAACTAATCTACTCGCGCCACGAGCGCGGCTTCGCCCTGCACAGCATGCGCTCGCCCCAGCTTACGCGCCTGTATCTCCAGGTCGCGCCCGAAGAGGACATCGGCAACTGGCCCGACGAGCGCATCTGGGACGAGCTCGAGCGCCGCTTCGAGACGACAGACGGCTTTCGGCTCAAGCGCGGACCGATCGTCCAGAAGGGGATCACGCCGATGCACAGCTTCGTCGCTGAGCCGATGCGCTACGGGCGGCTGTTCCTGGCCGGCGACGCGGCGCATATCGTGCCGCCCACCGGCGCCAAAGGGCTCAACCTCGCCGTCGCCGACGTGCGCGTGCTGGCGCGCGCGCTCGCCGAGTTCTACAGGACCGGTGCGCGCGAGCCGCTCGAGCGCTACTCGGCGGTCTGCCTGCGCCGGGTATGGAAGGTCCAGCGCTTCTCGTGGTGGATGACCGCGATGCTGCATCGCTTCGGCGAGGAGAACGCTTTCGACGAGCGCCGGCAGCTCGCCGAGCTCGACTACGTGACCGGCTCGCGCGCAGCCTCCCAATCGCTCGCCGAGAACTACGTCGGCCTGCCGATGGAAATGGATTAGGCGGGCGCGCCGCCGCCCTACAGCGCGCGTTCCATCCGGCGGTGCATGATGCCCGCCTCCTCGAACACCTCCCCGATCGGCTCGAAGCCGAGCTTTAGGTAGAACCCTTCGGCGTGGAGCTGCGCGTCGAGCACTGCACGGGAAAAGCCGCGCTTGCGCGCGCAAGCGACCAGGAACTCCAGCATCGCGCGCCCGACACCCGCGCCGCGACGCTCCCGCAGCACCGCCATCCGGCCGATTTTGACGTAGCCCGCGTGCGCGACCATCCGGGCGCATCCCACCGCCCGTCCGCTCTCCAGCGCGAGCACGTGGAGTGCGCGCGCGTCGTCGGTGTCGAGCTCGATTTCGGCGGGGACGTGCTGCTCCTCGATAAAAACTCGCCGACGGATCGCCCACGCCCGCTCCATCCGCGCGCGATCGGCGCCGACTTCGATCACCTGCAACGCGCCTCGCTCGGCCATCGCTCCTCCCACTAGCGCGCGCCGCCCGCGAGGGTCAAACCGTCGAAGCCGGCAACTCCCAAGGTCAGGTTGTCGACGGCGTCGGCGTTGAACGGCGGCGGCAGCGTTGTGCTAGGCTCCGCCGAGGAGCCGCACCCGCAGGAACGATGCCGCAGATTAACGAGACGATCTTCGCACCCGAGCTTGACGGCGGCGAATGGCTGCAAGGCGGGCCGCTTAGGCTCGGCGAGCAGCGCGGGCGGGCGGTGGTACTGATCGATTTCTGGGATTACACCTGCGTCAATTGCATCCGCTCCCTGCCGTACGTGGTCGGATGGGATCGGCGCTACCGCGAGGCGGGCCTGGTTGTGGTCGGCGTGCATGCGCCCGAGTTCACCTTCGCGCGCGAGCACGGCAACGTGCGCGAGGCGGTCGCGCGCTTCGGGATCGAGTACCCGGTCGTGCTCGACAACGGCTACGCGATCTGGCGCGCATTTTCCAACCGGTGCTGGCCGGCCAAGTACCTGGTCGACGCGCACGGGCGGATCCGCTACTACCATTTCGGCGAGGGCGCCTACCATGACAGCGAACGCGCGATCCAACGCGCGCTCGCCGAGCTCAATCCACGGTTCAGCGCGCCGCCGCTGATGGCGCCGGTGCGGGACACCGACCGTCCGGGAGCGCTTTGCTATCGCGTCACACCTGAACTCTACCTCGGCTACGCGCGCGGCCAGTTCGGCAATCCGGGCGGCGTCGTGCACGATCGTGCGCACGACTACGCCGACCCCGGCCATCACGCCGAGGGAATCGCCTACCTGGGCGGGCGATGGATCGTCGGGGCGGAGAGCGCCGGCGCCGGCGCGGCGGGCGCCTCGCTCGCGTTGCGCTACACCGGCAAGGACGTGAACCTCGTGATGGCGCCGCCGGCGCAGGGGCCGGTAAGGGTCGAGCTTAAGCTTGATGCCGACCAGCGCCCCGGCGAGGACGCGCGCCCGGACAGCGGCATGCTGCTGATAACAGTCGATCGGCCGCGGATGTACAACCTCGTGGCCAACGAATCGGTGAGCGCGGGAGCGTTGACGCTGCGCGCGCGCGAGCCGGGGCTCGGCGCCTACGCGTTCACGTTCGTTTCGTGCGCGACCGAGTAGGCGGCCGCCGCGCGGCGATGTCGGGAGGTGCAAGTGCGATGGCGCAGGAGAGCGAACGGGCGAGCGAGGCGCAGATAGCGCGGGCGGCCGAGATGGTGCTGGCGGCGCGCTATCCGATCGCGCTGACCGGCGCCGGGATGTCGGTGGAGAGCGGGATTCCGCCGTTTCGCGGCCCAGGCGGGCTGTGGACCAAGTACGGCGAGCCGCCGATGAACGGCTTTCAGATCTTCCTGGCCGATCCGAAGAAGGGATGGGAGGACAGGCTGCGCCGCCAGGACGACGAGCTGTTCGCGCCCTTGCGGGTCGCCAAACCCAACCCCGGCCATTACGCGTTTGCCGAGCTCGAGCAGATGGGCGTGCTGCGCTTCCTCATCACCCAGAACGTTGACGACCTCCATCGCCAGGCCGGCCATAAGGCGCTCGCCGAGATCCACGGTAACTGGAAGCTCATCCGATGCCTGGAGTGCGGCGCCCGCTTTCCGGCCGAGGAAGTCAGCCTCCAGGTGCTGCCGCCGCCATGCCCCAAGTGCAAGGGGCTGCTCAAGAGCGACACCGTGTCGTTTGGCGAGCCGATCCCGCCCGACGTGCTGCGCGAGTGCGCCGAGCATGCGGGGCGCGCCGACCTCGTCATTCTTGGCGGAACCTCGGCGACGGTCTATCCTGCGGCCGGCTTCGCAATCGAGGTCAAGGAGCGTGGCGGGCGGATGATCGAGGTCAACCTCTACGCGTCGGAGGTGACCCAGATCTGCGACCTCAGCCTGCGCGGCGGGGCGGCGAGCGTGATGCCGCGCCTGGTTAAGGCGATCTCGGCGCTGCGCCGCGCGCGCCTGTCCTAGCGGGCCCGCGCTGCTCAGCGCGGAGCAAGACTCGAAGGCTCGTGGCCGGCCGACCACCACCTCTTCACACGCTGAATTGCGGAGGTTCCCGCTTGCCCGGCGGAGCGGTGGCGGGCGGCGGCGCGGGCGCGCCCGGGCCTGCCGGCGCGCATCGCAGCAGCACCATCCCGCCCGAACCGTCGAGCTCGGTGGGGTGGCTCAGGAGCAGCGCGCGGAACTGCGCGCGCATCGACTCCGGCAGGCGCATGAAGTCCTCGCGCCAGGCAATCAGGAAGTCCGGACGCGCGCCGCGCCAGACCGAAACCACCGGCATGTTGCGCTCGCTGTAAAACGCGACGTCGTAGTTGAGCGCGCCCATGTAGCCGACGCTGTGATGGCCAACGATGCGCATCGCCTCTTGCGTGAACGGCTTGAGCGTGAGCGCGTTGGCCAGCGCCGGTTCGACGTACAGGTTGGCAATCGACGCAAGGCAGGCAACTGCGCCGACCATCGCGATGCACAGCCGCTCGATGCTGTCCTCGTCGCGCGCGGCGTAGAGCCCGACGATGATCAGCGCCACGCCAAGGCCCATCGCTAGAAAGGGATGTGCGGCGGCAGCGAGCTCGAGCTGAGGTACAAAGTCGTAGTCGGTGATGCCGAACGGCTTGAGGATCGCGCCGAGGTCGTGCGGTGAAAAGGCCACCAACGCCAGGCCTGCGAGCGCGCAGCCGCCGGCGACGATGAACGACACGGCCGCGATCTGGCGCAGCCGGCGGACCCAAATCGCGGAAAATTCGGGCGCGCGGGCGACCTCTTCGAGGTACACGGCGAGCAGCGTGGCGAGCGCGGGATAGAGCGGGAGCAGGTAGATGCCGCGCTTGCTCGCGGGCAAATTGTAGAAAGCCAGGACCACCGCGAACCACACCAGAAGGTAGGTCAGGCGCTGGTCGATCGGCCTTGGACTGCGCGTGGCCTGCACCAGCAGCACCAGCAACAGCGGGGTCCAGGGCATGAAGCCCGCTAGCAGCGCGCCCTCGATGTAATAGAAGGGATGGGCGTGGCCCTCGCGGACGCCGCCGGTATGGAGGAAGCGAAAGAGGTTCTCGGCCAGGATCTGCTTGTGCACGAACGCCATCCCGCCCACCATCGTCGCCGCGACGTACCATCCGCCGGCGACGATGGCGACCAGCGCCGCGCCCCGCACCAGCCGCATCCGCCCGATCACCTCCCATCGCCCCGTCGCCGCCATCCATACCAGCGCGACCAGCCCCGGCAGGACGACGCCCACGGGCCCCTTCGCCAGCACGGCCAGCGCCAGCGCGGCATAGAGCAGCATCCGCCGCTCCGTGAGGCCCTCGGCGAGCATGATGAACTCGAAGAAGGCGACCTCCATGAAGAACGCGAGCGTCATATCGACGCGCGCGCCGTCGCCGGCCTGGAGATACTGCACGGTGGTGCCGAGGATTAACGCCGCGAGCATTGCGACACGGCTGTCAAAGAGCCGGCGGACGTAGAAGAAGCAGGCGAGCATCCCGGCGATCGCCAGCAACGCCGAGGGCATCCGCACCGTCCATTCGCTGATTCCGCCCGCGAGCAGCGAGAACAGCGCCCCCATCCAATGCATCAGCGGCGGCTTAGAGGGGATTTCGACGCCCGCGCGCAGCGGCAGGATCACGCCGCCGCCGCGCACCATATTCGAGATGATTACGGCCTCGCGCGGCTCGCCCTTGGTGTATAGCGGGTAGCCGCCGAGATTGAGGAGGAAGAGGATCGCGCCGAGCGCCAGCAAGACGACCACGGCGAGCGGCGGCTCGGCGATCCCGACCAGCCATGCGACGCCATGCGGAGCTCGCGCGGGCGGCTCAGCGGACGTCGCTACATCCTGGGAGGCGAGGTCGGAGCGGGCCGCGCCGGAGCGTGCGTCGTCCATCCCGCCCAGCATAGCGGTAAGCGGGCGGGAAAGCATCGCGCGACCCCGCTGGCCGAGGCCGCGCGACGGGTTCGGCGTCTCAGTACTGCTTTTCGATCTTGATCCGCCCCTTGTCGTCGTAGGCGTATAGCGCCGAGCCCTCCTCGTCGCGGGTGCGCTTGTGCGAACCGTCGCAGAAGGGCTTGTTCTTGGAGAGCCCGCAGCCGCAGATCCATACCGGCAGCTCGGTGCCCTCGGGGATCTCGTAGGGAGCGTTGCGTTCGTGTTCGACCAGTCTGGCCATGGCGGTTTCCTTGGTTTGCTGGCGCGTGATACTCGAGCGCGCCGGGGTTCGCAGCCACTTAAGACCACCCCAAATTGATAGTCAAACGCGCCGGCGCGCCGCGCGCCGAATGCCGTGCCGTGGAAAGCGAAAAGGGCGCGCTCCGGCGAGCGCGCGCAGCGACGCCTGTCTTTGGGATACGCGCCCCACTGAGAATGGGGCCGCTCAGGCGATCGGATGGTGCAGCGCTTCGGCCTTCTCCGCGGCGGCAAGGCGGCGCACGCCGTCGGCGCCCAGCACGAGCATCAGGATGCCCACGATCGAGACGAAGATGCCGGCGAGCTCGCGCTCGGTCGCTCGCTCGCCCAGAAAGACGATCGCGAACAGGGTCGAGAGCAGCGGCACGCCAGGGATGACCAGGGCGGTAGTCCAAGTCAGCGACAAGCGGCTTATCGCGGCGTACCAGGTCAGCGAGCCGAGGAAGTAAACGATCGCGCCGGTTGCGACGATCGTCGCCAGCACCGTCGGCTCGCGCAGCTCGGCGACCGCAGCAGGATGGAGCGCAGCCAGTATCAACAAGAGCACGCCCGCCGCGTAACCGTAGCGAGCGCCGGTGATACACAGGGGCGACAGCGGCGGCATCACCGCCAGTGACAGGACATGCGCGGTCTGCCAGAACAGCGGCGTCGCCACCACCAGCATCGCGGCCCACGCGGGCGAGTAGGCACCGCCGGCGCCGAGCACCGAACCGATCCCGCACAGCACGATAACAGTGGCGGCGATCTGGCGGACGGAAGGGCGCTCGCCGGCGAACAGGGTCGCGAGCAGCAGCGAATAGACCGGCTCGCTCTGTAGCAGCAGCGTGCCAGGAATCGCGTCAATTCGGCCGAGCCCGAAGACCAGCGTCAGCGTCGTAACGACCGTCCCCGAGGTCGACAGCCCCAGCAGGCGCATCCGGTAGCGCCGATCGACCAACGCGCCGAGCTCGCCGCGCAGATAGAGCATCGGCAGGACGCACATCGCGGCGACCGTCGTGCATCCGGCTGCGTACAACAAGGGATCGAGCCGCACCGCCCCGTAGCGCATCAGGACCGGCTGCACGGCAGCGATGACGGTTGTCAGCGCCGCCATCGTCAGTCCCACGGTGCGCGCGCGCGGGGGTGGCGGCGCCGCGGGTCGAGCGGGTGTCGAAGGTTGCGCTTGCGAGCGCCGGTCGTCGGCTATCGCGCGGGGCTCTTCCACGGCTCAGGCGGTCCTGCGATTCGGGTCACGCCGCGACTTGCGTACGCGGTGAAACGTCAGCGGCGGCCTACGAAGACTGCGACAACGAGCGCGGCCAGGATCAGCCGATAGATCGCGAAGGGAACGTAGTTGCGCGTGCGCACGTAACGCACGAGGAAATCGATCGCGAAGAGGCCGAAGATCGCGGCCGAGATGAAGCCCAGGCCGAGCGACCAGTTCAGCCCCTCGCGGACCAGCTTGCGCGCCTCGACCAGCCCTGCGCCGGCGATAATCGGCGTCGCCATCAGGAAAGAGAAGTTGGCCGAGTCCTGCCGCTCGATCCGGATCAGCCGCGCCATCGTGATCGTCGCTCCCGAGCGCGACACGCCGGGCACAATAGCGAGCGCCTGGCTGAGCCCGATCGCGACCGCGTCCCAGAAACTCATTTCGCCCATCGTTCGCTTCTGGGGCATAACTTTGTCGAACAGCCAAAGGAGCACCGCAAGCACGGACATCGCGACCGCGATCAGCACGGGAGAGCGGAAAATCGTCTCGGCCTGCTTTTCGAAAGCAAGGCCGATGATCGCCCCCGGGACCGAGGCGACGATGAGGAGCATCAGGAGGCGCCGCTCGGCAAGGTTGCCGCCAATCATCGACTCGGCCATCGCGAACCACTCCCGCCGGTAGTAGATTAACAGCGCGACCAGCGTCCCGAGATGGAGCGCCACGTCGAAGGCCAGTCCCGGATCGTCCCATCGCATCAGCCAAGGCAACAGAACGAGATGGGCGGAGCTGGAGATGGGGAGGAACTCGGCCAGCCCTTGGATCGCGCCCAGGATTATTGCATGAGCATTAGAAATCATTATTTTTCACGTGTTTAGACCATCAAGCAGCGGCTGGCCTTGGCTCCAAAGGGCCCCCCGCGGGTGGCGCTGATGCGGTGGGGCAAGCTTGGCAAAAGCTCAAAAGCCGCATACGATATGCACCGTGGGGCTGGGTAGCAAATCAGGAGTGCCATCTTCGATGGTTCGCGGCGCCAAGAACAAGGTGGTCCCTCTACGCGAGTCGAGCATCGTTGTCGATGGAGCTATCCATCAGAGCGACGGCATGGAATCTCCGCACATCGAGCCGCGCCGCTTCCCGATCGTCTCGAGCCTGCCGCGGCTGCCGCTGATGATTCCCGACGAGATCCTCGATTACTACGGATGGGTTTTCTGCCAAGGCGGCTTCGTCAATCTGCAGATGACCTTCGAGCAATTCCTGACCGTAGTGGCCGCCGTGAGCCCGACCGGGCTTTGCCCCGAGTACGACGAGAGCGATTCGGTCGTAGCCAGCGATTGAGCCATCCCCGCCGCTCATCCTTTCGCCCCTCACCCCTTCGCGCCGCCGCGTCCGCACCGCATTGGAATCAGGGCGAGCCGCTCGCTGACGTATTCTTTAGCAAGCTATTACTTACCCAAACGCTCTGAAACGGTGTTACGTCAGTCGGCGAGTTGAGCCCGTTGTCCTTGGCGATCTGCCGCCAGTTATCCTCGTTGCCGGTGACGCGCTTGGCCAAGGCCTTGAGGTCCTCGTTAGGCAGCAGGGTGAAATTGACCCCGCCCGACGACGGTGTTCCCGAGGGCGGTGGGTACTTGCGTGCCAGCTCATCGATCTCGCCGAAGAGCGCGAAGCGTTTGCTCGCCTTGTAGTCGGCCAGCTCGCTGTCTGGAATCCCCTCGGTACGGACGTTGACCACGACTTTGCTTTTATGGCTGCCCTCGGGGACCACCTGGACCTCGTAGCGGTAGCGCGGCTGGACGCCGAGCATCCCTTCCATGAAGCCGACCTTGGTGTCGGCGTTGCGCCACAGGGTGGCAAGCGAATTATTGGGCTCGACCTCGAACAGGATACCGTCACCGCGCAGCGCGTCCTGGGTCAGCAGGAAGGTGTCGTGGGCGGGGAAGTTGACCTCGTGCTCCTCGCCGAGCGCGGCGTCGGCCGCGCTCCAGTGCTCGCTGTACCCCCACCATCCGACGGCGCATCCGGCGAGCAGCGACACCAGACACACCATCACCCACAGCGCCCACTTGGCAGCAGCCGAACGATTCACCACCATCACGCTAACCGGCACGAGGCCACGTCCAGACAACCATGCGCTGGGCGTGCGCGCAAGCGACGGGGCGTGCGCCATTCGTGCGCGACGCATCGGTGTGTTAGAAATTCGATGGCGACGCTCGAAGGCGCGGCGGTGCCCCCCAAAACTCTTCAATCGCCCCGCGGTTCAAAGCTAAGATTCACGCCCCATGGCTGAAGTCACTACACAGGCAGAGCGGCGCCACGTCGTGGCGGTCGTCGGCGCGGCGACTGCGGGGGCCGAGATCGCGCGCATCATGGCCGAGCGTGGAGTGCTGGTCGTCGTCATCGAGCAAAACCCGCGGCCCTACGGCAAGATCGAGGACGGGCTGCCGCGATGGCACGTGCAGCAGCGCAAGGACGAGTACGAGGAGATCAACCGCCGCCTCGACCATCCCAACGTCGAGTTCGTGCCCCTGACCCGGCTCGGCCGCGACCTCTCGTTCGAGGAGCTGCGCGACGGGTGGGGCCTGAGCGCGGTCGTGCTCGCGCACGGCGCGTGGCGCGATCGTCCCTTCCCGGTCGAGGGCGCCGACCACTTCATCGATCGCGGCCTAGTTTATCAAAACCGCCTCATCTACTGGTTCAACCACTACCCCGAGCGCGGCTACAACGGCCCGC
Organism: Candidatus Binataceae bacterium; assembly: GCA_035650475.1. Taxonomy (NCBI): domain Bacteria; phylum Candidatus Binatota; class Binatia (SeqCode); order Binatales (SeqCode); family Binataceae (SeqCode); species Binataceae bacterium (SeqCode). Next base: position 846,284 of record DASRHP010000012.1, read on the forward strand.
GCTACGAGATCACGCCCGGCGCGATCGTGGTCGGCGGCGGGCTCGCTTCGATCGACGTCGTCAAGGTGCTGCAAATCGAGACCACGCTCGCGGCGCTGCGCGCGCGCGGCATCGAGGAGGACATGCTGCGTCTGGAGCGCGAGGGGCTGGAGCCGGTGCTCAAATCGCACGGGCTCAGCTACGCGGACCTCGGTGCGGCACCGTGCAAACTGTTTTATCGCCGGCGAGTCCTCGACATGCCGCTGTCGGACATCCCGCCCGACGCGCCGCCCAAGCGGGCCGAGGCGCTGCGCGGCGCGCGCGCAAAAATCCTCGAGAAGGCGCAGCGCAAGTACCTCTTCGAGTTCCAACCGCTGAGCGTGCCGACCGGGATTATCGTCGAGGGTGATCGGATGGTCGGCGTGCAGATGAGCCGCACCGAGGTCGCCGACGGCCAGGTGCGTACGCTGCCCGACACCCAGTCGCCCGAGCGCGCGGTAATGACCGTGAGCTCGATCGGCAGCATCCCCGAGCCTATCCCGGGGATCCCGAGCAAGGGCGAAGTGTACGCCTACCTCGACGCCAAAATCGGATTGATAAGCGACGGCGCGACCGCCGTATATGCCGCCGGCAATGTGCTAACCGGCAAGGGCAATATCAAGGACTCATTGGAGAGCGGCACGTTCGTCGCCACCTACGTTGCCGAGAGCTACCTTGGACTCAACGGCGAACGGCCGGCGCTCGCTGAGGGCGCGCGGGTCGAGGCGCACGCGCAGGGCAAGCGCATCGCGGGCGCGGTCGGCCGGCGGCCGCCGCTTGCCCCGGAGCAGATCGCGGAAGTAATGCGCCGGGTGCGCGAGCGCCAGCGAGCGGTCGGCTACAAAGGCAACTATCGCGCGTGGATCGCGCACGTCACGCCGCCGGATCTCCAGTAGCGGATACGAACCCCGCGCGCGCCGCCGCGGGCGCGCGCTTCGGTCCCCATGGGTAAACGGGTGAAACAATGATGGACGCGCTGCGGCAGACCGATCCCGAAATTTACGAATTGATCCGCGCCGAGGAGCGCTACGAGCTCGAATCGGTGCGGCTCATCCCCTCGGAGAACTACGTCTCGCGCGCGGTGCTCGAGGCGACCGGCTCGATCCTGACCAACAAGTATTCCGAAGGCTATCCCGGCAAGCGCTACTACGAGGGCCAGCGCTACATCGACCGGATCGAGACGATCGTCGCCGAGCGCGCCCGCGCCCTGTTCGGCGCCGAGCACGCCAACGTGCAGCCGTACTCGGGCTCGCCCGCCAATCTGGCCGTGTACTTCGCGCTGCTCAAGCCGGGCGACACGTTGATGGGACTCGCGCTGCCGCACGGCGGCCATCTGACCCACGGATGGAACGTCAGCGCCACCGGCACCTTCTGGCGTCCGGTGCATTATGTTGTCGATCGCGAGACCCAGCGTATCGACTACGACGCCGTGCGCGACCTGGCGAAGAAGGAGCGCCCGAAGCTGATCGTATGCGGCGCCACGGCCTACCCGCGCCAGTTTGACTTCAAAACCTTCGGCGAGATCGCGCGCGAGGTCGGCGCCTATCTGCTCGCCGACATCTCGCATATCGCGGGGCTGATCGTGGCCGGCGCGCATCCCGACGCCGTCCCCCACGCCGACGTCGTCAGCACAACGACGCACAAGACGCTGCGCGGCCCGCGCGGCGCGATGATCCTCTGCCGCGACGCGGTCGCCGAAAAGATCGACAAGGCGGTCTTCCCCGGCTTGCAGGGCGGCCCGCACAACCATACGACCGCCGCGATCGGAGTCGCGCTCAGGGAGGCGGCCACCCCGGCCTTCAAGGAGTACGGCCATCAGATCGTGCGCAACGCCCGGGCGATGGCGGAGGAGCTGCTCGCGCGCGGCTTCAATCTGGTCTCCGGCGGCACCGACAACCATCTCATCCTGATCGACCTGACCAACAAGAGCGTGATCGGCAAGAAGGCGGCCCAAGCGCTCGACCGCGCGGGCATCGTGTGCAACTACAACACGGTGCCCTACGATCCGCGCAAGCCGTTCAGTCCCAGCGGCGTGCGCTTGGGCACGCCGGCCGTGACCTCGCGCGGGATGAAGGAGGGCGAGATGCAGCAGATCGCGCGCTGGATCGACGACGCCGTCGCTCACGTCGATGACGAAGCGGCACTGGCGCGGATCAAGGGCGAGGTGGTCGAGATGTGCCGCGCCTTTCCCGCCCCCGGCATCGCGGTAGGGTGACGGCGCGTAACTGGAGAGCCGTGGCCCAGATCAAAATCGAGCGCATGTTGAACCTTGGCGCGCCGTACACGCCCGAGATGGGCGCCGGGGGCACGCCTGAACCGACCTGGAGCACGCTGCGCGAGCAGGTGCGCGAAGCCGATGCGCTCGGCTACGATGCCGTCGTCGCGGTCGAAACCCAGCACGACCCGTTCCTCGCGCTCGCGGTTGCGGCGCAGGAGCCGTCGAAGGTCGAGCTCGGCACCGCAATCGCGCTCGCCTTCACCAAGAGCCCGGTGGCAACCGCCTATATTGCGTGGGACCTCCAGCGGATGAGCGGGGGACGGCTGGTCCTCGGGCTGGGCTCGCAGGTCAAAGGGCATATCACGCGGCGCTTCGGGATGCCGTTTAGCAAGCCGGCGCAGCGGATGAAGGACTACGTCGGCGCGATGCGCGCGTGCTGGAACACCTGGCAGACCGGTGCGCCGTTCGAGTTCCGCAGCGAGCATTACAATCTGTCGCTGATGACCCCCAACTTCTCGCCGCCCCCGCTCAAGCATCCGCATATCCCGGTCCTGATCGCGGCGGTGCAGGAGCGGATGCTGCAAGTGGCGGGCGAGGTGTGCGACGGCGTACGCCTGCATGGAATCGTCACGCGGCGCTATATCGACGAGATCGCCTTTCCCAACCTGCGCAAGGGATTTGCGAAATCGGGACGGCCCGCGGGCGAATGGGACAATTTCCAGATCTCGGGCGGCGGGTTTCTCTGCACCGCGCCCGACCAGGATTCGCTCGCGCGCGCGGTGCGGAAGATGAAAGAGACAATCGCGTTCTACGGCTCGACGCGTTCGTACCGCTCAAGCTTCGAGCTCGACGGATGGGCCGACACCGCCGAGCAGCTCCATCGCTTGTCCGTCCAACAGCGCTGGCGCGAGATGCCCGCGCTGGTGAGCGAGGAAATGGTGCACGCGTTCGCCGCCGTCGGCACCTATCGCGATATCGCCTCTGTGATGAAGAAGCGCTTTGCGGGAATCAACCGGCTCAGCTTCGAGATCCCCATCCGCAACGAGCACGATCGCGGCCTGGTGCGCGAGGTGATCCAGGAACTGCGCCGCCCGTAGCACGCAAAATCAGGGAAGGCAGCCTTTCCGGTGGGCGGGCAGGCGGCCCGCCCAGCCGAACACGTCGAGCAGCTAGGCGCGGACGGGCTTGATCTCGAGGCCGTCTGCCAGGCCGAGGTCGCGCACCGAGATCTCGAAGCGCGGCTGCATCCGGGCGTCGTCCTCGTTGAACTCGCGGGTGTAGGTGCAGTACTCGAGCTGCATCCCGTTAGGGTCCTTGAAGTAAATCGATTTGGCCCATTCGTGATCGACCACATCGGTCACCTGCACGCCCTTGGCCGCGAGTTCCGCGCGCTTCTCGCGCAGCGCCGCCTCGGTGCCGACCTCGAAGGCGAAATGATAGAAGGCGCTCGGCACGCCGAGGCCGCGATTTATTCCCGCGTCGTACTCGGCCGGAATCCCCGGCACCCCGCGCGCCTCCATGAAGGCGATTAGCTGGTCGCGGCCGGTGTCGAAGAAGATGTGACGAATGTGGCCGCCTTCCTTAATGTTGATGATGTCGCAACGCACGGCCTTGAAGCCCAGCACGCCTTCGTAAAACTCCCGCGTGCGGTCGAGGTCGAGCGTGGAGACTCCGATGTGCGAAAAGCCTTTGTGTCTCATGGTCCGCTCCCTTTGGCTGCCGGCGCGTGTGGCGCGGGCGGCAGACTTATATCGCTTATCAGCGATGGCGAATGCTACCCCAAGCGCGCAGCGGAGGCGAGAGGAACGAGGACGTGCGCCGGCCGCAAATGGAGGCTTCGCGCGGCGGCTTCGCTCTGGAATAATCGTCGCGTGGCTAGAGAAATAAGCATCGAGGCGATGCTCGACGCGCTGCGCGGGGTCAACTATCCGGGCTACGCGACCGACGTCGTCTCGCTGGGAATCATCGAGGGTATCCAGCCGCTGGAGAGCGGCGGCGGCTTCGCCGTGATCGTGCGCCAGCCCAGCGAGCGCGAGGAGGTGATGCGCGAGCTGGCGAGTGCGATCCATCAGGCGCTGACGCACCAGCTGGGCGTGGGCCGGATCGAGCTGCGCGTGCGCCGGCTCGAAGCCGAGCTGGGCGAGAAGACCGGGCGGGTGCGCTTAGACGGCACGCGCTACGTGGTCGCCGTGCTCAGCGGCAAGGGCGGCGTCGGCAAATCGACGGTGGCGGCCAACCTCGCGCTGGCGCTGCGGCGGCTGGGGATGACGGTCGGCCTGCTCGACGCCGACATCTACGGGCCGTCGGTGCCGATGATGTTCGGGGTCGGCGACGAGCGTCCGCGCGCGGCGGGCGGGCAGCATTTCTATCCCGTCGAGCGCTACGGGGTGAAACTCATCTCGATCGGGTTTTTCCTGACCGAAAAGTCGCCGGTCATCTGGCGCGGGCCGATGGTGATGGGCGCGATTCGCCAGTTTCTCAAGGACACGCTGTGGGGTACCCAGGATTTTCTGATCGTCGATCTGCCGCCGGGCACCGGCGACGCCCAGCTCACGCTCGCGCAGCTCGTCGCGCTCGACGGCGCGGTGCTGGTCACCACGCCGCAGGACGTGGCGCTGGCCGACGCCACACGGGCGGCCCGGATGATGCGTCAGCTACATTGTCCGATCCTCGGCGTGGTCGAAAACATGAGCTACTTCGTCTGCCCCGATTGCGGAGAGCGCGACCCGCTGTTCGGCGAGGGCGGGGGAGCGAAGCTGGCCGCCGCCGAGGGCACCGAGGTGCTTGCCCAAATTCCGATCCAGCCCGAAGTGCGCGCGGCGGGCGATGCGGGGATGCCGATCGTCATGAGCCACCCAGAGCATCCGGCAAGCCTCGCCGTCATGGAGCTGGCGCGCCGCGTGCTCGCGGCAATGCCCAAGGACTAGGCCGCGCGCTTCTACTTGCGGGAGAAAATGCAGGCCGATAGGCTGGCCGGCGAATGCCGGAGGCTTCACGCGCCAGCGACCGGCCCGAGGCTCGTTCTGGACTGATACGTGTCAACGCTGATCACCGAGGAGTGCATCAACTGCGGCGCCTGCGCCCGCGAATGTCCCAACACCGCAATCTATGAGGGCGGCCAGCCGTGGGAGCTCGACGGTGTCGAGCATCCGCCCCTGCGCGAGGACATCTTTTACATCGTGCCCGACAAGTGCACGGAGTGCGTCGGCTTTCACGATCGCGAGCAGTGCGCGGTGGTGTGTCCGGTCGACTGTTGTGTCCCGGATCCCGACATCCCCGAGGAAGAAGCAGTGCTTATCGAGCGCGCGCGCCGGCTCCACCCGGAGCTGGTGTTTGTCGAGCCGTTTCCGTCGCGCTTCGGAAAGGGCTGAGCCGACGCTGCCCCATCGGCCGCAAGGGCGCCGGGACTCGAGCGCGTCGGGGCGCCTGTGGAAAGCGCGTGGGCGGGCAATTTACTTTGCGTTCGCGCTGCTATAAAAGACAGCGGTTATCACTTCCACTTATGCTTGGGGCGCCCCCTGATACGCTAGCATCCGGGGCCGGGCTTATAGCCGATGAGGTGGTGGTGAGTTGATGAGAAGAGGGACATGGCGAAGATTCGTGTAGCAATCGTCGGGGTAGGCAACTGCGCATCCTCCCTCCTCCAGGGAATCGAGTTCTACCGGCACGCCCAGGAAGAGGCCCGCTGTAATCCGGTGGGCCTGATGCACTACGACCTCGGCGGCTATAAGCCGGGCGACATCGAGGTCGCCTGCGCCTTCGACATCGACGCGCGCAAGGTCGGCCGCCCGCTCGAGGACGCCTGCTTCGCGCCGCCCAACAACACCGTCACCATCTGGCGCGATCTGCCCAAGTACGGCGTCAGCGTCGAGATGGGCGAGATTCACGACGGCATCGCCGAACACATGGCGCAGTACCCGCCCGAGATGAGCTTTGTGCCGGCAAAACAGCCGCCGGTGGATATCGAGCGCCGCCTGCGCGAGAGCGGGGCGGAAGTGATGCTGTGCTACCTGCCGGTGGGCAGCCAGCGCGCGGTCGAGCGCTACGCGCGCGCCTGCCTGGCCACCGGGGTCAGCCTGCTCAACTGCATGCCGGTCTTCATTGTGTCCGACGACCGGTGGGCGGCCGAGTTCGCCGAGCGCAAGATCCCGGTGATCGGCGACGACGTCAAATCGCAGCTCGGCTCGACCATCCTCCATCGCGCGATCATGAAACTGTTCGCCGACCGCGGGATCAAGGTGCGCCACACCTACCAGCTCAACACCGGCGGCAACACCGACTTCCTCAACATGCTCGACCGCTCGCGCCTGGGCTCCAAGCGCAAGTCCAAGACCGAAGCCGTGCAGAGCGTGCTGCCCGAGCGAATGCCCGACACCGACGTCCATATCGGCCCTTCCGACTTCGTCGCCTGGCAGCGCGACAACAAGATCTGCTTCCTGCGCATCGAGGGCGAGGGCTTTGCGGGAATCCCGATCGAGCTCGAGCTCAGGATGTCGGTGCAGGATTCGCCCAACTCGGGTGGTGTTGTGATTGACGGCATCCGCTGCCTCAAGCTGGCGCGCGACCGCAAGGTTGGCGGGCCGCTGTACTCGATCGCCGCCTACACGATGAAACATCCGCCGCGCCAGATGCCCGACGACATCGCGCGCGAGCGGGTCGAGAAGTTCATCAGCGGCGAAATCGAGCGCTAGCCGGCGGTCGTCGCGCCGGCCGCCGCCGGCGACATTTTAGATGAGCGACTCCGCCAGCATCATCGCGCGGCTCTTCGACGCTGGCGCCGCCAGTTACGACGCGGTCCGGCGCAAGCTGGTCCCGTGCTTCGATGCGTTCTACGCGAGTGCCCTGGATATTATCGGCGAATGGGCGGCCGGGGCGGCGAGTCCGCCGGCCCTGCTCGACCTCGGCGCGGGCACAGGGTTGTTCTCCGCGATGGTGGCGGAGCGGCTGGCCGGCGCGAAACTCCATCTGGTCGACGCCGCGGAGGCGATGCTGGCCGAGGCGCGCCAGAGATTCGCGTCCACGCCCCACAACGTGAGCTTCGCGGTCCGCGACTATGCCGAGGGCAGTCTCGGCGGCCCGTGGGACATCGTCATCTCTGCGTTGTCGATTCATCATCTGGCCGACGACGCCAAGCGCAGGCTGTTCGCGCGCGTCTTCGACGCTCTGCAGCCGGGGGGCCTGTTCGTCAACGCCGACCAGGTGCTCGGCCCGACGCCCGTGGCCGAGGCGCGCTACCGCCGGCTGTGGGACAAGGCGGTTCTGGCCTCCGGCGTTGACCGGCGCGAGTACGAGCGCGCGGTCGAGCGAATGCGCTACGACCGATGCGCGCCGCTCGACGCCCAGCTCGACTGGATGCGTGCGGCCGGCTTCAGGGAGGTCGATTGCGCCTTCAAGCACTGGCGCTTCGCCGTCTATTTTGGCTTCCGGCCCGAGGCCCGACGCGCCTGAGAGCGTCCGGCACCGACGGCGCGCCCAGCGCGCCGCTCTTTCTCCGTATCCCGCTTACGCCGTAGAATTGCGCCACGATGGGCGTGCTGAAGGACAAGACGATCGTGCTCGGCGTATGCGGCGGAATCGCCGCCTACAAGGCCGCCGAGCTGGTGCGGTTGCTGGTGGGGCGCGGAGCGCGGGTGCGCGTCATGATGTCGCGCAACGCGGCCGAGTTCATCACCCCGCTCACCCTCCAGACCCTGAGCGGCAATCCGGTCGCGACCGAGACCTTCAACCTCACCCAGGAGTCCGAGATCGGCCATATCCGGCTCGCCGACAGCGCCGACGCGATCGTGATCGCGCCCGCCAGCGCGGATGTGATCGCCAAGGCCGCGGTCGGTATCGCGGACGATATCCTGACCACCGTGCTGCTCGCCGCGCACTCGCCCGTGGCCTTCGCACCCGCGATGAACGTCCACATGTACGCCCATCCGACGGTGGCCGAGAACCTTGCGCGGCTGCGCGCGCGCGGCGTAACGGTGGTCGAACCGGCCTCGGGCGAGCTCGCCTGCGGTTACGAGGGCAGGGGAAGGCTGGTCGAGCCCGCGGTGATCGTCGAGGAGGTCGAGCGGATGCTCTCCCCGCACGACCTCGCTTCCGAGCGCCTGCTGGTGACCGCGGGGCCGACGCAGGAGATGATCGATCCCGTGCGCTTCATCTCCAACCGCTCGACCGGCAAGATGGGCTTCGCGATCGCGCGCGCCGCGTGGCGGCGCGGCGCGCAGGTGCGGATAATCGCGGGGCCGTCGCCGCTGGCGACGCCGCACGGCGTCGAGCGAATCGACACGGTCGGCGCGGCGGAGATGCTCAGCGCGACCTCGCGCAATTTTCCGTGGTGCTCGGCGCTGGTGATGGCGGCGGCGGTGGCGGACTTTCGCCCGGCGCGGCCAGCGGCGCAGAAGATCAAGAAGAACGCGCGCGGGATGACGCTCGAGCTGGCGGCGATCGCCGACGAGATGCCGCGGCTGGCCGCGCGCAAGGGCTCGCGCATCGTGATCGGCTTCGCCGCCGAAACCGAGGAGCTTGAGCGCAACGCGCTCGACAAGCTGCGCCGCAAGAAGCTCGACCTGATCGTCGCCAACGACGTCTCGCTCAAGGACGCGGGCTTCGCCGTCGACACCAATATCGTGACGCTGATCGGCGAGGACGGCCGCCCGGTCAGCCATCCCAAGCTCAGCAAGGACGAGGTCGCCGACGTAATCCTCGACCGCCTCGTCGCGCTGCGCGCGGCCAAGTCCGGGCGCCGAACGCTGCGCGCCGTCCGCTGAGCCTCCCGCACGTGCTCGCAAAGGCGCTGGCGTGCGCCACGCTCGTGGCCATGGTGCTGGCGGTCGGAAGTGCGGCGGCCGGCGAGGGCGCGTGCGGGCCGTTTGGCGACGCACCAGCCAAGCTGCTGGGCGCGGACAAGCCCTCCTGCGGCGACGGCGAACTGCTTGGGCCGTGGCGGGATGGCGACGGCGCCCAGCGCTACGCCTGCCTGTTCGCCCCGGCGTCGGCCTCGCGGCAGAACCGCCTGCCACTGGTGGTTTACCTTCATCCCTCGCTGTTCGGCCCGACCACGGCAAGCCAGGCTGGGCTGCTGGACCTCGCGGCGAAATATGCGCTGAGCGGCGATCCCAAACGGCCGGGGTTTGTCGTGCTCGCGCCACAAGGCCGCAACACCACCCACTACTATCCACATCCCGACCGCAGCGGCAGCGGCTGGGACAACTGGTACCGGCAGCTCAACCCGGCGGGCGACGTCAGGATTGGCGCGACCGTCTATCGCGAGAACGCCGACGCGGCGGCGATTGATCACTTCGTAGCGGAGGCCGCGGCGAGCGGCAGGGTCGATTCGCGGCGGATTTACGTCACGGGATGGTCCAATGGCGCAGCGATGGCGCTGCTCTACGCGCTCAACCGGCCCAATATCGCGGCGGCGGCGGTCTATTCGGCGCCCGACCCCTTTGGGGCGTTCGGCGACCCGTGCCCACAGGCGCCGGTAGCGGACCCGGCGACGAGCGTCCGGCACATTCAGATCTTCAATCCGCGGCTGCCCGTGATGCACGTGCACAATAGCTGCGATATCGCGGGCCTCTGTCCCAACGGCGAGCGGCTGGCGACCGAGCTGCGCGCCGCCGGCGTCAGCCTCGACGATGTGATCATCGACGGCGCCGGCAAGCGCGTGGATGCGTGCTGGTCATGGTGCGGGGACAATCCTGACGGCGACCTGAGCCTGTTGCGCAATCCGATCGGATGGACGCTGGGGGTCAGCCGCCACAACCGGTGGCCGAAGCAATGGACGCCCGCGATGCTCGACTTTCTGCGCGCCCATCCGCTCCGTCCCACCGCAGTGCCGTTCTGAGGCGCACAAGCTTCAAATCACCTTGCGGGCCCGCAACCCGGCGAGCGCTGCGTCATCGAGCCCAAGCTCGGAGCGGTAAAAATCATCAGTGTCGGCGCCGAGCGCGGGCGCGCACGAGCGCGGCTCCGCAGCTTCGGCATTCATCCTCAGCGGCGAGGTCCAGATCGTGATCCGCCCCAGGCGGGGGTCGTCGATCTCACGCAACATCCCGCGCTCGTGCAGATGGGCGTCGGTCATCACCTCGTCCAGCTCCTTGACGATGCCGCAAAAGACGTCGGCGGCGCCGAGCGCCGTCATCAACTCCTGGCGCGTATGGGCCCGCGTCCAGTTCGAGACCAGCTCGTCAACCTCGTCGATACGTTTGGCGCGCGCGCGGACGTTGACGAAGCGCGGATCGTCGGCTAGTTCCGGCCGGCCCATCAGCTCGCACAACCGGCGCCATCGATGATGGTCGGCAGCAAGGATCAGCACGTAGCCGTCGCGCGCGGGATATACATTGTACGGCACGATCACGCCGCCGGCGGAGCGATTGCCGTCGCGCGTGCTCCGGATTCCCATCCCGTAGTGCGCGCCAATATGCGTTGTCAGCGTGGGCACCACCGCATCCTGGAGCGCGACCTCGACCAGCGTGCCCTCGCCGGTGCGGTCGCGATGACGCAGGGCGGCTAGGATAGCGGCGGCCAGATGGACGCCGCCGAGCATGTCCACCACCGCCGGCCCGGCCTTCATCGGGGGCCCGTCGGCCTCGCCGGTGGTCGCCAGCACGCCGCTCATCGCCTGCACCACCGGGTCGAAGGCGGGCAGGTCGCGGTAGGGGCCGCTGAGCCCGTAGCCTTTGCCGGTCGCGTAGATGAGCCGCGGATTGAGCGCGTGCAGGACGTCCCAGCCCACTCCGAAGCCCTCCATTGCGCCGTAGGCGTAATTCTCGACTACGACATCGGCGCGCGCGGCCAGGCGCTTGAAGATCTCGCCTCCATCTTCGCTCTTGAGATTGAGGGTTATCGAGCGCTTGTTGACGTTGAGGATCGCGAAGCCCAGGCTGATCTCGCGCTCCGGGGCGCGGTACAGCGCGCGCATGCCCTCGCCGTGGCCGGGCGGCTCGATCTTGATCACGTCCGCCCCGAGGTAGGAGAGCAGCAGCGTCCCGTACGGGCCGTTGTAAAAGTGGGTCAGATCGAGCACGCGGATGTCGTCGAGTGGAAGAGCCGGCACAGTCGCACCCCCGGGCGCGCGGCGAAGGTGTGGGATGCCGCGCGCACTCACGCCCCCTTATAGCAGAGGCGACGCGCCGCTGTAGCGCGCCGCCTCTGGATCAGGCTTTGCCCAGGCGCCGCGGCGTCAGGCGACGATCCCGGCCTTGCGCAGCCGGTTGATTTCGTCGCTCGACATCCCGAGCAGCGAGCGCAGGACGTCGTCAGTATCGGCGCCGCGCAGCGGGGCGGGGCTGCGGACCTCGCAGGGCGTGCCGGACATCTTCCATGGGATTCCGGCGTGCTTACGGCGCCCGACCTCTGGATGCTCGAGCTGCACCAGGTAGCCGCGCTCGATCAAGTGGCGATCCTCGGCAAGATCGCGGTTGCTCATCGACGGAAAGGCGGCGACACCCGCGCGCTGAAGGGTTTCCGCCGCTTCCCACTTGTCGCGCTCGCGCGTCCAGGCCGAGATGATCTCGTCGAGCGCGGCCTCGTTACGCTTGCGCAGGGCGGCGGTCTTAAACCGCGGATCGTCGGCGAGCCCAGCCTGGCCAATCGCGCCGCACAGCGCGCGCCATTCTTCCTCGGTCCCGACCGCGATCGACACCCACTGATCGTCGTTGCCCTTGCTCTTGTAGGTCTCGTGCGGCGACATCATCGGGTCGTGATTGCCCCGGCGTGCGGGCTCGCGATGATTGATGTCGTATTCCAGCAGTCCCTCGGCCATGTGCACCAGCACGGCTTCCCACTGCGACTGATCGATGTACTGGCCCTCGCCGGTAAGATCGCGATGGAGCACGGCGGCGATGATCGCGTAGGCGCCCATCACGCCGGCGTTCGGATCAGGGTAGGAAACGCCAATCTCCGAGGGCTCGCCCCCTTCGTAACCGGTCAGCCAAAACTGGCCGGAAAGGGCCGAGGCCGGCGGGCCGTAGCCGACAAAGCGGCGGAACGGGCCCGTCTGCCCGTAGCCGGACATCGAGATCTGGATCAAATCCGGCTTGAGCGTGCGCAGCTTGTCGTAGCCGAAGCCGAGCTTCTCCATCACCCCGGCCGCGAAATTGTCCGCGACGACGTCGCAGTGCGGCACCAGCTTGTAAGCGAGGTCGACCGCCTCGGGCTTCTGAAGGTTTAGCAGGATGCTGCGCTTGCCCTGGTTGTACTGGTTGAAGTAACCGGCGCGGTTGGGGCCGGGGATGTTGTCGGCGAACGGCGGGATCGCCCGCGTCACGCACGGCGGGCGCGCGGTGGTTTCGATACGGATGACCTCGGCGCCGAGATGCGCCAGGGTCTGGGTACAGAACGGCCCCGCCCATGCCCAGGTGAAATCGAGCACGCGCACGCCGCTAAGAGGTAGATCGGCCATAGCATTTTTCTCCACGAAGATGGTCCGGCAACTCGGACGGCGCCCGATCGGCGCCGCTCAGATGGCGCCCGCCTGTCTGAGCGCGGCCAGCCGCTCGCGCGGTATCCCGAGCTCGCCGCATAAGATCTCCTCGCTATGCTGGCCCAGGCGCGGCGCGGGCCGGCGCAGCGACCACTTGGTCCGGCCGTACTGGGAGGGCGCGCCGGGCAGATTGAGCGTGCCGACGCCGGGCTGCTCGAAACGCACGAAGAAGCCGCGCTCGCGCAGATGTTCGCTCTCGTACATCTGCTGCATGGTATTAACCGGCGCGAACGGGATGCGGTTCTCCTGCGCCTTGCGGTAGAGCTCGATCACCTTGTTCGAGCGCAGCCACTCGTCCATCAGCGCGCGCAGCGCGTCCATGTTCTGCGCGCGGGTCACGCGGTCCTTGAAGATTTCCTCCTTGGCCCACTCCGGGTTGCCCATCAGCTCAACCAGCCGCTTCCACTGATCTTCCTCGACTGAAAGCACGAAGAGTTTGCCGTCTGCGCAGTCGGTGATGAACCACGGGCCCAGGGCGCGCGAGCCCAGGCGCGAGGTCTCGCGCCCGGCGTAGGTCCAGTGCATGAAGTTCATCTCGAGCATCGCCGCGATCGTCTCCTGCTCGGAGACGTCGATTGCCTGGCCGCGTCCGGTGCGCAGCTTGTGCCGGTAGGCGGCCAGCGCGGTGATCGCCGCGTGCGCACCACCCTGGTAGTCGCACTGCGCGCCGAACGGCTTGAGCGGCGGCAGCTCGGGGTAGGGCGAGGCGCCGGGGCTGAGAAAGGCCCAGCCGCCGGCGTTGGACGCGTTGAGCTCGTAGCCGCGCCAGTTGGCGCGCGGCCCGCGATCGCCGTACATCGAGATCGAGGCCACGATCAGCCCCGGGTACTTCGCACACAGCGCCTCGCTCTCCAGGCCCATCTTCGCCCGCTCATATGGCGGCACGTTGTGAATCAGAATATCGGCGCTTTCGAGCAGCCGCCCGAGGATCTCGCGCCCCTCGGGCTTGGTAAGATCGGCGGTCACGCCGCGCTTGTTGGTGTTCAGGTAGATGAAAAGCCCGCTTTTTTCGGGGTCGGGCTTGTCGTTGGGGAACGGACCGCGCGTGCGAGCCAGGTCGCCGGCGGGCGGCTCGACCTTGATGACCTCGGCGCCGAGGTCGGCCATCATCTTGGCCCCGTAGGCGGCCGACACGCCCTGTCCGCACTCGACGATCCTGATCGCGCCCAGGCCGCGCGGATCTCTCTTGGCTGTGCTCATCTTCCGTGCCTTCCCGTGACCGTCACTTGATCACGATCGGGTTGACCGGCGAGCCTGCTCCGCCCACTACTTTCAGCGGCGCGCCGACGAACAGGAAGCTGTACTGCCCATCCTTGGCGCAATCCTCGGCGAGATCGTGGGTCCAGTCGATTTCGTTGAAAATAACCCCCTGGTAGTGAAGCAGCGCCATGTGCAGCGGGATCATCGTGCCGCTTTCTTCATGGAACGTCTGCTCGGTAGCGATCGTGTCGCTGCCAACCGATGGGATCTCCATCTCGTGGAACCATTTCACGAGTTCGGGGCTGTAGCCGAGGCCCGGCTCGTTGAAGGCGCCCTTGGGGAAGATGCCCTCGACGCCAAGATCGTAATAGCGCTTGAGCCAGCCGGTGTGGATGATCAGGATGTCGTGCTTTTCGATCGGGCTGTTCTGCTTCCTGGCCGCGCCCAGCAGATCGTCAAGCGTGATCCGCTCGCCGGCGTCGAGGTTTGGCTTGCCTTTGTAGCTCGCGGCGTCGATCAGCAGGCCGCGCCCGACCACGCCGTGCTCAGCGATCGGCTGGATCGAGCACTTTTGCAATCCGCCCATCGTGGTCTTGGCGTCGTAGCCGTTGTAGATGGTGTCGCCGTGCCAGACATGGCCGAGCGCGTCATACTGCGTGGTGCCCTGGAGGTACATCGTGATCACGTCGTCGGCGTACTCGCCGCCGCCGGGGAAGGGCTGCGCGCGGCCGTTGAGGTAAAAGCCCTTGTCCATCGCCATCGTCCGAATAGGCTGCGAGCGCGACGGGTAGAGCGGGTCGCCCTGCGGGCGCGCTACCGGCACCCCGAGGGTGAAGACCCTGCCCTGTTTGACCGAGCGGATGCCGCGCAGGACTTCGGCGCTGGTCAGGAAGTTGAGCGCGCCGATCTCGTCGTTGGGTCCGAAGCGCCCCCAGTTCTTGGGCGCGCTCTTGAGCAGTTCGGTGAATGGTACCGGCTTGTTGGCCATATCTAACCCCGCTGAGGCTTGGTTTGAGCGATCCGTTTCCTTAGCCCGTTGCGCCGTTTGAAGCAATGACCGGCGCCGCGGGTCAGCGGGCGCCTGCGGCGGCCGCGCGCCGCTGCAATTCGCGCTCGCGCAGGTCGCGCCGGCGGATCTTGCCGGTGACGGTCATCGGGAACTCGTCGATGAACTCGAACTCGCGCGGATACTCGTGCGCGGCCAGCCGCGTTTTTACGTGTTTCTGGATCTCGTCGATCAATTGCTGCGAGGGCTGATGGCCGGGGAGCAGCTTGATGAAGGCCTTGATCGCCTGGCCGCGCCGCTCGTCGGGCACGCCAACCACCGCGCACGAGGCGACCGCCGGATGCTCGATTATCTTGGCCTCGACCTCGGCCGGGCCGACCCGGTAGCCCGAGGTCTTGATGACGTCGTCGGAACGCCCCTGGAAATAGACGTAGCCCTCGTCGTCCATGTGGCCGAGGTCGCCGGTCACGCACCATCCGTTGACGAACTTCTCTTTCATCGCGCCCGGGTTTTTCCAATACTCCTTCATCACCACCGGGTCCTCGACGCGGATCGCGATCTCGCCGGTCTGGCCGGTTTTGACCGGAACGCCGGTCTCCGGATTGACCACCGCGACGTCGTGGCCGGGGTAGGGCTTGCCCAGGGGCTCGAGCTTGGCCTTCTCCAGCGCGGTGCAGTTGCCGATGAAGTAGTTCGCCTCGGTCTGGCCGAAGGCCTGGTTGAACTCGACCTTGAGCTGCTCGTCCACCCAGCGCGCAAGCTCGGGGCTGACCGGCTCGGCCCCGCTGACGATGCATCGCAGGCGCAGGCTGCGGTACTTCTCGCGCGGATTCTTGATCTCGCGCAGCGACTTGAGCGCGGTCGGCGGATAGAGCCCGACCGTCGCGCCGTACTTCTCGACCAGGCGCAGCGTCACGTCGGGATCGAAGCGCGCCTTGCTGCGGTAGGCGAGGACCGGGATTCCGTAGGGCCAGATCGCGAGCAGGCCGTCGAGCAGGCCGCCCGCCCATGCCCAGTCGGCCGGGCTGTAGTAAAGGTCGCCCTCGCGCAGGAAATTGTAAGAGTAGTCGATTCCGTTGTGTCCGAGCACATAGCGCGCCGCGTGCAGCACGCCCTTGGGATCGCCGGTCGTGCCCGAGGTGTACATCAGCAGGATCGGATCCTCGGCGTTGGTCGGGCCCATCGTGAACTGCTCGGAGCCTTTAGCGATCAGCTCGTCGAAGCCTAGCCCGCCCTTGTTGCCGCCGGCGATAATCACATGGCGTAGCGCGGGCACGTCGTTGCGGATCGGATCGAGTTTCTCGAGGCTCTCGGGCTCCAGCATGATCGCCTTGGCCGCGCTATGGTTGAGCCGGTACTTGAGGGCATCGGGCCCGAACAGTTTGGAAATCGGCAGCGCGATCGCGCCCACCCGGTAGAGCCCCATGTGGGCGATCGCGGTCTCGGGGCGTTGCGGCAGATGGACCGCGACCACGTCGCCGCGCCCCACGCCCAGGGCCGCTATCGCGTTGGCAAAGCGCCGGCTGAGCGCGCCGATCTGGCCGAAGGTGTATTTCTCGGCGTGGCCCTCATCGTCCTCGTAGTAGAGCGCGGGCTTGTCACGCAGGTCGGCGTGGCGGTCGATGCAGTCGATGGCGACGTTGTAGTTCGCTGGGATATTCCATCGGTGGCGGGCGCGCGCCTCGGCGACGCTCTTCGCCCCGTGAACTGTCTGCTCGCGAAGGCCGATATAGCTCATGCCTGTCTCCTCCGGGATCGGGCTCCGACGTTGCTGCGGAGAGGGCGGATTTCACACAACCGCCTGAACCGGAGCCTAATCCGTCCGTCTAATTGCATCAACGTGCCCGCCGGGTTGCCGCAGGCACAGCCCGCGGCCGCGCTTGACGCCGGGCCGTGCGCAATCGAATCTGGAATACTGCCGCCTGCGGAAGCGGGCTAGGAGCGCGACAATGGCGAAAATCTGGGTGCTCCAACATCATCCGGCCGAAAACCTCGGACTGATCGCCGAGGCGCTCGAATCGGCGGCGCTGGCGTGGCAGTACGTGCGTGTCTTCGACGGCCAACAGGCGCCCGCCGACATGAAAGGGGCGGGCGGGCTTATCGTGATGGGCGGGCCCGAGGCGGTCTATGAGCTTGACCGCTATCCGTACCTGCGCGCCGAGATGGCGCTGATCGAAAACGCGCTGAAGCTCGGCAAGCCGGTGCTGGGAGTGTGCCTCGGGAGCCAGCTTCTGGCCGCGGTGCTGGGCGCCAGCGTGCGGCGCGGCGCGCGCAAGGAGATCGGATGGTATCCGGTGCGGCTGCGGCCCGAAGCCGCGGATGACCGTCTCTTCCAGGGTCTGCCCTCGGAGTTCGTGCCCTGCCACTGGCACGGCGACGTTTTCGACCTGCCGGTGGGCGCGGTGGCGCTCGCCTCGTCAGAGCTCACCCGGCATCAGGCGTTTCGCTACGGCGACAAGGCGTGGGGATTGCTGTTCCACGCCGAGATGACTCAGCAGATCATCGCGGCGTTGGTGCATGAGAACGCCGAGGGGCTCAAGCGGGTTGGAATCGACGGCGACGCCATCCTGGCGCAGGCGCCGGAACATCTGCCGCGGCTTGGCGAAATCGCGGAGACTATCTTCGGCCGCTGGGCCGCCCCAATTCAGGGGACGTAGGAAAGTGGACTATGGAAGTGCGAATTCGCCCGCTTAAGCGGCGTGACCTTGCCGAGGCCGACCGTATCTTTCGCGTCGCCTTCGGCACGTTCATGGGCGTACCCGATCCGACGGCGACCTTCGGCGATCGCGACCTCACGCGTACGCGCTATGAGGCCGCGCCGGATTTGGCCCTGGCGGCCGAGGCCGACGGCGCACTGGTCGGTTCGAATTTCGCGACCAACTGGGGAAGCTTCGGGTTCTTCGGACCGCTCACGGTCGAGCCAAAGCTGTGGGACCAGCGTATCGCGCAGCGGCTGCTCGAACGCACGATGGACCTGTTCGCCGCATCGGGATGCCGGCTCACTGGGCTCTTTACGTTCAGCGACAGTCCCAAACATGCCGGGCTGTATCAGAAATTCGATTATTGGCCGCGCTTTCTTACTCCAGTGATGGCGCGCGAGCTTTCTCCCACCGGAGCAAGCGCCGATTACATCCGGCTGTCGAAACTCGATGCCGACGAGAAGCAAAGCGTATTGGCCGCCTGCCGCGAATTGACCGACGCGCTCTATGACGGGTTGGACGTCTCGCGCGAAACGCGCGCGGTTGAGTCGCAGCGGCTGGGCGACACGCTCGCGCTCCTCGACGGCTCGAAGGTATCGGCTTTCGCGGTTTGCCACGTCGGCGCGGGCACCGAGGCCGGCAGCGGATGCTGCTACGTCAAATTTGGCGCGGTTCGTCCCGATGCGGCGGCCGCCGAGACGTTTGAGCGCTTGCTGCGCGCGTGCCAAGCCTTCGCGGCGGAGCAGGGCGCCTCGCGCCTGGAAGCGGGCGTCAACATGAGCCATCACGAGGCGTATCGCGCGATGCTGGGTCATTGCTTCCGGGTCGTGCAGACCGGCGTCGCGATGCATCAGCGCAACGATCCGGGCTTCAGCCGCCCCGGCCTCTACGTACTCAACGATTGGCGATAGCGCGCGCCAGGCGCGGGGGCCGATGACACTGGGTGCGCGGCGCTTAGCCTTGAACGCCGGCGCGCTCACGCTCGTAGGCGAGCAGTTTCTTTTTGATCTCGAGGCCCCATCGATAGCCGGTGAGCGAACCGTCCGAGCCGATTGCGCGATGGCAAGGAATCAGGAGCGATACCGGATTGGCGCCGACCGCGTGGCCGACCGCGCGCGCGGCTGAGGGACGACCGAGGCGCGCGGCGATCTCGCTGTAACTGCGTGTCGCACCCGCGCAGATCGCACACAACTCCTCCCATACGCGAAGCTGGAAGGGCGTGCCGCGCACGTCGAGCGGCACCTCGCATTCAGGGCTCTCGCCCCGCAGGTAGCGCAGGACGGCATCGGCGGCCGGGCCCGCGGCAGTCGGGTCGCGGCGAATTTTGGCCTCGCGGAAATCGCGCCTGAGCTCGCTCTCCTGCCATTCATCCGATTGATGGACTGACAGGGCGCAGATGCCGCGCGCAGTCACCGCCACCAGCATCCGTCCGAACGGCGAATCGACAATCGTGTAGGCGATCTCGGCGCCGCGCCCGTGAGGTCCCCAGGAAGCGCAAACCATCCGTCGGCTCATTCGGATGCCATCCCCGCTTTCAGAAAATCGGATCGAAAGCTTAAACCCCGGACGGCCGAAATTGTAAAACCGGCGCGCGCAGCCGCGTCGGGCGAGCCGGCCCGCTCGTAGGCGCTATATCTGTGGTTCGATCATCAGCCGTAGCATCTCGCGCCCGCGCGACAGGCGCGAACGGACAGTGCCCACGGGCACACCGAGCATCCCGGCCGCCTCCTCGTATGCCAGCCCCTGAAGCGCGACGAGCACGATCACCGAGCGCTGTTCTGCGGGCAGCCTTTCGAGCGCCGCGGCCATGTCGCACCATTCGATGCGCTGCTCCTGGCGTGCGGCTTCGGCCCCTCGCGCGACGATCTCGTCATGCGCAAGCACGCTGAGGTAACGGTGCGCGGGGTCCCGGCGCCCGTTGACATGAACATTGTGGAGCATCCGGTAGAGCCAGGTTCGAAGATGTCCTCTGCCCAGCCAGAGATGGCGCTTGAGCAGCGCGCGCTCCAGGCAATCCTGCACCAGGTCGTCGGCCAGGTCCGGGTCGCGCGCCAGCGCGAGCGCGCAGCGGCGCAGGTAGGGGAGTTCGTCGGCGATACGGCGCTTAAGATCGCGCATCATAACTCGCACAAGGTCGCAGCCCATTGAAATCCCGGCAGCGGCAGCGAAGCGCCGGCAATAGTCACCGCTAAACCGCCGATACCGCGAATTCGGTCACGCGGGTGGTCGCCAGTCCGGTGATTGAGGGTCCAAGATTCGTGCCGGGAATTTTCGGTGGAACTTTCGCCCACGTGCCGCTGTCTAACCATCGTGAGCGAGCCGTGCGGCACGACGCTCATGGAAACACAGAGAGGGAGGAGCCATGCAGATGAAGTTTTTGAACGGAGCGCTGGCAGTATGTGCTATAACGTTGGGCCTAACCGTTGCGATAGCCGCGGGCGCGCAGGCCGGGATGGGTCAACCGCCCGCAGAGCCCGGCGCACCCAGCTATTCAGGCGATGCGGGCGCGGCCAATTCGCAGAAGGTTGACGACGCGACGCTCAAGCGCGCCGCCGCAGCCTACGTCAAAGTGCAGGACATCACGCTCAAGACCCGCAAGGTGCTGAACAACACCGAAAACGAGTCGCAAAAGAACGAGATTCTGGAGAAGGCCGAATCGGAGAAGATTGCGGCGGTCAAAGCTCAGGGTATGCAGCCGCAGGAATATAATCGCGTGATCATGCTAGTGCAGGCCGATAACAACCTACAGCACAAGTTTCTCGGCTACGTCCACCAAGCGCAGGGCGCGCCGAGCGGAACGATGTAGCGTGGCACGATCGTACGGCAGGTGCCAGACTCACGGTGTCAGGCCTGTGAAAGATTTACACGCTATCTGAAGAACTTACGGCGAATCGTCCGCCGCAAGTCTTCGCGTCCGAAAAGCCGCGCGAGCGGCCGGCATGCTGCCTCCGGCCGGCCGCCCGCCGGCTGATTTGGCGCGAAGCGCCCTATTTCTTGCAGGCAGGCTCCTTGATGGCCTCCTGTAGTTCCGCGATTGCGATGTCGATGTGCTGTATCGCTTTGACTCGGTGCCCGCCGAAGTCATGCGCGGCGCTGGCGAGCGCCGCTTTGGCCTCGCGACATTCCCGAAGGGCGTCGATCATGTAAGGGTGAACCTGGCCGGCGACGACGCGGATAGGACCGCCTTCGGGGGTTGTGGGCAGAGTGCCGTGGACGCTCGCCATCGCCAGCTTCAGTTCGCCGTTGGCCGCCTCCACCTGACGCATGGCTGCTTCGCGATGGCCACCCAGATGAGTGCAGCCATGCGAGATCACATAGTGCGCCCGCCGCAGCTTGTGGTAGGCGTTGTATATGTGCTGATGCGGTTTGGCTGCCCGCGCGCGCGTCGCCCCGCCCGCGACGGCGAAGCCTATCGCCGCAATCGCCGCAATCCGCACGATACCCGTCAGCCGCTGCCTCATTGGCTTCCCCTCCTGCATTTGGCCGCGCTGAGTCGCGGCCAGTCCCGCTCTTTTATTCTTGCATGCGGATTAACTCAAATCCGGAGCTCGCGACCGAATAAGTGTTCAAAGATGATTTGCCGCGCGCTTTGACTCGGCGCGCCGTGCGGCGCTCGCGCGGCGCTCGAATACCGCTTTGACCAGCCGCGTCCGAAATATGAGACCTGCGCGAACTCGTCCGGCCGCCCTGCGCAGCCGACTCCGCGAAGACCCTACGCTCAACGCGCGCATGTCGCGGCGGGCCAGGGAATTGTCATGGCACATGTGATTCTGGTGATAAGCGCTGCCCCCGTTCTGTTGGTCGGGCTTTCCTGCGTGCTCTGGATCGTGATGCGGCGGGAGCCGCTGTGATTTTCACCTAGCCCTTGGGCAGCTTGAGAACGCGCTCGCCGATGATGTTGTGCTGGATCTCGCTGGAGCCTGCGGCGATGGTCAGCCCGCGCGCCGCCAGCGTGCGCATCGTCCATCGCCCGCCTTCGACCGCGCCGATCGAATCCTTCATCAACGAGGCGTACGGGCCGAGCAGCTCGTCGGCAAACATCGCCACGCGCAGGTTGAGCTCGGTCGCAAACAGTTTGCCGAAGGAGCTCTCGGCTCCCGGCACCTTGCCTTTGAGCTGCGCGGTTAGCCCGCGATAGCGGCTCAGCCTCAGGCATCGCGCCTCGATCGCGAACTGTGCGAGGTGCTGGCGAACATAGGGATGGCGATGCGCGGGCATCGCTTCGAACTCGACCTTTCGCGAAAGTTCCAGCAACTCGTTTATCGTGCGCTCGACCGGATGGCGTGTGCCGCCGGAGAGGCGCTCCCACATCAGCGTGGCGATCGAAACCTGCCATCCCTGGTTGATCTCGCCGACGAGGTTTTCCTTCGGCACGCGGACGTTGTCGTAGAAGACTTCGTTGAAGCCGGCCTCGCCGGTTATCTGGACCAGCGGACGGATCGTGATGCCGGGGCTCTTCATATCCACCAGCAGATAGCTGATGCCCTTGTGCTTGGGCGCCGCTGGATCGGTGCGCACGAGCAGGACCTGCATGTGGGCGCGCTGAGCGAGGCTGGTCCAGACCTTCTGCCCGTTGACTACGAAGGTGTCGCCGTCAAGCACCGCGCGGGTCTGGAGGCCGGCCAAATCGGAACCCGCATTGGGCTCGGAGTAGCCCTGGCACCAGATCTCCTCGGCGGTCAGCATCCTGCGCAGGTAGCGCTGCTTTTGCTGCTCGGTGCCCATCATGATGAGGGTGGGGCCGATGCGGTCGATGGCGAGCTGGTTCGCGCCGTACAGCGGCAGGCCCAGGCGCAACACCTCGTCCTGGTAGATCGCCTGCTCGATGAGCGAAGCGCCGCCGCCGCCCCATTCCTTGGGCCAGTGCAGCGCGACGTAGCCGGCATCGTACAGCCGCCGATGGTAGTCGAGCAGGCGCTGCCATTTGCTGTCGTCGCCGACATCGAGCAGGCTGGCGGTCGAGGCGCCGATCGCGTCGGCGCGCCGGCCAAACACCTCGGCCGACGTATTCTCCAGCCATTCGCGCAACCGCGTACGAAAGGCTTCCTGCTCGGGGGTGAAGCTGAAATCCATGGTTGATCTCCGCGTTGAGCGCCGCCACAAGCCACGACGGGCGCGCGCCGAACTATAGCAAGCGGGCGGCGCGGGCGTTAACTCCGCTTTGCCCGCGCCGGAGCGCCTTTGCTATACCATGTCAGCTTGATCGCGCTCGCCACCAATTCGGCAAGCGCGGCGCATACTCCGACAAAGCGGGTGCTAAAGGCAGATGGCGTTCAAGACGATCAAGGTTCCCAGCGACGGCGAAAAGATCACGATGGGCTCCGACGGCAGGCTGCGCGTGCCCGACCGCCCGATCATTCCCTTCATCGAGGGCGACGGTACCGGACCGGATATCTGGCGCGCTTCGCAGTACGTCTTCGATCACGCGGTGGCCAAGGTTTACGGGGGCAAGCGCAAGGTAGCCTGGATGGAGGTCTGGGCGGGCGAGAAAGCCTATAACCAGTTCAACAACTGGCTGCCCGACGAAACCATCGAGGCCTTCAAGGAATATTTGGTCGGAATCAAGGGCCCACTGACTACGCCGGTCGGCGGCGGCATCCGTTCGCTCAACGTCGCCCTGCGCCAGATGCTCGACCTTTACGTCTGCCTGCGCCCGGTGCGCTACTTCAAGGGCGTGCCGAGCCCGGTGCGCAATCCCGAGAAGCTCGACGTCGTCATCTTCCGCGAAAACACCGAGGACATCTACGCCGGCGTCGAATGGCAGGCCGAGACGCCCGAGGCGCGTAAGGTTATCAAGTTCCTCATCGAGGAGATGGGCGTCACCAAGATCCGCTTCCCCAACACCTCGGGCATCGGGATCAAGCCGGTCTCACGCGAGGGCTCCGAGCGGCTTATTCGCGCCGCGCTCAACTACGCGATCTCGCACAAGCGCAAGAGCGTCACCCTCGTGCACAAGGGCAACATCATGAAGTTCACCGAGGGCGCCTTCCGCGACTGGGGCTATGAGCTGACCCGGCGCGAGTTCAAGGGCAAGGCGGTCGGCTGGGACGACTGCGGGGGCAAGCCGCCCGCGGGACAGATCCTGGTCAAGGACAACATCGCCGACATCACCCTCCAGCAGGTGCTGACCCGTCCCGACGAGTTCGACGTCGTCGCCACGATGAACCTCAACGGCGACTATCTCTCCGACGCGCTGGCGGCGCAGGTCGGCGGCATCGGCATCGCCCCCGGCGCCAACATCAACTACGTCACCGGCCACGCGATCTTCGAGGCGACCCACGGCACCGCGCCCAAGTACGCCAACCAGGACAAGGTCAACCCGGGTTCGGTAATCCTGTCGGGCGTGCTGATGTTCGAGCACATGGGATGGCAGGAGGTGGCCGACGGGATCATCCGCGGACTCGAGCGGGCGATCGCCAACAAGACCGTGACCTACGATTTCGAGCGACTGATGACGGGCGCGAAGCTGCTCAAGTGCTCGGAGTTCGGCAAGGCGATCGTCGAGAACATGTAGCCTTGCCCGCGCGGCGCGGATACGCGGCGTCGCCCAAAGCGATCGATACGCAAGCCGCCCGCGGCTCGACGGCCGCGGGCGGCTGTGCGTCTTGCGTCAGCGTTTCGTGACGTAACCGGAAGGCGCTGCGAGCGTACTCGGCGATGCAGGGCATGCGAGGAGCGGGAGACAAGGATGACGTTGCGTGACGCGGCCATCGCGGCGGCGACGGCGTTGATGCTCGCGCTGGCGGCGCTCCCCGCCCGCGCGCATCAGATGCCGGCCGGGTCAGACGGCGAAGCCGACGCGGCGGAGGATGCGGGGCCTGCCGCGATGATGGGCATGCGCGGCGCAGGCACCAATCCGGACGCCGCCGACTCTGCGATGGCGTCCGAGCACATGGTCGCGCACGCCGCGATGGCGGCGCACATGGCGTGGAGCCATACGCGGCCCGAGACCGCCGCCGACCGCGAGCGTGCCGAGCAGCTCGTCGCCACCCTGCGCGCGACCCTTGCCAAGTACAAGGACTATCACGTCGCCGAGGCCGACGGCTTCAAGCCCTTCCATCCCGAATTGCCGCAGCGCTTCTATCATTTCACCCGTTGGCAGAACGGGCTTAAGGCGGCGTTCACCTTCGACCCCGCCGCGCCAACCTCGCTGCTCTACAGGAGAACCGCCGACGGCGGTTACCAGCTGGTGGGGGCTATGTATACCGCGCCGCGCGGCGCCAGCGAGGCGCAACTCGACGCCCGTGTGCCTCTGAGCGTCGCGACGTGGCATCGCCACGTCAATCTGTGCTTCCCGCCCAAGGGCCGGATGCGCAACGCGGACTGGACCAGGTTCGGCGTCGCCGGGTCGATCTCAACCAGGGCGGCGTGCGAAGCGGCGGGCGGGCGCTTCTATCCGCAGATCTTCGGATGGATGGTGCATGTCTATCCGTGGGCGAAAACCGAGCAGGAAATCTTCGCCCACTGAACCCGAAGGCTGGCTGGCCAAGCCGCCGCGGCCTTAGTGGCCCATCTTGAGCAGGTCGTCCTGCGCCCAGCCTTCCTTGAGCGGGACCATGAAATACGGCGTCAGCACCATCCGCTTGAACTTCCACTTCCCGTTCTGCCGGACGTAGTCGTCGTCATAGCGCGCCGCCACCACGTAGCTCTCGCCCTTGTACACCGGCTTGGCTTCGAGGTAGGCGAAGCCGCGGGCGACGTCGCCGTGGACCTCGACGACGTGGTTGTGGATGAACTGGCGCACGCGCGAGAGCCGCGGGCGCCAGTCCTTAGTGGCGCCGCTGTCGGGATTGCGCGGCCGCAGCCCGCCGAAGAAGCGCTTGATCTCCTCCCGGCCGTGGGCGGTGCCGAGGTGGCCGAAGTTGATCTCGCCGTCGTCGCTGAAGAGGTCGGCGATCTCGTCGAAGCGGGCGTCGTTGATGTATTCGTGGTAGCGATTGCGCAGGTCGCGGATGGCTTCGCGGTCGGCAAGCTCCCGCACTTTGGTTTCGAGTTCGCGTACGCGGGCCTCGAGATCGGCCGCCATTGCTGATGTCCCTCCTCTTTGCCTGTTTCGAGGGTTGTCTAACACGGCCGGGCGCCGGCCACAAAACGGCCGCGCAGGCGCCGCGCGCCTTCCCATCGCGGTCGCGGGCTGGTATTGGAAAAGGGTCGCGGACGGCGCGGTGAAGCGGGCCGCGCACTTTTTCCAAGAAGATTTGTGCGCGCGACGATAGCGGAGATATAAGTTAGCCTCACGGAGGCGGGGGCCTCGCCCCTCGCGGCAAGGGTGTGATCAAACGTAGGAAAATCGCATTCATCGGCGCCGGCAACGTCGGCGCAACCTGTGCCCACCTGTGCTTTCTGCGCAAACTGGGCGATATCGCGCTCTTCGACATCATCGATGGCCTGCCCCAGGGCAAGGCGCTCGACATGCTCGAATCGGCGCCGGTGCTCGGCGTCGACGTCAACGTCAGCGGCTCGACCGACATCCGGATAATCGAGGGCGCCGACTGCTGCGTGGTGACCTCGGGCTCGCCGCGCAAGCCCGGGATGAGCCGCGACGACCTGCTGAAGATCAACGCCGGCGTGATGAACCAGGTCGGCGGCGCGATCAAGCAGCATGCGCCCGAGGCTTTCGTGATCGTCGTCACCAATCCGCTCGACGCAATGGTGACGCAGATCAAACGGGTGACCGGTTTTCCTAAAAACCGCGTGGTCGGACAAGCGGGCGTGCTCGATTCCGCGCGCTATCGGACGTTCCTTGCGATGGAGCTGGGCATTTCGGTGGATAGCGTCGGCGCGATGGTGCTCGGCGGACACGGTGACGACATGGTGCCGGTACGCAGCTACACCACCGCCGGCGGAGTCCCGATCGAGCGGATGATCGCGCCCAAGCGCCTCGACGAGATCGAAAAACGCACGCGCAACGGCGGCGGCGAGATCGTCGAGCTGATGAAGACCTCGTCGTACTACGCGGCGGGCGCGGCGGTGTTCCGGATGGTCGAAGCGTTCGTCCTCGACCGCAAGGAAGTGCTGCCTGCGGCCGCCTACCTCGAGGGCGAATACGGCGTGCGCGGGCTGTACGCCGGGGTGCCGGTCGTGATCGGCGCCGGCGGTGTCGAGCGCGTGGTCGAAATCCAGCTCACCGCGGCCGAGAAGGCCGCCTTCGACAGCTCGGTCGCGCACGTGCGCGAGCTGGTCGAGGCGATGGACAAGGCGGTCGCGGGCTGAACGCGCGGCGGCCGCCGGGCATCGCCATCGATCACCCAGCGCAGCGAGCCGGTCTGCACCAGCAAGGAAAAGCATGAACATCCACGAATTCCAGGCCAAACAGATCCTCGGCCGCTTCGGCGCGTCGGTGCCCAAGGGCCAACCCGCCTCCACGCCCGACGAGGCGGCGGCCGCCTTTCGCGCGCTCGGCCAGCCCAAGGCGGTGGTGAAGGCGCAGATCCACGCCGGCGGCCGCGGCAAGGCCGGTGGGGTAAAGCTCGTAAACTCCGCCGACGAGGCGCGCGAGTTTGCCGCCCAACTGCTCGGCAAGCCGCTGGTGACCCATCAGACCGGCCCCGAGGGGCGCGTCGTGCGCCGCGTTTACGTCGAGGAGGCCAGCGCGGTCGCGCGCGAGCTGTACCTGGGGATGGTGGTCGATCGCAAGGCGGCTGCCGTCGCGGTCATCGCCAGCACCGAAGGCGGAATGGAGATCGAGGAGGTCGCGGCGAAGACGCCCGACAAGATCATCACCGAGCCGGTCGATCCACTGCTCGGGATGAGCGGGTTTCTGGCGCGCAAGATCGCCTTTGCGCTCGGGCTGAAGGACAAGCAGGTCGGCCAGTTCGCAAGCCTGCTCGGCGCGCTCTACAAGGCGTTCGTCGACACCGACGCCTCGCTAATCGAAATCAATCCGCTGGTGGTCACCCAGGACGGGCGCGTGATGTGCCTCGACGCGAAGATCGCCTTCGACGACAATGGCCTGTTTCGCCATCCCGACATCCGCGAACTGCGCGACCCCAACGAGGAGGACCCGGCCGAGACCGAAGCCGCCAAGTATGACCTCAGCTATGTCCATCTCGACGGCAACATCGGATGCATGGTCAACGGCGCGGGGCTGGCGATGGCGACGATGGACATCGTCAAGTACTACGGCGCCGAGCCAGCCAACTTCCTCGACGTCGGCGGCGGCGCCAACGCCGAGAAAATCGCCGCCGCCTTCCGCATCCTGCTCTCCGACTCGCGCGTCAAGGCGGTGCTGATCAACGTCTTCGGCGGGATCATGCAGTGCGACGTGCTTGCCCGCGGCGTGGTCGAGGCGGCGCGCGAGGTCAAGCTGAGCGTGCCGCTGGTGGTGCGAATGGAAGGCACCAACGTCGAGCAGGGTAAACGGATCCTCGCCGAGTCGGGGATCAAGGTCATCGCCGCCAACGACATGGCCGACGCGGCGCGCCGCGTGGTCGAAGCGATCCGCTAGCAGGACTTTTCGATGAGCATCCTGGTCAACAAGAACACCCGCGTCCTCACTCAGGGCATCACCGGCGCCACCGGCCAGTTCCATACCCGCGCCTGCCGCGAGTACGGCACCCAGATGGTCGGCGGAGTGGTGCCCGGCAAGGGCGGCACGGACTTCGAGGGCATCCCGATCTTCGACACCGTCGAGCAGGCGCGCAAGACGACCGGCGCCAACGCCAGCGTCATTTACGTGCCGCCGCCATTCGCCGCCGACGCCATCCTCGAGGCCGCCGCCGCCGGAATCGAACTCATCATCTGCATCACCGAGGGCATCCCTGTGCTCGACATGGTCAAGGTCAAACACTACCTCGCCCGCAGTAACTCGCGCCTCATCGGTCCCAATTGTCCCGGCGTGATCACTCCGGGCGAGTGCAAGATCGGAATCATGCCGGGCTATATCCACAAGCCCGGGCGCGTGGGTGTGATCTCGCGCTCGGGCACGCTGACCTACGAGGCGGTGCATCAGCTCACTCAGCTCGGCATCGGGCAGTCAACCTGCGTCGGCATCGGCGGCGATCCGATCATCGGCACCAGCCAGATCGATGTGCTCGAGCTGTTCAACAAGGATCCCAACACTGACGCCGTGATCTTCATAGGCGAGATCGGGGGCACCGCCGAGGAAGAGGCGGCCGCCTATATCAAGCAGAACTTCCGCAAGCCCGTGGTCGCATTCATCGCCGGCCAGACCGCGCCCAAGGGACGGCGGATGGGCCATGCGGGCGCGATCATCTCGGGCGGACGCGGCAGCGCCGCCGACAAGATCGCGGCGCTCAAGGCCGCCGGGGTCAACGTCGCGAAGAGTCCGGCCGAGCTGGGCATCACGATGAAGGCCGCGCTCGACGCGCGGCGCAATTAGGGCGCAAGCGCGATGGCCTTGGAACGGACATTGGCAATCATCAAGCCCGACGCGGTCGCGCGCGGGCTTACCGGCGATATCCTCAAGCGCATCGAGGGCAGGGGGCTCAAGCTGCGCGCGATGCGCCTGATGCGGCTGACACGCGCGCAGGCCGAGTCGTTCTACGAGGTGCACAAGGCGCGGCCGTTTTACTCCTCGCTGTGCGAGTACATGTCGTCGGGGCCGGTGGTGGTCGCGGTGCTGGAGGCCGACGGCGCGATCGCGCGTTGGCGCGAGCTGATGGGCGCGACCGACCCGGCCAAGGCGGCGGCGGGCACGATTCGCAAGGACTTCGGACAGAACGTCGAGCAGAATGCTGTGCACGGCTCTGACGCTCCGGAAACCGCCGCTCGCGAAGTCGCGTTCTTCTTCAGCGGCCTCGATATCGTCAGCTAGACTCCAACCTTTCCGTCTTCATTGGAGTTCAGCGATGAAGGACGAATCCACTGCGCTGGCCGCCGATCGCGAGTTCTTCGCGGCGCTGGCCGAGGGCGACGCGGAAACGCTCGACCGCATTCTGGCCGACGATTTCACCTTGATCGAAGTGATGCGCGGCGCCGAGGTTCCCAAGGCCGCGATGCTCGCACTGATCCGGTCGGGACGGCTGAGTTTCGAGCCGGTCGAGTCCGCTGAAACGCGCGCGCGGCTCTACGGCTCAGCCGCAGTGATCACCGGTCGCACCGAGATGCGCGGGCGTGTCGAGCAGACGCCCTTCGCGGTGCGCAGCCGCTACACCCACGTCTACATCAGGCAGCACGGCCGATGGCGGCTGGTCGCTGCGCAGGGCACGCAGATCGCGTCGTAGCGGGCTGAGCGGTGGGCGACGCCCCCGCTCGCCACGATGGATAAACACTGGCGGTCACCCCTCTCCGAACCGCCCGCGTTTTCGTTTAGACTCTAGCCTCGTGGCCTTGCAGACCCATCCAACGCATTATCCGACGCCGGCGGCCCCCGAACCGCGCGACATCCGTGAGCTGATGCTCGACGAACTGGAGCAGTTCGTCGTCGCCGCGGGCGAGCGCGCGTTCCGGGCGCACCAGGTGATGGGTTGGCTGTGGCGGCGAGGAGCGACAGACTTCGACGCGATGTCTGACCTGCCGGCGGAGTTCCGCGAATATCTAAAGAAACACTTTAAAATCAACCCAATCCCCAACGCCGCCGTCGCTCGCTCCGCCGACGGTACGCGCAAGCTGCTGGTCGCGCTTGTCGACGGCGAGGCAATCGAAACCGTCATTATCCCGGCTGGCGAGCGCGTTACGCTGTGCTTGTCGAGCCAGTGCGGATGCGCGATGGCGTGCGAGTTCTGCGCCACCGCCCGCATGGGGCTCCATCGCAATCTCAGCGCGGCTGAAATCGTGAGTCAGGTTGCCGCGGCGCGCCGCGCGCTCGCGCCCGGCGAGGAGCTGACCAATTACGTCTTTATGGGGATGGGCGAGCCGCTCGCCAACTATCCGCGCCTGGCGCGCGCGCTGCGGATCATGACCTCGGCGTGGGGGATGGGAATCTCGCCGCGGCGGATCACGGTTTCGAGCGTCGGGCTGGTGCCCGCGATGGAGCGGCTGCTGACCGAATTCCCGTCGATCAACCTCGCGGTTTCGCTCCACGCGACTGCCGACGAAACGCGCGACCGTCTCGCCCCGATCAACCGGCGCTATCCGCTGGCGGCGCTGATCGAGACCTGCCGGCGGCTGCCGATCAAGCGGCGCGATCGAATCACCTTTGAGTACGTGATGCTGGCCGGGGTCAATGACGGACCGGACGACGCGCGCCGGCTGGTGCGGATGCTCGGGCCGCTGCGGGCCAAGGTCAACCTGATCTTCTTCAACCGGTTCGCCGGCGCCTCCTTCACGCCGTCGCCGCGCGCCGCAGTCGAGGGCTTTCAAGCGATTCTGCGGCAGGGTAATTTGACCGCAACTGTCCGCGAAAGTCGCGGAGGGGATATCGCCGCCGCCTGCGGACAGCTGTACGCGGAGCGGCAACGCGCCTGAGGAGGGTTGGGTTTCGGCGATGGCGAAAACGGTGCTGGGAGTAATCGGCGGCAGCGGCTTCTACCAGATGCAGGGTCTGGAGCGCGTCGAGCAGGTTGAACTCGACACGCCCTTCGGCCGCCCGTCGGACCCCTACTTCCGCGGCTGGCTCGGCGATGCCGAGGTGGTCTTCCTCTCGCGTCACGGCCGCGGCCATCGCATGATGCCCTCCGAATTGAACTTCCGCGCCAACGTCTTCGGGATGAAGCAGCTCGGCGTGGACCACCTGATCTCGGTCAGCACCGCGGGCAGTCTGCGCGAGGAGCTTCAGCCCGGCGACCTCGTGGTACCCGACCAGTTCATCGACCGCACCTTCAAACGCCCCGAGAGCTTCTTCGGCGAAGGCATCGTGGTCCACGTCTCGCTGGCCGACCCGGTGTGCGCGGCGCTCAGCCGCGAGCTGGCCGCGGCGGCGGGGCAGACCGCCTCGCGTGTCCATCGTGGCGGCACTTACCTCTGTATCGAGGGACCGCAGTTCTCCACCCGCGCCGAGTCCAACCTGTACCGGCAGTGGGGCGCCGACGTAATCAGCATGACCGCGATGCAGGAGGCGCGGTTGGCGCGCGAGGCCGAGATGTGTTACGCGGCGCTGGTCCTGGTCACCGACTACGACTGCTGGCATCACAGCGTGGCGGCGGTGGATATCGCGGAAATCCTGCGCGTGATGCGGCTCAACGTCGAGCGCGCCCAGCAGGCGATCGCCAACCTCGCGCGGCGGGTCGCCCCGCGCACGCGCGACTGCGCCTGTCCCACCGCGCTGCGCGATACGATCGTCACCGACAAGGCCGTAATTCCGCCCAAGGTCGCCGCCGCTCTGCGGCCGCTTATCGGCAAATATCTCTAACCCGCGGCAAATCTAACCCGCAGCAACGTCACAGAGGAGCGCGATGAGGCACGCCCCGGCGTATCGTTCGGTATGAGCATCGTAGTGGTCGGCTCGGTCGCCTACGACACGATCGAGACCCAAAATGGCAGGGCGGACGACGTCCTCGGCGGCTCGGCGAGCTTCTTCGCGCTGGCCGCGCGCTTTTTCTCGCCGGTCAGCGTGGTCGCCGCGGTGGGCAGCGATTTCCGCCCCGGCGACCTGCGCCTGTTTACCGAGCGCAACATCGACGTGCGCGCGCTGGCCCGGCGCGAGGGGCCCACGATGCGCTGGCACGGCCGCTACCACGAGGACATGAACAAGCGCGACACGCTCGACTTGAAGCTTAACGTCTTCGCCGACTTCGCGCCCGACCTGCTGCCCGACCAGCGCCGCGCCGATTACGTCTTCCTCGGCAACATCGCGCCCGAGCTGCAGAGCCACGTGCTCGGGCAGGTGCAGAACCCCAAGGTCGTCGCCGCCGATACGATGAACCACTGGATCGAAAATGAGCGCGCCGCGCTGACCCGGATGCTCTCGCGCATCGACATTCTGACGGTCAACGACGACGAGGCGCGGCTGCTCAGCGGTGAGCACAACCTGGTGCGCGCCGGGCGCGCCATCCTCAGGATGGGCCCGGGCACGGTGCTGGTGAAGCGCGGCGAGTACGGCGTGCTCCAGTTCGGCAAGGAGTCGATGTTCGCGGTGCCGGCCTATCCGCTGGAGGAGGTGATCGACCCCAGCGGCGCGGGCGACACCTTCGCCGGCGGCTTCATGGGCTGGCTGGCGCGCCACGGCCGGGTCAACGAACCCTTGCTGCGCACGGCCGTGGTTTACGGCAGCGTGCTTGCCTCCTTCGTGGTCGAGCGCTTTTCGGTCGAGCGGCTGGTGGGGCTGACGTGGGACGAGATCGACCGCCGCTTCCGCAGCTTCATCGAGCTGACCGATTCGCAGTACTCGCGATGGACCTCTCAATAGTTGTTCCGCTTTTCAACGAGCGGGATAACCTCGGTCCGTTGCACGAGGAGCTCGCGCGCGTGCTGCCGAAGCTGGCCTCGTCATGGGAAATGCTGTTCGTTGACGACGGCTCGACCGACGGCAGCGCCGAGGTCCTGCGCGCGCTCAAGGCGACCGATCCGCACGTCCGCGTCATCCGGCTCGCGCGCAACTCGGGCCAGACCGCCGCGCTCGCCTGCGGCCTGCACAACGCGGCGGGCGAGACGGTGGTCGCGCTCGACGGCGACGGGGAAAACGACCCCGCCGACATCCCACGCCTGCTCGCCAAGATGGGCGAGGGCTACGACCTCGTCAGCGGCTGGCGTACCGAGCGATGGAAGAAGGCGCGACTGACGCGCCGGCTGCCGTCGGTCGCGGCCAACCGGCTGATTTCGTGGATGACCGGGGTGCGTCTGCACGACTACGGCTGCACGCTCAAGGCCTACCGGCGGGAGCTTGCGCAGCGCCTGATGCTCTACGGCGAGATGCATCGTTTCGTCCCCGCGATCGCCGCCGAACACGGCGCGCGGATCACCGAGGTCGAGGTCAATTTCCGGCCGCGGCGGGCGGGCAGCTCCAAGTACGGCCCCGGACGGATCATCCGGACCTTCCTCGACCTGCTGACGGTCAAGTTTCTGTCGGGTTACTCGACCCGCCCGATCCAGATTTTCGGCGCGATCGGCCTGGTGACGGGGCTAATCGGGGCCGTCTGGACGGGTATACTAGTGGTGGAGAAAATTGCGCTTGGCTATGAGCTGCACAACCGCCCGGCGCTTCTGCTGGCAATCCTCCTGCTCATCGTGGGCGTGCAGTTCATCAGCCTCGGTCTGCTCGGCGAGATGCTGACGCGGACCTACCATGAGTCGCAGGGCAAGCCGATCTACGTGATCAAGGAACAATTCTGAGATGAACATCGCGGTTGTGGGAACGGGGTATGTGGGGCTGGTCAGCGGTACCTGTTTCGCCGAGAGCGGCAACGAAGTGGTCTGCGTGGATATCGACCGCGCGCGGATCGAGCAGCTCCGCGCCGGCGGCGTGCCGATCTACGAACCCGGGCTGGAAGAACTGGTCCGGCGCAACGTCAAGGAGGGGCGGCTGCGCTTCACCACCGACGTCGCCGAGGCGGTCGGCTCCTCGATGGTGTCGTTCATCGCGGTGGGCACGCCGATGAGCAAAAGCGGCGCCGCCGACCTAAGCGGCGTGATGCGGGCGGCTGAGGATATCGCGCGCGCGGTCGCCGGCTATCACATCGTCGCGGTCAAGAGCACCGTTCCGGTCGGAACCAACGACCGCGTGCGCGAGATCGTCAAGGCCGTAGCGCGCCATCGCGTAGACGTCTGCTCGTGCCCCGAGTTTCTCAAGGAAGGCTCCGCGATCGAGGATTTCATGCGGCCGGACCGAGTCGTGATCGGCTCGACCAGCGAGCAGGCGACCGCGATCCTGCGCGAGCTGCACGCGCCGTTTCTGCGCACCGACAACCCGGTGATCGTGATGGAACCGCGCTCGGCCGAGCTGACCAAGTACGCGTGCAACGCGATGCTCGCGATGCGGGTGTCCTTCATCAACGAGATGGCGAACCTGTGCGAGGCGGTGGGCGCCGAGATTAACGACGTGCGGCGCGGGATGGGCTCCGACCGCCGGATCGGCTCGCAGTTTCTCTTTCCCGGCGTCGGCTACGGCGGCTCGTGCTTTCCCAAGGACGTGCAGGCGCTGATCCACAGCGCCGCCGAGCATCATCTCGATTTCACCCTCCTGCGGGCGACCGACGAGGTCAACGCGCGCCAGAAGCATCTGCTCGCTGACCGGGTCCGCCAGCACTTCGGCGCCGATCTGAAGGGGCGCACGTTTGCGATATGGGGGCTGGCTTTCAAGCCGCGCACCGACGACATGCGCGAGGCGCCCTCGCTGACCGTTATCGAAGAGCTGATGGCGGCGGGCGCTCGGGTGCAGGCGCATGATCCCGAGGCGCTGCGCAGCGCGCAACGCTTCTTCGGCGACCGTATCTCCTACCATCAGAACAACTACGAGGCGCTGGCCGGCGCCGACGCGCTGCTCATCCTGACCGAGTGGCCCGAGTTCCGTCATCCCAACTTCCAGCGCATCCGCACGATGCTCAAGCATCCGGTGATCTTCGATGGCCGTAACCTTTACGACCCGGCGCTGATGAAGGCGCTGGAGTTCCGCTACTACTCGATCGGGCGCCGGCCGGTGTAGCCGGTCGAGGAGCTGGCGATGCGTATCCTGGTAACCGGCGGCGCCGGCTTCATCGGCTCGCATACGGTCGACGCGCTGCTCGCGCGTGGCGGATGCGAAGTTGTCGTACTCGACGACCTCTCCTCGGGCAAGCGCGAGCAAGTCAACCCGGCCGCGCGCTTTCATCAGGCCGACCTGCGCGACGCAGGCGCGGTGCGCGGCATCATCGAGCGCGAGCGGCCTGAAATTATCGTCCATCTGGCGGCCCAGATGGACGTACGGCGCTCGGTCGCCGATCCCGTTTTCGACGCGCAGGTCAACCTGGTGGGGTTTCTCAACTTGATGGAGTCGGCGCGTCAGCACGGCCTGCGGCGGGTGATCTTCGCCTCCACCGGCGGTGCCATCTATGGCGAGCAGGACCAGTTCCCCTGCGACGAGGAGCATCCGCTGCGCCCGGTAAGCCCCTACGGGGTGGCCAAGGCGGCGACCGAGAAGTACCTGTTCTTCTACCGTGTGCAGTACGCCATCGATTACGTGGCGCTGCGTTACGCCAACGTGTACGGGCCGCGCCAAGACCCGCACGGCGAGGCGGGCGTGGTCGCGATCTTCTGTGGACGGATTCTCGAAGGGCGTCCGGTCACGATCTTCGGCGACGGCGAGCAGACCCGCGACTACGTCTTCGTCGGCGACGTCGTGCGTGCCAACCTGGCGGCCCTCGAGGCCACTGTGTCGGGCACCTTCAACATCGGCACCGGCCTCGAGACTAGCGTCAACCAGCTCTACGCGGAACTTGCGGCGTGCGCCGGCGTCAGCCGCCCGCCCGAGTACGCACCGGCGCGCCCGGGCGAGCAGCGCCGCTCGGTCATTTCGGCCGCGCGCGCGGCGCGTGAGCTCGGCTGGCGTCCGGCGGTGGCGCTCAGAGACGGACTTGCCCAAACCCTGCAATTCTTCCGCGAACGCACGGCGCACTGAAGCGAAATGCTATGATGGCAGGTGTGCTGCATGGCCTGGAGGGTGATCGTGCGCGGCTGACCGCCCGCGCGCCACGCCAATGACCGATCCCGCGCTGATCCGCAACTTCTCCATCATCGCGCATATCGACCACGGCAAGTCGACGCTCGCCGACCGCCTGCTGGAACGCACTGGTGCGCTCAGCAAGCGCGAGCTCAAGGAGCAGTTCCTCGACTCGATGGATCTCGAGCGCGAGCGCGGTATCACAATCAAGGCGCGCGCCGTGCGCCTCAGCTACACCGCACACGACGGCAGAACTTACACCCTCAACCTGATAGATACTCCCGGCCACGTTGACTTCGCTTACGAGGTGTCGCGCAGCCTGGCCGCCTGCGAGGGCGCCCTGCTGGTAATCGACGCCAGCCAGGGCGTCGAGGCGCAGACCTTGGCCAACGTGTACATGGCGCTCGACCACGGGTTGGAAATCGTGCCGGTTATCAACAAGATCGACCTTCCCGGCGCCGACGTCGAGCGCACCCGGGCGCAAATCGAGGAAGTGATCGGACTCGACGCGGCGGAAGCGATCCTGGCCAGCGCCAAGGAAGGAATCGGGATCGACGAGGTGCTCGAAGCGGTTGTGACGCGCATCCCGCCGCCGCGCCTGACGCCCGGCGCGCCCACCCGCGCGCTCATCTTCGACAGTTGGTACGACGCCTACCAGGGCGCGATCGGGCTGGTGCGTGTCTTCGACGGCGAGTTACGCCGCGGGGCACAGGTGCGCCTGATGAGCACGGGCAAGAGCGGCGAGGTGATGCGCCTGGGATTATTCACGCCGCACGAGGTGGAGGTCGAAGCGCTCGGGCCCGGCGAGGTCGGGCTCATCGCCGCCGGGATCAAGACCGTCGCCGACCTGCGGGTTGGAGACACGATAACCGACGCGGTGCGGCCGGCGGCGCAGCCCTTGGCCGGCTTCAAGGAGCTCAAGCCGATGGTCTTCGCCGGGCTCTACCCGACCGAGGCCAACCAGTACGGCGCGCTGCGCGACGCGATCGACAAGCTGCGCCTGAACGATGCGAGCCTGGTGTTCGAGCCTGAAACCTCGCAGGCGCTCGGCTTCGGATTCCGCGCGGGCTTTCTTGGCCTGCTGCATATGGAGATTGCGCAGGAACGGCTGGAGCGCGAGTTCGGCATCAACCTGGTCGTGACCGCGCCGACCGTCGTTTATCGGGTGCGCAGGAGCGACGGCGAAATCGTGATGGTGGACAATCCGTCGCGGTTGCCCGACGAAGCGGAAATCGAGAGCATCGAGGAGCCATTCATCCTGGCGACGATCCATCTGCCCGAGGAGTACCTGGGTGCGGTGATGCGCCTATGCGAGGAGCGCCGCGGCGTCCAGCGCGACCTGCGGTTTGCCGGGCGCGGGCGCGCGATCCTGCACTACGAGATGCCGCTGGCCGAGATCGTCTTCGATTTCTACGACCGCCTGAAGTCACTCAGCCGCGGTTACGCTTCGCTGGACTACGAATTTCTGGACTTCCGGGCGGAGTCTCTGGTTAAATTGGACCTCCGGATAAACGGGGAGGTGGTCGACGCCCTCTCCGTGATCGTCCATCGGGAACGGGCCTACGAGCGCGGGCGAGCGCTGTGCGAGAAAATGCGCGAGCTCATCCCGCGCCAGATGTTCGAGGTGGCAATCCAGGCCGCGATCGGGGCAAAGATTCTCGCGCGCGAGAGCGTCAAGCCGCTGCGCAAGAACGTCACCGCCAAGTGCTACGGCGGCGACGTCACGCGCAAGCGCAAGCTCCTCGAAAAGCAGAAGGAAGGCAAACGGCGGATGAAGCAGGTTGGCAGGGTCGAAATTCCGCAGGAGGCGTTTCTGGCCCTGCTCAAGGTCGGCGAGTGAGGCACCTCTGATATGGCCCCTCCACCGGCCGGCAGCGTGCGCAAGATTCCGCCCGAGGAAGGTACCGTCGCGGCGCGGCGGGCGGCCGAACTGCCCGGGCCCCAGCGCTCGGAGGTGCGCGAATGGGTCGAGGCGATCGTCGTCGCCTTCTTCCTCGCCGTCATCCTGCGCACCTTCCTGATCCAGGCCTACAAAATTCCGTCGGGCTCGATGGAGCCGACGCTGCTCATTGGCGACCACATCATGGTCAACAAGGTCGCCTACGGGCTGCGGATGCCCGATTCGTTGTTCGGTTTCACGCCGCTGGCCGGCGAAATCCCCTACGGTCGGTACCTTTTCCGCTTCGGCCAGGTCCATCGCGGGGACGTCGTGGTCTTCGTCTTCCCAGTGGACCCGACCAAGGATTTCATCAAGCGCGTGATCGGCGTCGGCGGCGACACGATCGAGGTCAAAAGCGGCGTGGTCTGGCTCAATGGCAAGCCGATGCCCGATCCGCACGCGCATTTCGAGGTCCCCACCCGCGAACGTTCGGCCTATTCGCCGCGCGACAACTACGGCCCGTTCACGGTGCCGGCAGGCAAGTTCTTCATGATGGGCGACAATCGCGACCACAGCTACGATAGCCGATTCTGGGGCACCGTCAGCTTCGACCAGATCGAGGGGCACGCCCTGTTCATATATTGGTCGTGGGGTGATGACAGCCACTCGACTTTCGGCATACGCTGGAACCGCGTCGGCAAGGCCGTCAGGTAGCAGGGGGAGGAGCAAGTGTCGGACGAAGCGGGGGCCCGGGTGGGCGCGTTGTTGGAACAGCTCGGCGCGCGTTTCGAGCTCGTGCTGGAGGCGGTGTCCGGCTTCGGCGGGCGGCTCGATTCGTTGCGCGAGGAGGTCTTGGGCCAGTTCACTGAGGTCGGCCGCCAGATCCGCTTTCTTTCCGAGCAGATCGCCGAGAACCGCGACGGCATCGGCGGCGTGCGCGCCGACCTCGGTGCCGAAATCGTGCGCCTGGGCGAGACCTTGGGCGCGACACGGGTCGAATTCCGCGAACAGCTCGGGGCGCTCAAGCTCGCGCTCCAGAACGAGATGGGCGTGCGCGCGGCGCAGGCGCGCGATCAGCTCAGCGAGGAGATGAACCGGCGCGCCGAGGAGGTCCGCATCCATCTCGGCCAGGAGATCGACGCCCTGCGCGACGCCGTGCGCACCGAGACGGGCAAGCGACCCTCGACCGCCGTCCGCGAAGGCGTGGACCGCGCAATCGGCGAGGCCGCCGCCCAGCTTAAGGCCGAGGTCGCGGCCGCGGCCGAAGCCACCACCAAGAAGCTCTCCGCCGAGCTCAAGCAGACCAACAAAGCGGTCGCCGAGCTGGCGCGCAAGTTCGAGCGCTTCGACGACCGCATTACGATCCAGACCCGCGATCAGGAACAGCGCATGCGCAAGCTCGAGCGCAACCGCAAAGCGGGCTAGGGCTCGCACAAGGCACTGGCCGTAGTCCTGAGCACCAACGAATGATTCGTGTTCGCGGCTGCGGCGGCCGCGACGGCTTATTTCTTGGAAAAGTCGGGTGAACCGCCCATCCCGGCTTGATTGGCGGGCGGCACGCCGGTACAAAAGAAGGTGACCTTTAACCCGTCACTGAGATGGCGGGAAGGGCGTAACGATGGAATTGCATACTGTGCGACCCGGCTGCATCCGCAGGCGGGTCTTTTTTTGCGCGCGGCGGCGGAGCCTGCGGTGAGCGCGCCGCATCAGCACAACAACAAGCCGGCGCCGGCGCTCGACGCCGGCGCGATCGCGCGCTCGGTCAAGCGCATCGCGCACGAGGTCATCGAGCGCAACAACGGCGCCGCCAACGTCGTGCTGGTCGGCATCGTGCGCCGCGGCGCGAAGCTCGCCGAGCGGATGGCGGCGGCGATGGCGGAGGCTGGGCGGCCGGCGGTGCCGGTCGGCACGCTCAATATCTCCTCGTATCGCGACGACGGCCGCGGCGCGCCGGGCGATCCGCGCCTGCTCGGACGCGATATCCCATTCGCGCTCGACGGCGCGCGGGTGGTGCTGGTGGACGACGTGCTCTACACCGGCCGCACCGTGCGCGCCGCGCTCGACGCACTCAGCGACCTCGGTCATCCCGAAGCGGTCCAGCTCGCGGTGCTGGTCGATCGCGGCGAGCGCGAGCTGCCGATTCGCGCAGACTACGTCGGGCGCAACATCGAGGCGCCGCGCGGCCAGCGCGTGTACGTGCGGCTTGCCGAAGTTGACGGCGTTGATGAAGTCGTCGTCGGCGAAAGCAAGAAGGAAACGACGAGCTGAGCGGCGATGGCGCGGTTGTTCAAAAACGACGTCGTCTCGATCGAGGACCTCAGCACCGCCGACATCGAGCGCATCTTCGAGCTCGCCGACTCTTTCGCCACCGCGCTCGAGAGCGGCGAGACGTTCGAGCGCGCGCGCGGCCTGATCATGGCGACGCTTTTTTACGAACCCTCGACCCGCACCCGGCTGAGCTTCGAGTCCGCGATGCATCGCCTGGGCGGCGCGGTCATCAGTTCGCCCGACATGCAGGCCTCCTCGGCCGCCAAGGGCGAGACGCTGGCCGACACAGTGCGCGTGGTCGGTTCGTATGCGGACCTTATCGTAGTGCGCCATCCGTGCGACGGGGCGGCGCGGGTCGCCGCCGAGTACGCGCCGTGCCCGGTGCTCAACGCGGGCGACGGCAGCCGCGAGCATCCAACTCAAACCCTGTGCGACCTCTACGTCCTGCGGCGCAAGAAGGGGCGCCTGCGCGGCCTGACTGTCGCGATCTGCGGCGATCTGAAGTTCGGCCGCACCGTGCACTCACTGATTTACGCGCTGGCCCGCTTCGGCGCCAACATCGTTGCCGTGCCGTACCACGGGATGAACGTGCCGGGCTATGTGCTCGAACGCGTCGCGGCGGAGCGCAATTACGGCTTTTCGACGGTCACGATGGAGGAGTTGCGCGGGCTCGCGGGCGGAATCGACGCGCTCTACCTCACGCCCAGCGCGCCCCATCAAATGGCGCTGTTCACCGCGGAGATGCCGCTGGAGGGCCCGCCGCCTGCCGCCCAGCCGCCGGCCGCGCTCGACGCCTTCTACCTGACCCGCCTGCAGCGCGAGCGCATGGGTGACAAGGGGGCGGGAGTGCAACCCTACGGCCACTTCGACGCGCGCGCGCTGAGGACCACGCGCACTCACGAGGCGGTCGTGATGCATCCGCTGCCGCGCACAGACGAGCTCGCCTACGAACTCGACACTGACCCGCGCGCCGTGTACTTCGAGCAGGCCGCCGCGGGAGTTCCGGTGCGGATGGCGCTGATCGCGTGGCTGCTCGAGCAGACCGAAAGCGCCGCGCATGACGCCGGGCCGGGCGCAATCCGCTTCAAGGCCCATCCGGCGCCGCGCTGCCCGAACCCGAGCTGCATCAGCCGCCACGAAACTTCCTACATCGCGCCGCGCTTCCGGCTCGGCCGCGCCGCCCCATCCTCGGCGCTGGT
Source organism: Candidatus Binataceae bacterium (assembly GCA_035650475.1). Classification (NCBI taxonomy): domain Bacteria; phylum Candidatus Binatota; class Binatia (SeqCode); order Binatales (SeqCode); family Binataceae (SeqCode); species Binataceae bacterium (SeqCode). Next base: position 887,717 of record DASRHP010000012.1, read on the forward strand.
GCTGATTTGCGAGCTATGCGAGCGCGAGCTTCGGGTTGAGTACGTCGGCCACGCGCGCACCCGCCGCTACTACCATTTCGACGAGAGCCTGTACGGATACGTCCGCCGATGGATCGACGAGGGTTCGCTCGCCGCCTTCGAGAGCGTCAAGCAAGCCGAAGAGGACGGCTACGAGCCGTATCGGCGCGGCCCGCAGCGCGAAATCATGAATGCGGGCGAGGTCGCCGCCGCGTGCGGCGCGCTGGCGAAGCAAATCATCGCCGATCTTCCTGACCTCGCGGCGGTTTCGATTGTCGGCGTGGTCAGCCACGGTGCGCTGCTCGCGCTCCGCCTGCGGGATCTGATCGAGGCCGAGACGGGCGTGCGTCCGCCGTGCGGCGCGCTCGACGTCTTCGGCGGCCAGGCCGCGCTGCATCCGTTGGATGGCGGCTCCGCCCTCGACGTCGAGGATCGCACGATCGTCCTGGTGGACGACGTGATCAACAGCGGATGGACCGTCCAGCGCGCAATGACGGCGCTGTGGCAGCGCGGGCGACCGGCCGCGGTCAAGCTCGCCGTGTTGATCGACCGCGGCCATCGCGCGCTGCCGATCCGACCCAACTACGTCGGCAAGAACATCCCAACCGCGCGCGCCGAGCGCGTACAGGTCCGCCTGGTGCCCCCCGACGGCGCCTCGGCGCGGACCAAGACACAGGACCGCGTCGTTATCTACTCGATGGTCGAGTCACTCAAGGAAGGCGAGGGTGCGGCATGAGCCGGCTCCTGATCCGCGGCGGACGCCTGATCGATCCAGCCAATTCCCGCGACGAGGTTTGCGACGTGCTGATCGCGGATGGCGAGATCGAGGCGATCGTACGGACAGGGAACCCGCAAGCCGGCGCTGCGATGCCGGGTGCGCCGGTGATCGATGCCGCCGGATGGTGGGTCGTGCCGGGGCTGATCGACCCGCACGTCCATCTGCGTGATCCCGGCTTTCCCGAAAAGGAGACTATCGCTACGGGCCTGCGTGCGGCGGCCGCAGGCGGCTTTACGGCGGTAGCCGCGATGGCCAACACGTCGCCGGTCAATGATTGCCCCGAGATCACGCGTTACATGCTCGCTCAAGCGGCCGAAGTCCACGCCGCGCGGCTCATCCCGGTCTCGGCCGTGACGCGTGACCTTGAGGGCGGCGAGATGGTCGATTTCGCGGCGATGGCCGCGGCGGGCGCGCGGCTGTTCTCCGACGACGGGATTCCGATCGATGATCAGGCGCTGCTGGCACGGGCGTTGGAGGAAGCGGCGCGGGCCGGATTCGCCATCTCGCTGCACGAAGAGGACCGCGCGCTGACCGGCAGCGGCGCGGTCAACGCCGGCGAGGTCTCGAAGCGCCTCGGCGTGGCCGGCGCTCCTGCGGCCGCCGAGATCGATCGCGTGCGTCGCGACCTCGCGCTGGCGATCGGCGCGGGAGCTGCGGTGCATGTCGCGCACGTCTCGACCGCCGAAGCGCTCGAGCTGATTCGCGCCGCGCGCAAGCGCGGCGCCCAGGTCACCTGTGAAGTGACACCCCATCATTTCGCGCTCGACGAGCGGGCAGCGCTCAGATGGGGGCCGAACGCCAAAATGGCGCCGCCGCTGCGCAGTCCGCGCGACGTTGAAGCCGTTCTGGCCGCGATCGCCGACGGCACGATCGACATGATCGCTACCGATCATGCTCCGCACGACCCGGACTCCAAGCGGATGGCGCGCCTTGCCAGATTCTTCGGCGCCGACCGCGAATGCGGCCGCCTGCCCGAGGACGCCGCCGAGGCGCTGAGCCATGCGGCCAACGGCGTAGTGGGGCTGGAGACCGCGCTCGGCCTGGCGCTCGGGCTGGTCCATCGCGGGGTCATCGACGCGCCGCGGATGGTCCGGATGATGTCGCTTAATCCGGCGCGTTTGCTCAGAATCGACGGCGGCGCCATCGAGGCGGGAGTACGTGCGGACCTCACGCTTATCGACCCAAACAGTAAGTGGACGGTGGACCCGATGAAGTTCATCTCGAAGAGTCGCAATACGCCGTTTGGCGGGCGCGAGCTTGAGGGCAAGGCGATGGTGACGATCGTGGCCGGCGAAATCGTGTATGACGCGCGCACGGAGGCGCGGGTCTGATGGCGGCGGGCGAGGCGATACTGGCGCTCGCTGACGGGCGCATCTTTCGCGGCCGCGCCTTCGGCGCGATTGGCGAAACAGTCGGCGAGATCGTCTTCAACACCGCCATGACCGGCTACCAGGAGGTGCTCACCGATCCCTCTTACAAAGGGCAGATCGTGTGCATGACCTACCCCGAAATCGGCAACGTCGGGGTCAACGCGGAGGACGCCGAGTCGCAGCGCGTATACGTCGAAGGCTTCGTGGTCAAGGAGTACTGCCCGCGGCCGTCGAACTGGCGCTCGGAAATGACGCTCGGCGAATACCTCGAACGCGCAGGGGTGGTCGGAATCGAGGGAATCGACACTCGCGCGCTGGTGCGCCACATCCGCACCCACGGCGCGCAGGAGGCGGTGATTTCCAGCCTGGACCTCGACCCGGCCGCGCTGGTTGCGCGCGCCAAGGCCTCGCCCGGACTCGTCGGGCGCGACCTGGTAAAGGAAGTCACCTGCGAGGCCTCATTCGACTGGGAACTCGGAGACTGGACGCTGGGCGAGGGCTATCACCGCCCCACCACAGAGGAGCTGCGCGCGGCGCCGTTGGTCGTTGCGCTCGACTACGGGGCCAAGCGGAACATCCTGCGCCGCCTGGTCGCGAGCGGCTTTCGGGTGCGCGTGATGCCAGCGACGGCAACCGCGCAGCAGGTGCTGGCGGCCGGCCCCGATGGCGTCTTTCTTTCCAACGGGCCGGCGGATCCGGCGGCGCTGCCGTATGCGCATGCGGCCGTACGCGAATTGATCGGCAAAAAGCCGATTTTCGGCATCTGCCTCGGTCATCAGATTCTCGGGCTCGCGCTCGGCGGGCGGACCTACAAGCTGACCTTCGGCCATCACGGCGCGAATCATCCGGTAATGGATCTGCGCACGCGCAGGGTGGAAATCACTTCGCAGAATCACGGCTTCGCGGTGGACGCCGATTCGCTGGCCGGACGCGCCGAGCTTTCCCATCTCAACCTCAACGACCGAACCGTCGAAGGGCTGCGCGGCGTCGGGGTGCCGTTCTTCTCCGTGCAGTATCATCCCGAGGCCTCGCCCGGGCCGCACGACGCGAGCTATCTGTTCCGCCGCTTCCGCCGCCTGGTCGAGGCGTTCCCGCGCTGGGGTGCCGAGGCGCTGGATCGGATCGCGACGGAGGAAGGGCACGGAGCCGTCGCGTGACACAATTGCTGGGAGCCGAAGCGAACCAAATGGACCTGAAGCTTTAGATGCCACTGCGCAAGGACCTCAACTCCGTACTGCTGATTGGCTCGGGCCCGATCGTGATCGGCCAGGCCTGCGAATTCGACTACTCGGGAACGCAGGCACTCAAGGCGCTGCGCGAGGAAGGGCTGCGGCTTATCCTGGTCAACTCCAACCCGGCCACGATCATGACCGATCCGGAACTGGCCGACCGCACCTATATCGAGCCGATGACCGCGCAGGCCATCGCGCGCGTAATCGAGCACGAGCGCCCCGACGCGCTGCTGCCGACGGTCGGCGGGCAGACCGCGCTCAATCTGGCGATCGAGCTCGCGGAATCGGGAGTGCTGGATCGCTTCGGCGTCGAGCTTATCGGCGCCAAGCTGCACGCGATCAAGAAGGCTGAGGACCGCGACCTCTTCAAGCGCACGATGATTGAGATCGGGCTGGAAGTGCCGGCTTCGGAAATCGCCCACTCCGAAGAGGACGCCGAACGGATCCGGCAAAGGCTCGGCTTGCCCCTCATTATCCGCCCCTCGCGCACGCTGGGCGGCACCGGCGGCTCGATCGCGCGCGACATCGCCGAGTACCGCTCCAAGGTCGCGTGGGGGCTTGGAATGTCGCCCAACCACGAGGTGCTGATCGAGCAGTCGGTCGAGGGCTGGAAGGAATTCGAGCTTGAGGTGATGCGCGACGGCGCGGACAACGTTGTGATCATCTGCTCGATCGAGAATTTCGATCCGATGGGCGTCCATACGGGCGACTCGATCACGGTGGCGCCGGCCCAGACGCTGACCGACAAGGAATACCAACTGATGCGCGACGCGGCGCTGCGGATTATCCGCGCGATCGGCGTCGATACCGGCGGCTCCAACATCCAGTTCGCCATCGACCCGCGCAGCGGCCGGATGGTCGTTATCGAGATGAACCCGCGGGTCTCGCGCAGTTCCGCGCTCGCCTCGAAGGCGACCGGCTTTCCCATCGCCAAGATCGCGGCGCGCCTGGCGGTCGGATACCGCCTCGACGAGATCTCCAACGACATCACGCGCAAGACCCCGGCCTGCTTCGAACCGACCATCGACTACGTGGTCACCAAGATCCCGCGCTTTGCCTTCGAGAAGTTCCGCGGCGCCGCCGATGAACTGGGGCCGCAGATGAAATCGGTGGGCGAAGTGATGGCGATCGGGCGCACGTTCAAGGAATCGCTACACAAGGCGCTGCGCTCGCTCGAGATCGGCTCGTTCGGATTCGAGAGCCGCGTCTTGGGCATGCGCGAACCGGCGGCGCTCGCTACCGTGCGCGCCCATCTCGCGCTGCCCAACAGCCATCGGTTGTACTACCTCGCTGACGCGCTGCGGCTGGGAATGCCGCGCGAGGAGGTCCATCGCCTGACCCGCATCGACCCCTGGTTCATCGACGCGGTCGCCGAACTGGTCGAGGCCGAGGCGCGGATCGCGGCCGGCCCGCTCGACCCGGTGCTGCTGCGCGAGGCCAAGGCGATGGGTTTCTCAGACCAGCGCATCGCGGCGCTGGTCGGCACGGACGAGGAAACCGTCGCACGCGCGCGGCGCGAGGCCGACATCCGCCCGGTCTTCAAAAGCGTCGATACCTGCGGCGCGGAGTTCGAGGCGTTCACCCCCTACCTCTATTCGACCTACGAGGGCGAGGACGAGGCGCCGCCCGAGGCGCGCCCCAAGGTGATGATCCTGGGCGGGGGCCCCAACCGGATCGGCCAGGGTATCGAGTTCGACTACTGCTGCGTGCATGCGAGCCTCGCGCTCAAGCAGGCCGGCTTCGAGACGATCATGGTGAATTGCAACCCCGAGACCGTCTCGACCGACTACGACATCTCCGACCGCCTGTACTTCGAGCCGCTGACGTTCGAAGACGTTCTCGCCATCGTCGAGCGCGAGCGTCCGCTGGGCGTGATCGTGCAGTTCGGCGGGCAAACCCCGCTCAAGCTGGCCGTGCCGCTGGAGCGCGCCGGCGTGCCGATACTAGGCACGCCGCCGGAGGCGATCGACCGCGCCGAGGATCGCGAGCGCTTCAACCGGATGGTCGAAAAGCTCGGCCTCAAGCAGCCGCGCGGCGTGCTCGCGCGCGGGCTGGCCGAGGCGATGCGCGGCGCAGCCGAGATCGGATACCCGGTACTGATCCGGCCATCCTACGTGCTCGGCGGCCGCGCGATGGAGGTGGTCGCCGACGAGACCGCGCTGCGCCGCTATGCGGAGCAGGCGCTGCTCGCCTCCGAGCAGCGCCCGCTGCTCATCGACCGTTATCTCCAGGGCGCGATCGAAGTGGACGTCGATGCGATCGCCGACGGCGAGGCGGTCGTGATCGGCGGGATCATGGAACACGTCGAACACGCCGGTATCCATTCCGGCGACAGCGCCTGCGTGCTGCCGCCGCGCACACTCGGCACCGTGATACAGGACGAACTGATACGACAGACCCGATTGCTCGCGCGCGAGCTCGGCGTGGTCGGCCTCATCAACGTGCAGTACGCGATCTACGACAGCGAGGTGTACATCCTGGAGGTCAATCCGCGCGCCTCGCGCACCATCCCGTTCGTCAGTAAAGCGATCGGCGTGCCGCTGGCCAAGCTCGCAGCGCTTGTAATGACGGGACGCAAGCTCGGCGAGCTCGGCTTTACCACCGAGCGCACGCCGGTTCACGTATCGGTCAAGGAGTCGGTTTTCCCCTTCGTCCGTTTCCCCGGCGTGGACACGATTCTCGGTCCGGAGATGAAGTCGACGGGAGAGGTGATGGGAATCGATCGCTCGTTCGCGATGGCTTTCGCCAAGGCGGAACTGGCGGCCTCGACCGATCTCCCCGCCGACGGTCGCGCCTTTATCAGCGTCCGCGACGAGGACAAGCCGGCGCTGGAGCCAATCGCACGCGGGCTTGCCACGATGGGGTTTCAGCTGATCGCAACCGACGGCACCGCCCGCCACATCCTGAGCCTGCGCATCCCCTGCGAAACCGTGAACAAGGTCGGGCAGGGATCGCCGCATGTCGTGGACCTGATGCGCGAGGGCAGAATTGCGATGGTGATCAATACACCCGACGCCTCGGGAACCGCCGACTCGCTTTCGATTCGGCGCACCGCGCTGGAGATGCGGCTGCCGTTCTTCACCACGATGGCCGGCGCGCAGGCGGCGGTCGAAGGTATCGCGGCGCTCAAGCGCGAGCGCCTCGAAGTGCGCGCGCTCCAGGACTACCATCAGAAGCCGCCGCCGGAGCAGGCGCGCGGATAGACGCGCCCGGGCGGACGCCATCCGGGTTGCGCCCCTCGCTTCGCGCAATGCCGCTCGACATGCAAACCCCGGTTGCCGCGCTCAGCGGCGTTGGCCCCAAACGTGCGGCCGCGCTCGCCGAGCGCGGTATCACGACCGTCGCCGACCTGCTCTTCAACCTGCCGCTGCGCTACCAGGACTGGCGCATCCGCACGCCGCTTGTCGAAATCAGGCCCGGGACCGCCGCTGTGGTGGAAGGACGTCTGCTCGGGCTCAAGGAGCGGCCGATGCGCGGGATGCGCTGGCGACGGATGGCCGTCGGATGGCTCCAGGACACCCACGGCGCACGCGTGCGCGTCGTGTGGTTCAATCTGCCCGCCTACATGAAGGGCCGCATGCCCGAAGGCGGGCGGGTCGTGATGCACGGGCGGGTCGGCGAGTCCCCCGACGGCACGCTCGAAATCATCCATCCCGAGGTTTACACCCTCGACGGCGGCGCGCCGCCCGCCGTACGTCCCGTCTACAGCCTGCCATCGGAGATCGGCCAGCGTGTCTACAGTGCGCTGGTTTCGCAGGCGCTGGACGGGATCGGCGGCCGAGTGGAGGGCGCGGTGCCGCCCGAGTTGCGCGCCGAGGCGGCCCTGATGCCGCCGTACGACGCGCTGCGCTTTCTGCATCAGCCGCCCGCCGACGCCGAGCCGGCCGCTCTGGAGGCAGGCGAGAGCCCGGCGCAGTATGCGCTTGCGTTCGACGAGATGTTCGCCTTTCAGCTCGCGGTGGCTATCGACCGCATGCGGGCGGCGCGGCGGACCGGCGCGCGTATCGACGCCCTGCCGACACTGAGCGCGCGCCTGCTGGCGACGCTGCCGTTCGCGCCGACCCGCGCGCAGCTTCGCGCGATCGACGAGATCGGCGCCGACCTTTCCGGGCCCCATCCGATGAACCGTCTACTGATGGGCGATGTGGGCAGCGGCAAGACGCTGGTCGCGCTGTGGGCGGCGCTGCGCGCGGCGGAGTCGGGATGGCAGGTCGCAATGATGGCGCCGACCGAACTGCTCGCCGAGCAACACTACCAGAGCTTCGCCCGGCTGTGCGCGCCGCTCGGCGTACCGGCCGCGCTCCTGCTTGGCAAGACGCCGCCGGCCGAGCGCGCCCGTACGCTGCGCCTGCTCGCCTCCGGCGCGCTGCCCATCGTCTTCGGCACCCAGGCGCTGATCCAGGAAGGTGTCGCATTCGGCCGGCTGGGTCTGGCCATCGTCGATGAACAGCATCGCTTCGGTGTCTTCGATCGCGCGCGGCTGAAAGCGCTGGGACCGAGCGCTCACGCGCTGCTGATGACGGCGACGCCGATCCCGCGAAGTCTCGCGTTGACCCTGCTTGCCAACCTCGAAATCTCCGTGCTCGACGAGATGCCGCCCGGCAGGACACCGATCAGGACCGAGGTTTTCACCGAGGATCGGATGGCTGAAGTTGACGCGGCGGTGCGCCGGGAACTCGAAGCCCGCCGGCGCGCCTACTACGTGGTGCCGCTGATCGAGAGCGATGATGACAGCGACGAACGGATGTCGGTTTCCGCGATGGCAGAGCGGCTGAACACAGGAGCGCTCGCCGGGTTCAAAATCGGCACGCTGCACGGCAGGATGCGCCCGGCGGACAAGGAGCGGGCGATGCGCGCCTTTCGCGACGGCGCGCTCGACGTGCTGGTCTCGACCACTGTGGTCGAAGTCGGCATCGACGTTCCCGAAGCGAGCGTAATCGTCGTGGTCGCGGCCGAACGCTACGGCCTCGCCCAGCTCCATCAGCTGCGCGGCAGGGTAGGGCGGGGCGCGGCGGCATCGCGATGCTGCCTGGTGCTGTCGCGCGGCGCGGACGCCCGCGCGCGCAAGCGGCTCGAGGTGATGGCGCGCGCAGGCAGCGGGGCTGAAGTCGCGCGCGCCGACCTCGAGATGCGCGGCCCAGGCGACCTGCTCGGCGCCCGCCAGAGCGGCGCGCTGCCGCTGCGCTTCGCTGACTTTATCCGCGATATCCGGCTTATCGAGCAGGCGCGCGCGCTGGCGGAGCGATGGCTAGTGCGCGACCCGGCACTGGAATCGCCAGCTTCCGCCGGCACGCGCGCGGCGCTCAGGCGGATGCTGGATTTCGGCTTCAGCCTGGGCGATGTAGGCTAGAAGGGATGGCGCGGGCCAGACGGTCGAATTCAAAGCGAGCGACGGCAAGCGGCGAAATCCGCAGGCGCCATGAAGTTTCGGCCGGCGGCGTGATCTGGCGGCGCAATTCCGCCGGCTCATACCAGGTCGCCCTGGTGCGCCCGGCAGGACGCAGGACCTGGGTCCTGCCCAAGGGGCATCTCGAGCCCGGTGAGAGCCCGCTCGACGCCGCGCGGCGGGAGGTGCGCGAAGAAACCGGGCTGACTGTCGGCGCAGTGCAGCCGCTGGGCGACATCTCCTACGTCTTTTCCGCCCATGCGCGGGGCGAACCGCTCACCCGTATTTTCAAGCGCGTGCATTTTTTCCTGATGGAATGCGTAGGCGGCGACCCCTCCGCCCACGACGCCGAAATCGACGAAGTCGTCTGGCTCAGCTTCGACGACGCGCTCAGGCGCGCCACCCACGCGAGCGAACAGGCGCTCATCGCCAAGGCGCGCCAGCTGCTCGGCGCCTAACGTTCGTCAGCCACCGTCTCGGCCGGCGCGCTTCGCGGCGCACCGTCTGATGCCGCCTCGTCGATTACGCTCGCGCGCCACAGCGCTGGCTTCAGCTCGGCGAAATGCGCGGCGCCGGGGCCGATCACGGCGAGCACCGTATTGCCGCGCCGATCGACGCCGTGGAGCGTCGCGCCCGCGCTTGCGGGAAGCCGATTCAGGATGCCCTGGTACACGCCGGCGAACGCGGCGGCGGTGTCGCCGTCGTCCAGCGCAACGATCCAGATAACGGTCAGCGCGCCGTCCTTCTCCAGCACCGCCATCCGATCGCCGCGCCATCCGCGTGCCAGCACCACCTGCGGTTGATCGCTCGGATTGCGCTGCAGGACGACGCGCAGGAGCAGCTCGCCGTAAGTGTTATGCGCGACCGCGCGCCAGCCGGGCAGCACCCGCTCCCATCCCGCTATCGTTATCGTGACCGGCGAAGCGGAGCGGTCGAAGTAGGACACCGGGTCGATGAGTTGCCGCGTCGAGGCCGGCGGCCGGGCGTAAAGCGCGTTGACCGCGGCCCATCCGCCGCGCTTGTACGCCTCGCCCACAAAGCGCGTTCCTTCGGCGTACTGGAAGATTAGCGATTCGCGCAGCGCGGCCGGCGTACCGGGCGATTCGGCGTCGAACATCCGCGGCATCTGCGCAAGATGCCTTACCAGCTCGTCGATCCGTGCCGCGCTAAGCCCGCCCTCGACGTAGCCATAGGCCGTCAGCGTGGCGTCGCCCTCAGCGATCGATTTCAGCGCGAGCTTGCGGTCGTCGTCCGAGCGGATGCGGTCGAGCGCGCGATGGATATCGAAGTGCTGATCCTGGAGCGCGTGGGTCAATTCATGCGCGATCAGCATCTCGTTGGCAGGATCGCTGCCGGTAAACAAGCCCGCGAGCCCCTCGAGCACGCTGTGCGGCGCCTTGCCCTGGACCAGGATCATCTCGTTGTTTCCAGGGTAATAGAAGCCGGCGACCTGGCTGTCGAGCATTCGCATCGTCTGCCCCTCAAGGTCGGTCGCAGGTGCGTACAGCCCGGTCATCGCGCCGACCCGCGCCGCGCGCGCGAGCGCCACATCGCCTCCGCGGCTGGTCACCTCGCATTGCAGCACCCGGTCGGCTTGCTCGGGACTCATCACCACCAGGGGCACGGCGCTCTTGAAGGTCAGACCGCGGAACTCCTGCAAACCCGCATAGATCTGATCCGCCTTGGCGCGGTTGACCTTGCCGCCGCTGACCACCGCATACGCGCATCCGGCAAGTCCGAGCGCGAGCAACGCGCCGATTCGATGGCGGCGATGCGACTGGTCGCCTGCGGCCTGGCGGCTGATGCGATGCGTGAAGCCCTTCATCAGCGTATCGCCACCTGCATAGCTTGCCTTGACCGCGGCGGTGCCCCGGCTTGCAACGGAGCAGAACTCGCCGGCGCCGCGGGCGGCGGCGCCGTTATCCTGCTCGCCTTCCATAGTGACGGTCCGAGCTGCTTGAAGTGCGCGGCCGGCTCGCCCACCGCAACAAGGACCGCATCCTGGCGCCTCGCGACGCGATAGGCGGTGTGGTGGCCGTGCAGGCGCTCGAGCACTTTTGTGTAAACGGCGGCAAAGCGAGCCGCGCTATCGGTGTCGCGAAACGCGATCAGCCAGATCACGCTTACGGCCTTGCCCTTGCGCAGCATTACGATTCGGTCGCCCGCCCATTTGTTGGCGAGCGCGAAGTCCGGCGACGTCCTGCCGCGCGTGTTCTCCAGGATGATCCGCAGACCCAGCTCACCCAACGTGTCCTCGTCGGCCTTGTGCCATCCACCAAGCACCGCCTCGTAGCCGCCGACGTTCACGCTGTCGGGCGGTGCCGGATGGTCATAGTAGAGCTCGGGGTTGAGAATCTGTTGGGTGGACTGCGGAGGGTTGCGGTACAGCCGGTCCACCGCGGTCCATCCTCCGTGCTTGTAGGCTTCGGCGACAAAGCGCACGCCATCGGTGTACTGGAAAATCAACGGCTGCGCCACGCCTCGGGGCACGCCGGCGGCGGCGCCGGTGAAGGCCTGCGCAAAGCTCTGCAGGTTTCCAATGAGCGAGGCGAGCAGGGTCGGATTGATCCCGCCGAGCATGAAGGCATAGCCGGCGATTGTCGCGTCGCCCTCGGCCACGGCGTGCAGCGCAAGCGAGCGGTCGCCGTTGGTCTTGAGCTTTTCGTCCTCGGCGCCGAAGTCGAAGTTCTGGTCCTGGAGCGCGTGGGTGAACTCATGCGCCAGGATCATCCGCGAGAGCTTGGCGCGCACCTCGGGCGGCTGGCCGGGAAACTCCCGGGTGAGCGCGCCGCTGACCATCACCATCTGCCTGGTGTGGAAGTCGTAAAATGCTATCACCTGGCTTTCGAGCAGGCTCAGGTTGGCGGCCCGCAGATCGATTCCGCGCGGGTACAGCCCGAGCATTGCGCCGGCGCGCCCATCGGCGTCGATCTGCTCCGGCGTGTATTCGCGATCGATTTCCGCCGCCAGCATCCGGGTGGCCTGCTCCGACGTACGTTCCGCTATCGGCACGCCGTGCTTGAGTTTCAGCGCCCGCACGCGCTGGATTCCCTGCTCGACGGCAGCGGCCTGCTTCTGAGCGGGGCCCGATGCCTCGCCCGCGCCGGGCGTCCCATGGGCGGACGGGCTCGGCCGCGGAGACGGCGAGCCCTGCGCGGGCGTCGGCGCCGGCGCGCCGAACGCAGGAGTCGTCGTGAGCAGGAAAGCGATTAACGCGCGGGACAGGAGCCGGAGCAGGGCAGGGCGCGCGCGTGGTTTCATTCGTTGAGGATTATGATGGGCAGGCCGAGGCGCGCCATCTGAGCCGCACGCGCCCGGGCCTCGTCGCGGGTCGCGAACCCGCCCATCCGCACACGGTAGTAGCGCCTGTCGCCGGTAGCAAGCTCGTCGACGCTGACGTCGCGCCAGGAGGCGGCAAGCCGCGCGCGCAGGCGCTCGGCATTGGCGGGCGCGGCGAACGATCCGACCTGAACGAAGTATTGCGGGCGCCCGGCGGGGTC